>JABMDH010000234.1 GCA_015904075.1 Nitrospira sp.
TTGCAAGAGCAGTTGTTTGTTATGCAGGCCTTGTCTGTGGCGAACTGCCGCGGTCAGCGTTGATGGAGTGAGGCTTCGGGCTGATGACTCGATGAAACGGACCCATCCGGCGTAGTCTTCTCCGAACATACCAGAACCTGTGCCTGGACTGAAAGCCGGCATGCTCGATCGGAGCACCATGCGAGCGAAGTACCCCAATGCCGTGAATTTGCCCGAGGCGGACTCTTGAAGGAATGTGAAACCCTGTTCAATATAGGGCGCGAGCGATTCCCGCGCCATCCAGATGCGAAGGATCTCGCTCGTTCCTTCCCATACTAGATTGATGCGGGCGTCGCGCAGCATACGCATCGCGGGAATATCCGACTCCCCACTCATGCGCTGCGATTCGACGGTCATGAAACCGCGGCCTCCGCGCACTTGGAAGAGGTCATTGACGACGTCCCAGTACCATTCGCTTCCGAGGATTTTGGCTGCAGCCGACTCCAGTCTGAGGTCGCCTTTTTTGTCGGCCCAGGCTCCACAGAACGCCATTACGGCCTCAAGCGCCAATGTATAGGCTGCGGCACGGCAGAGCTTTTCTCCGATGAGGGTATGTTCGCCGATCGGTTTATTCCATTGGACACGTTTGCGCGCCCACCAGCGCATGACGGTGAGACACTGTTTGAGACCTCCCACTCCGGCTGCGGGGAGTGTGAGGCGGCCGACGGTGAGGGTTGCGAGCGCGATTCTCAAACCGTCATCTTCATTGCCGAGACGGTTTTCAAGCGGCACCTGCACGTTGTTGAATGTTGGAATACCGTTATAAATGCCCCGGACACCCTCGAAATGTAAACGGATGACCGAACACCCCGGCCACTGGGTCTCGACGATAAAAGCTCCATAGTGCTTCTGTGCTTGCGGGTCGTGGAGTTCTTCCGGCCGATCGACAATGCGGGCAATCACGACGAGCATCGAAGCCAAGAACTCTCCATCCTGCATGGCAGAGTTCGTAATAAAAAACTTTTCTCCCGTGATGCGATAGGCGACGGTGTTCCCGTTCTGTCTGACGCGAACGGCGTAGGTGTCCACTTTTGAAATATCGCAACCCACATTGCGTTCTGTGAGGGCAAACCCGGAAATTTCCCCGCGCGCAAGACGCGGAAGATATTTGGCCTTTTGTGCTTCTGTTCCGAAGAGCCGCAACGGTTCCGGCACACCGATCGATTGCGCAGCCGAGAGCAGCACGGTCAGCGAGGCGTCGTGGCTCGCACTGAGGGTGGCGATCTTCTGGTATTCGGACTGCGTCAACTCCAGACCGCCGAAGTGCTTTGGTATTTTGATGCCGAAGGCTCCGATAGCAGCCATTGCTTTCAAAACAGATTCGGGCAGTTCTCCCTCATGGTCAACACGCTCAGGGTCCAGGGTGAGCAAGGCGTCTTTGAATTGTTCGAGGAAATGTTGGGCATCCCGACTTATCTCCGGTACGGTACTTGAGGTGAAGAGATCCCAACGAACATCCGCCTCGAACAGTCCTGCCAGGAAGCCGGTGTAGGGAGCTTTGTCACGAGCGGTCTCAGCGACAACCTCAGACCCTTGAAATATATCCTGTTTCTTCATCGAAGCCTTGTCCTTATAGGAGCTTCGTTGATGACGCTGGCTCTCGAAGTATGTGTAACCATACCACCATTTTGGCGCTCTTTGTCTTGCAATAAGCCATCGATACCCTCTTAAAGAGAGGGATACATACTGGCAATTGGAGAAGGGTAATCCACCACCACGTGGTAGGATATATGATAGGCTAAGCGTGCCGGTGGCTATCGCGCAGCATCATTTCTTCACTCCGGAGTTTTGGCGGAGAATGTACCATGCGTCAGGTCGTCGTTGTCGATGGATTCCGTACTCCCTTCTGTAAAGAGGGTACGGACTTTCACG
>JABMDH010000235.1 GCA_015904075.1 Nitrospira sp.
GCGACGACCGAGGGTTCACGGTTCGAGGTATTCGGAACTTCGAGCCCGGAACGTCGAATTTCGCGTCGCGCATTTCCCGCATGTCTCGCGCTTCACGCTTCACGAGCTCCGATCTTCTGCGGCAACAGCGAGCCGACAACCATCCCCGCCGCCGCGGCAAGAAACCCGGCCAGTTGCGGAGGCCAGATCGAGTCGGACGGACCGAACAGTTCCAGGCCCATCCAGCTCGTCAGCCCGAACATGAGAGCACACAAGGCCCCTTGCGTCGTCGCACGGGACCAAAAAAGCCCGGCACAGAGCGGCACGAAAGCCGCCACCAGCGTCACCTTGTAGGTGTTCACCACAAGCGCATAGATGCTGGAGCTGGAACTCAGGGCGATGGTCAGAACCAGGGACGCAAAGACGACCACCACCAGCCGCATGACCCGAAGAAACTCCCAGTCGCTGAGCTGCGGCAGCACCCCTTTGATCACGTTCTCGCTCAACATCACCGACGGCGCCAGCAGGGTCGCGCTCGCACAGCTCATCACCGCCGAGAGCACCGCTCCGAAAAATACGATCTGCGCGAAGACCGGTGTATGGCGCACAATCAGCGTCGGCAGCACAAGCTGAGAATCCTGTTCGAGAAGGGCGTTGAACGTCGCCGGATCGACCAGCGTGGCCGCGTAAGCCAAAAACATCGGCACAAAACAGAAACAGAAGTACAGCGCCCCGCCCAGAATCGATCCCCGCACTGCGGTTCGCTCGTCCTTCGCCGACGTGATGCGCTGGAACACATCTTGTTGGGGAATCGATCCGAGCATCATGGTCATCCACGCGCCGATAAAGGGAATCCAGGCCGCAGCCGTCGCACCGGGGAAAAACTCCAGCTTGCCGGCCTGGGCCGCATGGCTGATCACCGCCTCCACGCCTCCGGCCAACCCGCTGACGACGGACGCGATATAGAGCAGACCGCCCATGATCACAGAGATCTGGACGAAATCCAGAATGGCGACGGAAAACATGCCGCCAAAGGTCGTATAGGTCAGGACGATCGCCGCGCCGATCACCATCCCGGCCGGCTGACTCACGGCGCCGTCCGTGACCACATTCAGAACCAATCCCAACACTTTGAACTGCGCCGCCACCCACCCGAGATAGGAGGCCACTATGCATAACGCACAGAGGATCTCGACGGTGCGGTTGTACCGCAGACGATAGAAATCGCCGACGGTCAGGAGGTTCAGCCGGTAGAAGCGGGGGGCGAAGAATAGCCCGGCGAGGATCAAGCACAGGCTCGACCCGAAAGGATCGGCCACCACGCCACGCAGCCCGTCCTTCACAAACGTGGCCGAAATGCCGAGCACGGCTTCTGCGCCAAACCAGGTGGCAAAGACCGTGGCCGTTACAACCGGCAGCGGCAGACTCCGGCCGGCCAGAGCAAAGTCCTTCGTGTTATGAACGCGCCTGGCGGCAGCCAGACCGATCCCCACGGACAGGAGCAAATAGAGAATGACGAATCCGAGAATCATGGAGGCGGCCCAACTATTATGTGTGGCCGGATTCTAACGAGGCGTCGGCAAGGGCGCAACGGCCGAGATTGACACGCAGCGGCAAGACACCACTTCCGCTGTGACGGCACCGATAATGCCGCCAGCGGCTTCCCTGGCCCGAGTAGCAACAGGACCCGATGAGCGATATACTTGCCCGGTCAGGCGATTCAGGTAGAGACCCATACCGCAATACCACATTGCAATACTCAATCCCCGAGCCATTCTCATCCATGGAGGATCCTATGCGCCCCTTACACCGCTCCTCAGCAATCATCGTGCTGCTATCGTGTATCACCGTCGCCTGTGCGGAGGATGATCCGTATCTCAAGACCAAGGTGGGCGCGGCAATCGGCGCTGCGCTCTCAAGATTGTCAGC
>JABMDH010000236.1 GCA_015904075.1 Nitrospira sp.
GGAAGCGCTGGATTACGATCGGGAGCGATTGGTGGAGGTGGAGTGGGATACGGCGACCCCGGGCCGGCATTCCGTCAAGGTGGCTGTGATTGCCGAGGACAAGACCGGTGTGTTGGCCAACGTGTCGTCAGCGATTGCAGAATGCCATGCGAATATCAGTCGCGCCGAAATCATTACACGGGAAGATCGGAAAGCGGAGTTGGATTTCGTCGTGGAGATTGCCGACACCGCCCATTTGAGCCGTGTGATGCACGCCATCGAACGGGTGAAAGGCGTCATTACCGCGCGACGCATCAGGTCCTGGCAGGAGAGGGCATAGGGAAGGCTGAGGTCAAGGTTGAGTAGGCTTCGTCAGTTGATTTCGGTCTTCACCTCAGCCTTAACCTCGACCTTTCACTATGGTGTCTTGAACTCCAGTTTCGATCCCTTCTCGATCTTGTAGCTCTCCACTGTGCCGCCGGCAATTTCCAGCACGTAGATCGCATCGGAGCTATTCGGACGATATTGCGGGCACGAGTCGTCACTCTTCGTGCAGATGGGAACCTGTCGTTCGATGTGAATGACCCGTTTCTTTTCGTCCAGCCAGATCAGGTCCAGCGCGATCTTCGTGTTCTTCATCCAAATGGTCCAGGGTAATGCTTGGCCGAAGATGAATAACATGCCATGGTCTTTATCCAAACGTTCTCTGTACATGAGGCCAGTGGCGCGTTTGACCGTTGTGTCGGCGATCTCGGCTTGTATCATGATGCCGGAGGGGGTGCGAATCGGCAGCAGTCCAGAATCTGCGCCCAGCGTGGGTGAGGGGGGATCGGCAAAGACGAGTGCCACGAGCAGGAGAGGCAGAAAGACGATCAGGGAACCGGTCACACGCATGCGCGCATCGTAGCGGTCGGTTTATGCCGAGTCAAGGCTGGTTCCGGCAATGTCGAGCAGGATACTGAAAAAGTCCCCCAGCGTCGTTCTCGCATCGCTCAGAGGCTCAACGTTATGAGTCCAGAGGAGGCAAAACCTATCCGCTCGCATCTGATCGAAGCGAGCGGTTCAAGCGAAGCTTGGTGTGTGCCCCCCGCCTTTTCACTCGCTGCGGCCTTGCCCGTGGAACGGGGCGTCTCGGCGCACTGGGGCGGGCGGGTGAAAACAGAGGCCTTTTTGAGCATCCTGTGGTTATTGTGACGTCAGTGCCATAGGTAAGACGTCACCGGCACGTTATGAATAAACCGAGTTTTTCCGCAGCCTGCTGGACCAGCGCGGGTCCGCGCCATCGTTCTTGCAATCCCGGCGGAGGTTGTGCCATCCTCCAGGCGAATTTTAGAAAGAGGCTGTTATGCAAGAAAAGCGTCGCGTGCTCTATAAAAAAGGTGTGTTCGTGTGCCCTACCTGCCGGCAGTCGTATGTGCAAGAAAAGTGGATTGAAGAGTGGCGCATCCGGTGTCACCGCTGTACCTACCGAGGCACCTTGACGGAGGTGTCGGTTGAAGAACACATGGAAGAAGAGACGATTAGGCGCTAGTCTACCCGGCGCCTGTTCCTTGTGAAGCGTAGTTCGTATCTCGGACGTAGATGCATTCATTCTATCCAGCGCTTCACGTCCACGTTCCTTGTAGTTTGTCGCTTCCGCTATCATGAATAACCCTCTTGCATCCGTATTGGCCTTCTCGATCGTTGTCAGTATCGCTTCGTGGTCATGGGCCGAAGAGGCTCCGCCCCCGGTCAAAGTTCTGGTGACCTATCATTCGTTGTCGGGGAATACGGAGCGGATGGCTGAAGCAGTTGCCGAGGGGGTCACGTCGGTTCCAGGCACTCTCACGGTGCTCAAGCGAGTCGGGCAGGTGACGGCGGATGACCTGTTTTCCTCTGATGCGGTGATTGTCGGTTCACCGGTCTATTGGTCCAATATGTCGGGGGAGGTCAAGACGTTCTTCGACAACTGGCAATTCAAGTTCGGCGTGTTTCCCGAATTCAAGATGAAAAACAAGGTCGGTGCCGCCTTTGCCACCGGAGGCCAGATCTCCAGCGGCAAGGAGATCACGATGTTGACGATTCTCGCCGCGATGTTGGGCAATCAGATGATCGTCGTCAGCGGTGGCGGCGCATTCGGGGCGTCTGCGACGACTGAAGGTGACAGCCCAGGGATCGACAAGAAGGAATTGGCCGATGCCAAGGCCTTGGGCCGTCGTGTCGCAGATGTTGCAACGCTCATCAGCAGAGCTTCCGCACGGTAGTTCGTTCCAGCTCCGCTAGACATATCTGTGAAATCACTGGAATTGCGTATCTCGTGAAGCGTATCCCGTATCTCGCAAACAAAGATTGGAGATACGCTCTTTCCATCCTGCGCTTCACGAGATACGAGGAAGCAGGGAACAGCGTCTAGCGGTCTGCTATGGTGTGGCAGGGTGTTGATGCGCCCTGAACAGCGATTTCGACGAATGGCTCAATGTTCTTCGCGCAGCGTCCGCAGCAGCCTGTGCGCTTGAGCCCGAACTTGGACTTGAGCTGACAGGGCGTCACGCAGCCGGTCCGGCCAGCCTCGCGTACATCCGATTCTGTAATCCCGTTGCACAAGCAGAGGTACAAGGCGTTCTCTCCTTGACGATTATGAGAAGCGTTATCAATATAGCGCTGCGTCACGTATCTGTCAAGCCCCCATATTGTTCCGCTATTCTGTTGCCAGGATGTGCTGCAATGCGGGCGCTAACCTCTTGTAATGGAAGACATATCCACCCGACAGAGCTCTCTCCGGATGGATCCGTTGACCTGTGGTCATGAGCGTAGCCAATTCACCCAGTGCCATATTCAATATGAAGCCTGGCACAGGAAGCCAGGAAGGACGGTGGAGCGACTGTCCTAGTGTTTCGCAAAACTGACTCATGGTCACCGGCTCTGGTGCCACGGCATTAACCGGACCGGACACGGTAGGTGCTGTGAGCGCCCATCGAATCATACCGATGTGGTCCTCTCGATGGATCCAGGATACCCACTGAGTGCCTGGTAGGATGGGGCCGCCTGTGAACAGTCTGAATGGCAGTACCATCTTTGGCAACGCGCCGCCGTCTTTTTCAAGGACCATCCCGGTCCGCAACGTGACGACCCGCACGCCGAATTCCTGAGCCCGAAGCGCTTCTGCTTCCCAGGCAACACAGAGATCGGCGAGAAAGCCCTGCCCGCGCTGACTGCCCTCATCCAGCACACGATCGTCACTGGCTCCGTAATAGCCGATGCCGGACGCAGTAATCAGTGTGCGAGATTGTGATGAGCAGCGCGAGAGGGCGTCCACCAGCGATCGAGTGGCGAGGATTCGGCTGTCCATGAGAAGCTGTTTGCGGGCATCGGTCCAACGCCCGTCGGCAATCGGCGCCCCAGCAAGATTGATCACAGCGTCGGCGTCTTCAAGGCACGATGCTATGGGGGCTGCCCCTCTTCCATTCCACTCGATGGTGGTGACCGTGGGGCCACAAGTCCGTTGTGCCGTGTCCGTGTTTCTCGTCAGCACGCTGACCTGATGTCCATCGTGACAGAGAGAGACGCATAACGCCCGTCCGATGAACCCCGTTCCGCCGCTGATCACGATTCTCATGGGGCTACATTTGTCACATG
>JABMDH010000237.1 GCA_015904075.1 Nitrospira sp.
GCTCTGTTTTCATAGTTTCCTCATTCCTTCTTATTCCTCACAGAGGGTGGCCTGAAGTGCCCTTTATACATGCTCCCTCCAAACTTGCTCGTTATCTCTCTAGGGATGGGGGCTGATTGATCTTCCACTGCGCGCGTCCAACGAGGGCCTTCGGAAGCCGCGCGTTGCGCGAGCACAGAAGATCATCAGCCTCCATCCCCTCCGCTGTTCGGCGAGCAAGAAGGGCACTCAGGCTACCCGTCATATCCCCCATGCCCCACTGATTTGAATGTTGGCTCCATTCACGTACCGGGCTTCGTCGCTCAGTAAATACCGGACGGCAGCCACGGTGTCGTCGACAGTTCCGATGTA
The DNA here is from genome assembly GCA_015904075.1 of Nitrospira sp. Next base: position 352 of record JABMDH010000237.1, read on the forward strand.
GCCGGCGGGGATGCGTTTGGTCATGCCGGCGAGTTCTTCCGGTGGCGCACTGCCGGAATCGATGAAGCCGGGGGAAATGGCATTGACGGTAATGTTGTGTGGCGCCAGGAGCTTGGCCAATGTGCGAGTCAGAATCAGGACGCCAGCTTTCGCGATGTAGTGGGCTGTGACGTCGGGCTGGGAAATCATCTGGTCGGCGTTGGTCATGCTGAAGTTGATGATGCGGCCGGATTTGCGGGTTTTCATGCCGGGAGCGACAGCTTGCGCGAGATAGAAAATGGGATGGAGGTTGCCGTCGAACATCTCGTTCCAGCCTTCGGCCGTTTCGTCGAACAGGTTCACGCGATGGTAGGGTCCTGCGCCGTTGATCAGCGCATCGATTCGTCCCCATTGCTGTTCGACCTGTGCCACGAGACCTTTGGCCGCTTGGGGGGCCGATACGTCACAGCGAATTGAGAGGGCGCGCCCTCCACGACTGGTGATGGCGTCGGCTGTGGCTCTAGCCTCTGATTCACTTGTGCGGTAGCAGATGGCGACCGACCATCGCTGCGCCGCCAGGTCGAGCGCGATCCCCCGTCCGATGCCTTTGGCCCCGCCTGTGATGAGCGCCACTCGCTCTGTCATCTTCGGTTTTCTCCTTTATCAACGATGAGTGCAGAACAAGAAGTAATGAACTGAAGAACGTATTGAGTCAGCGTTCATAGTTTTTCTGCTGTCATCTCGATTTCAGTCTGGTTGCGAGCAGCTGCAAGGTGCCGGCTGTTCTCATGGAGAAGGTCCGGTCTTGCTTGGGTTTTGTATTGTCCTCCTGGCACTCCGTGATGAGCGATTGCAAGTCCGCGATTGTATCCACGTCGCGCCAGGCGGTGGTGAGTTCGACCGACAAACCCAATGTCTTGGCGTTCCGTTGTGTGGCGCCGAGAACTTGATCGGTGGACCAGGGCACCCCGGCAAAGAGTTGTTCTGCCGGCTGCTTGAGGCCGATGAGGTAGTAGCCTCCATCCAGAGCCGGCCCCAACACCACATCCGAGCGGCTCAGCATTGCGAGCGCTTCTTGATAGACGGACAGGGGCAGGGTCGGGACGTCGGTCCCCACGATGATCACCTGCTTGTAGCCTTTGGCGAAGAGGTCGGCAAAAGTGCGGTGCATCCGCTGGCCGAGATCCTCTCCTGTTTGATCTAGCAGGCGGACGCCTTGGCGTTCTTCCATAATTTTGAAGAACACCAACTCAGAGGACGGAGCGCAGGCCAAGTACCGATGGAACGGCAGCTGAAGTTTTGCGACGGCAAGTTTGGACCGTTCCAGCATGTCGAGCACGAAGCTGCCATGCAGGGTGGCTGCTTCGTCGGGCGTGAGCGGCGGGCAGAGTCTCGTCTTCACCTCGCCGGGGATCGGGGCTTTGGCGAAAATGACGAGCGCGCTTTCGGCGCGCGCCTGGTGCGAGGCGAGGGGCGAGGGGCGAGAGGGGGAGTGAGCGCCCGTTTTGTTTTTTGATCCCTGTTCCATCTGTTCCTT
>JABMDH010000238.1 GCA_015904075.1 Nitrospira sp.
CCCGACTGGAGGAGCAATTTGGTTTGCGGCAACGACAAGAAACAGATCGATCAACTTCGCAATGAACCGATTCAGGACATGGGCCTTCGGATACACCGTCCGTTCCGGCAACTGCGAGATCAGCCCGTCTCCCGTCAAGGGATCTCCTTGCTAATTAGTGGCAAAGTATAACAAAACCAACTAACCGGCACAAACAAAGACCGTTCTTTCTACACGACACTCTTTTTGATGTCCCGGCAACCTGCCTGCGACACCAGCATTGTGTCACAAACAGATCCATCCTGATACCTCATCCCGTCCGACCCGTCGAGTTCAGCCCGGTTCGCTCAACTTCCAGACCATCTTGCCTTCAGCGCAGCGCGCAAGTAGAATCGCCGTTCGTTGATACTGATGAGGGGATGGCATGATTAAGATACTCCGCGACGCATCACACAACTATCCATGGCTGATCAAATCCATCATGGGCATTTTGGCCCTGGTCTTCGTCGTCACGATGGGATGGTGGGGATTCGACGGAAAAGCGGGCAATGCCGTCGCCGATGTCGGCGACCTCTCGGTGTCACACGACGAGTTCAAGCGCGCCTTCGAATTCATGTACCGCAGCTATAAAGAAAAGGGCGCAGGGGACATCAAGGAAGAAGCCTTCAAACAGATCGTGATCGATCAACTGATCGAGAGCCGTCTCTGGGTCATCGCCGCACGCGACATGGGCCTCACCGTTTCCGATACGGACCTGCGCGACATGATCATTCAAATTCCTGACTTCCAGAAAAACGGCGCGTTCGATCCCGACCTCTACCGCCGCCTGCTGGCCGCCAACCACTGGACCCCCGCTGCATTCGAAGCCATGCAACAGCAAGAGATTCTGGCAGGCAAGGCGCGGCTGATCGTACGCGACAGCGTGGCCCTGACCCCCTGGGAGATTGCAGAAGGACAGGCACTCACGCCGAAACCGCAAAATCCCAATTCCCCAATGACCAAAGACCGCGCGCTGCAAGACATGCTGTTCCAGAAACAACAGCGCGCCCTGGCTGCTTATCAAGAAGCGCTCAAAGCGAAGATTCCAACCAAGATCCACCGCGAACTGCTGTAACAGGATACCGAACCGTTGCCGCACGCGGCGCCCCCTGCCGTCGCCAATGCGCTTTGCGCAAGCGGATCACACCTCGCTCGCGAAGTGTGACGTACTCAAGACAACAACGAGAACAGCCCGCAGCTTACACAATCAGCATCGCATCGCCGTAGCTGTAGAAGCGATACCGCTCCCGGACTGCCTCGGCGTAGGCCTTCCGCATCGACTCGGTTCCGGCGAATGCCGAGACCAGCATGATGAGCGTGGTTTTGGGCAGATGGAAATTCGTCATAAGGGCATCCACGACCTTGAATTGAAAGCCGGGCGTAATGAAGAGCCGGCTTTGGCCCGACATCGGCGCCACCGCGCCTGTTTCATATGCCGCCGTTTCGAGCGTACGGACCACCGTGGTGCCCACGGCCACCACGCGCCGGCCCGCCTGCCTGGTCTGCGCAATGGCGCGGGCTGCCTCGCCACCGATCTCGAAATACTCTGCTCCCATCTGATGATCCTCGATCCGCTCCACTGTGACCGGCTTGAACGTCGCCGGGCCCACGTGCAGCGTAATCGTAGCTACCTGAACAGCTCGCTCTGCCAGCCGTGAGAGAAGATCCGCGGTAAAGTGGAGTCCGGCAGTCGGTGCGGCGATCGCACCCTCGTGTTTTGCAAAGAGCGTTTGGTACCAGCCATGATCATCCCGGCAAGGCGCACGTTTGATATAGGGCGGCAGCGGCATCTGCCCGCTCTCGCGCAGCAGCTGGACCACGGGGATCGGGCTCTCGACTTTCACCTGCGTGCCGCCGGCATCCCGCTTTAAAATGATCGCGCGAGACTGCCGATCGAATTCGATGACCTGCCCGGCATGGAAAGAGCCCTTGACCATAATCTCTCAGATGCCGTCTCCCAGGTCCTTCACGAACAATACTTCGACCACTGTTCCAGACGGCTGCTTTTTCCCCGCGATCCTCGCAGCCATGACCCGTGTATCGTTGACGACCAACAGATCGCCC
>JABMDH010000239.1 GCA_015904075.1 Nitrospira sp.
GCATCCGTGCCCATGGCGATCAGGAGGCCTCGGCGATAGGCCTGTTTGAAACTCACTTGATGGCGCTTTGTCATGGCCTTGGCCTTGTCGCGAGCGCTGTCAGGAATGCCGCATCCCCGCCGGCATGCCGCTGTGGTGGAAAGGGCCGATAGAGTCGGAACCATATACACTCCATTGGACTCAAACAAACCAGCGGCTTCTTCATCCAACAATGTCGCATGTTCGATCGAATGGACACCTGCGCGAATGGCTGGTTTCATGCCGGATGCGCCATGGGCATGGGCGGCAACCTTTCTGCCGGCTCGTCTGGCTTCATCGACGGCTGCCTGTAATTCTTCGATCGTCATCTGGGCCTGGTCCGGCGAGGTACCGGGCGTCAGGACTCCACCCGACGCAATGACCTTGATCACTTCCGCTCCTGCGGCAATTTGGTCACGGACAGCAGATCGAACCTGTTCGACTCCTGCCACTTCTCGGCCGATAAATCTGGCATGTCCGCCGACCATACAGATGACCAGGCCGGCGCCGACGATACGGGGACCAGGCATCAGACCGGCCTCAATAGCACGCTTGAGCGCAAAGATGGAGTGATCTCGCGAGCCAACGTCTCGCACGGTGGTGAACCCTGCTTCGATCGTCGCCTGAGCATGGCGCGCCGACTTTAAGAGGGTATAGGCGGAGGGCTCCGATTCCACAGCGGCGACCACGTCCGGTTCTCCCCCCAGACACAAATGCACGTGGCAGTCGATCAGGCCAGGCATGACCGTTAGTCCCCGGCCATCGATCCGTGTGCAGCCCGATGGGATTCGGACTTCACGACTAGGCCCAATAGCTATAATCTTCGAACCGCGAATAATCAGGGTGGCGCGATCGACGACGCCTCCGATCCCATCGATGACACGGACATGTTGAATCGCAATTGTCATGACTTACCTTTGTGCCTTATCGGCGCGAGCTGCTGCGTGCAGGGCTGCGCTTGTTGTTGAAACCTAGCTGGATCGCGATGTCCTACTAACTGTGGGCCGCCATGGCCTAAACACCCGAGCATGCACCAGACAGGGATCCGGCCCTGGCAAGAGCCGCTGCAGGGGAAGAAATTTCTTCATCATGACACAACTCCCTGGAATCCTGCGTGGCTAGCATCGGTAGTATAAGACAAATCTACTCCAGGAGGCTATGTCAGAATTGCCTTAGGACGCAGATGGTCGGAGAAGAAATCCACATGAGCAGGGTCATGCAGAGTAGCTATTTTGAGGGGTATAGCGTGGGCAATAACGCATGATATAGTCGCCGGACATGGCTGATAACACCGTACAATTCGACCAACCACAAGAGCCGGAAGATATCGACGCACGGCCTCTATCGGGTCGGTTTACCAAGCCCTTTCAATCTGAATTCTCTCGTGTCGTGAACGTATTCTCAGCAGTCATTTTGCTCGCGGCCATTGGAACAATCCTTTGGTCTTCTGCCACATTCCCGAAACTGAGCCGAATCGAAGCACCCGATCGCGCTCTTGAATTAATGGTCAGCCGCATGATGGAAGCGCAAGACGGCCTGCACCATGCGCCTGTCTGGCAGCAGCGGCTAACAGAGTGGGCCCTCGGCAGCAGCGAAAAAGAGCGGCGCCAGGCGATTGAGTGGTACCGGGAACTTGCGCAGACCACCGGTGATCCCTTGTCCAAGTTGCGCCTGGCAATCCTTCAAGGAGAGTGTGGGCGGAAACAGGATGCGCTGGATGAAGCGAAGACGTGGCAGAACCTTGCTGCACCGATGCCTCTGTACGGACAGTGGATTGAGGCAGCCTATGGCGATTCGACAGTCAAGGCTGAACGGGCTGGAGAGTTGCAGGCGGCATTGGCCGAAACATTATCGGCAGGGTGGTTCTACAATAGCTTGGCCGCCAGACTGGCTCAGCAAACCGACGATCAGGTGCTACTAGCGTCCGTATCCCGGCAGCGGGAGGCGCGAGGCAAGTGGCTTCAGAATCGTTCAGAACGGTTGATGATCTTTGAATTTGCCTGTCTGCTCATTGGTTCCGCTGTCCTCCTGAGCCTTCTGTGGCTACGCAACCGACAGACGGAGGCGTTGCGCGTACATGCACCTGGCGTTCCGCCACCTTGGTCCGGCAGGATCGGCACGACGGTGCTCTTGCGAGGCGGTGCACTCGGCGCGTTGATTACGATGGTGTTTTTGTCCTTTCCCCCTATCGAACATGCATCGTTACGGGCGTTGGCGATTCCGCTGGCTAATCTGCCCTTGCTGGCTCTGGCCTATGTGCATTTGCTCAAACCGACTGAACTCGATTTTAGAAGCGGGTTTGGCCTGCACATCGATCGTGCAACTCTCAGCCAGCTGATCGGGGCAGCCCTTGCCGTTATTGCCGCGGGTCTCTGGGGCGAGTGGGTGATGGGACGAGTAGCCGAATGGCTGGATCTGGCCAATCACTGGACAGAATGGTTTGATCCTAATCTTGTATGGGCCTCAGGATCGGTACTGACCGTCAGCCTGCTGGAGTACGTCATCTTCGCTCCGATCTTTGAGGAACTGGCGTTTCGCGGTCTGTTGTTTGCCGTGCTCCGCCGCCGGTTCTCCTTTGTGCCAGCTGCGCTCCTCAGCGCAAGCATCTTTGCATTGGCGCACGGCTATGGACTCATCGGCTTTATCAGCGTGCTCTGGAGCGGATTCT
>JABMDH010000024.1:0-10820 GCA_015904075.1 Nitrospira sp.
TCCATCATCGGAATTCTTGCCACGATCGCGGTTCCGTCCTACCAGTCCTCTCTGATCAAGGCGAGGGAGACGGTGTTGCGACAGGACTTGTTCACCATGCGGGAGTTGCTCGACCAGCATCGCGCCGATCAGGGGAAATACCCTCCGTCCTTGGGAGGACTGGTTGCGGCGGGATATCTGCGGGTGCTCCCCAAAGATCCCTTTACAAATTCGTCAGACTCCTGGCAAGAGATCACCGAACCAGCCGAGGGTGGTGTCTTCGATGTCTATTCCGGGTCGGACCTCGTTGGAACAAACGGGACTGCATATAACCAATGGTAGCCATGCGTGCTCAGCAATCTGGTCTGAATCTATCCATACAGGGGCGGGACTGTCCTGGGGCAGCTCTCTGTCGTGTCGTATTCATTGGAGTGGTACTGGGGTTCATTATGGGATCCGTCGTTGCCTGCAGTCCGCTGGAGCCGCTTGATGAGTCGGAGCGCTCCAACCTGCAACTGACTACGGATACGCTGAAGATATCACTGCGGGATGCCCAACGAACCATTGTCGAGTTGCGCGCAGAAGTTGAGTCACGACGGCTGGAATTGGCCGATCTCCAAATCGCACGGGCTCAACTGGAGGGACGTGTCCGCGAGGCAGAACGCCGTTTGATTGAAGCCCGGCATGTGATTGATCTTCAGCGGGAAGAGCTGGCTGGCTCGCGTTCTGATCGAGAACGGGCAGCTCGGACCGGGGCTGTTCTACAGAGCCAGCTGAAGCAGTTGCACAGCCAGATTGCCAGAATGGGGAGTCCGGCAGGCATACCTTCGGCAAGAGGCCGTCAAATGGGCGTAGCGTCGGCGAAGCTGGATCAGCCGGATGTTGTGCCGGAACGCGCTGCAGCGGCAGTGATGCAGGCGCCGCATCTCTACGACAGCTCATCGGTTGACACAACAAGGATTACGCGAGCTGCTTCAGGCAATCCTCTGCGAGTGGTGGTCATGCCTGGCGATACTCTGTGGAGCATTGCGCAGCGGCATCGAGTTTCCCTCAAAGGTCTCATGGCCATCAACCAGCTTTCCGACAGTCATATCCAGATTGGCCAGGACCTCTGGCTGGTCAAGCCGCCGGCTTCCGGTTCGCGTGAGTACAAGACAGCTGAATAGTGCGCGATTCGTTCCGTCGCTAATTACAAAGGTCCATCACCATGGCGGTGTTTACGTACCGAGTTGCCAGACCAGATGGGTCGACTGTCAATGGCCAAGTCGAGGGGGACGATGAGTCGCGGGTGCGCGCCAAACTTGAATCACAAGGTTTTCTGGTATTTAAGCTTCATCGCCGGGGGATGGGATCGGTAGCGGGATCGGGGAAGTCCTGGTCCTGGGGTACGCTTCCGTTGGGGGAGTTCTTGATCTTCAATCAAGAGTTGCTTGCGTTGGTGAAGTCGGGGTTGCCGGTGTTACGGGTATGGGATCTGCTAATCGAGCGCTCTGCGCATGCAGGATTCCAGCAGGTGTTGCGCAATGTCCGTGAAGATATTCGTGGCGGCTCGTCGGCTTCCGACGCGCTGAGCAAACACTCGTTGTATTTTCCTGACCTCTACGTGGCAACGATGAAGGCTGGTGAGCAGTCTGGCAATCTTCCGGACGTGCTCCAACGGTATGTCGCATATCTAAAACTCATGATGGGGCTGCGCCAAAAGTTGACGAAGGCGCTTTCTTATCCTGCATTTCTGATCCTCATCGGAGTGGGCGTCATCGGGTTTTTGTTGACCTATGTGATGCCGACGTTTGTGTCGGTCTATGGGGAGTCAGCGAAGTCATTGCCGTGGGCGACCCAAGCCTTACTTGATGTTGTGAACCATGCGGAGTCCAGGCTCCTGCCTCTGGCGCTGCTCCTGATGGGTCTTGTTGTGGGAGTGCGCGTCTATTATACGACCCCTGCCGGCCGCCTGATGATTGATCGGCTCCTGTTGAAGCTTCCGTTGTTCGGTCCCATTGCAGTCAAACACAATACGGTGCAGCTGACTCGGACGCTTGGAACAATTCTGGCCGGTGGTATTCCACTTGTTGATGCGTTGCAGAATGCCAGAGGCGCGGTCTCAAACCGATGGGTGTCGCAAGGATTGGCGGGCGCAGTCGATGAAATCCGAGAGGGTGTGACGCTCGCGTCGGCCCTTGATCGTCCTCGCATACTTCCCAATCTGGCGATTGAGATGTTGTCGGTCGGAGAAGAGACCGGGTCGCTCGATACGATGCTGAGAGACGTGGCAGAGTTTTATGAAGCCGATCTCGATACCAGACTTACCCAACTTACAACCTGGATCGAGCCTGCCTTGTTGCTTGTGATGGGGGTATTGGTCGGAGGGATCGTGATTATCATGTATCTGCCGGTGTTTCAGATGGCCGGTTCCGTTGGCTAGAGGCTGATAGGAGATGGCACGGGACATGTCTTTAGCGGCGCGGTGTTTCAGATGGCCGGTTCCGTTGGCTAGAGGCTGATAGGAGATGGCACGGGACATGTCTTTAGCGGCGTACGAGGTAGCCCATGGCGCGTAGTGTTGCCAGACCGGCCCTTGCCGACGTGTTAGTCAGGCAGGGGGTGGTTTCCAAGCAGACGGTCGAGGATACGCTTCGTCGGCTGGACGGGGCGTCGGTTACGCTGGGGCAGGTCCTGGTGGGGGAGGGCCTCCTCTCGGAGGATCAACTCGCCCGTGCGCTGGCCGCTCAGTACGGATTGCCCTACGATCAGCTGACGAGTTTTCAAGTCGACCCTCGCTACTATGAGACGATATCCGTCAAGTTGATGCAGCGATTTCCATTCATTCCCATTGCAGACCGAGACGGAGTGCTGACCATTGTCATTGCAGATCCGCAGAATGTCGTAGGACTCGACGAATTAGAGATCTTGACCGGAAAGCGGTTGGAGCTGATTATCAGTTCGAAAAGCGCCATTCTTGCGGCGTTGGACCGCAGCGCAGGGTCCAATCAGGCGCTCCGTGAGCTTGAAGCGGAATATCGTTCGGTGTTGGTGAAGGAGGATGAGCGAGGCGAGGAAGTCCTCACTATCGATCACGCCGGGGAGGATCAGAGCCCCGCGGTCAAGCTGCTCGATTCCATTCTGCTGAGCGCGATGCAACGCCGCTCCAGCGACATTCACATCGAGGTCGCCGACCGGGCGACGAAAGTCAAGTTTCGCGTTGATGGCATCCTCGTTCAGGCGATGGAGCCGCTTGATGTCCGATTGCACGCTCCGTTGGTGTCTCGTCTGAAAGTCATGGCAGAGCTGGATATCGCCGAACGTCGGGTGCCTCAAGACGGCAGTTTTCGCATGCGGCTTGATCGCAAGGTTGTGGATTTTCGCGTTTCAATTCTGCCCAGTGTATTCGGTGAATCAGTGGTCATCAGAATTTTAGACCGGGAATCCATCACGACCGGCGTATCCGCTTTGAAACTCGAGCGGCTGGGATTTAATCCGGAGGATCTGAAACGCTTCCGGAGGGCCATCACGCGCCCGTACGGCATGATTTTGGTGACCGGACCGACAGGCAGCGGAAAGACGACAACCTTGTATGCGGCGATTTCTGAAATGAACACGCTCGAAGACAAGCTCATTACGATCGAAGATCCAGTCGAGTATCAGTTTCCGGGGGTGGTGCAGATTCCCGTCAATGAGAAAAAGGGATTGACCTTTGCGCGAGGACTCCGGTCCATCCTGCGGCATGACCCGGACAAGATCATGGTCGGAGAAATCCGGGATTCCGAAACGGCTCAGATTGCCATCCAGTCCGCTCTGACCGGTCATCTGGTCCTGACGACCGTTCACGCGAACAACGTGTTTGATGTGATCGGGCGATTTGCGTCGATGGGGATCGATGCGTACAACTTTCTGGCAGCGCTCAACTGCGTGTTGGCACAACGGCTGGTCCGCATGCTGTGTTCGCATTGCCGCATGCCGGTCAAGGCTCAGCAGGGTCTCATCGAAGAATCGGGGCTTGATTATGAGCAGTTCAAGGACACGGTGTTCTACGAAGGGAAAGGCTGCGCACATTGTCTCGATACCGGATTTCGGGGCCGGCAGTGCATCACGGAATTTTTGGATCTTACCGATGAAATCAAAGAGATGATTCTCGCAGAGCGCCCGCTCTCTGAAATCCGGTATCGTGCGATGACCGACGGGATGATCACGCTTCGGCAGTCCGCGCTCAAGAAAGTGATGAACGGGGAGACATCGTTGCGCGAGATCAATCGTGTCACATTCAGCGAGGAAGGGTAAATGATGTGGGATTGGGCGGGGCCGCAGCCGCAGTGCTGTCTCAAGCTGGGGATCGATGCCGTGGCGTGGGCTGAAACGGAGCGGGATTGGCGGGGGAGGCGTCGGCATCGATGCGTGGCGTCCCCGCTTCCAGACGGTCTCCTGAAACCGTCTCCGACAGATCCCAATGTGTCGGATACCGTGACGTTGCAAGGGCGCATTCGTACGCTCACGGGACTGCAGGCTGAGAGTCAACGTGAAGGAGGATCGCTGTTGGCTGATCTCCCTCGCCGGATTACCTTGCTACTTCCCGACACGGCGGTGCGGGCCATGGTGTTACATCTGGATAAGTTTCCTGCGAGATCTGATGAGCGTGAGGCGTTGATTCGATGGCGGTTGGGACAGGAGCAGCTGTTTCCATTGACCGGGGCGAAGGTGGTGTCGCAAATGTTTCATGCGTTCCCTGGAGATGAACGCCGCACACATACCGTGCTGACCGTGGCGATTCAAGAGCCTGTTCTGGCGCAGTACGAGGCACTCTGTGAATCCGTCGGGTTGCTTCCCCATGAGGTGGGGCTGACGAGTCTGCGACTGTTTGATCTGTGGCGGAGATCGTCGGGTGGATCAGGCCGGAAGAAGACGGAGTTTCTCTGGGCCAATGTGGCGGATCGAGCACTGACAACACTGGTGTTTCAGCAGGGGAGGCCGCTGTTCTACCGGTGCAAGTTCCTGGGAGACAATGCGGTGGATGCCGGAGACACGTCGGGCTTGCTGGATAAAATCATCGAAGAATGTGGTGCGTCCCTGGATGTTTGTCAGCGACGATATCCAGATGTGGTCATCAAGCACGCGATTGTATGTGTTGACGGGGAGCTGGACGGCTTGAAGACGACGCTCGAAGCAGGCCTGGACCTCTCTGTTGAGCAGGTGGGATGGGGCGCTCTTGATCGGCTCGGTGTGGTTGCGCAGGGGGGCCACCAGGGCATGGCATCATTGGCTGCTATGGCCGGAGTATCGTAAGCATGGGTACGCTGAATCTTCTGATCGGTTATCTTGCTGACCTGCTTAGGCATGTCCCATTGCTGGGCGAAAGCCCGGCCCGGTTTCAGATCAACTTGAGTACCCGGTATCGGCCTGCGGCAGTGCCCCTACGAACGTTCTTGGTTGCGATGTGCGCGGTGTTGTCACTGGGGATTCTTTGGAGCCTTGGTCAAGCGGCATTGGGGTACCGAGAGGCTCGGACCATCGAAGTAGAACTTGATCGAGTTCGTCAACTGGATGTGCAACTGGTTGCCGATGCTCAGCAGGAGGGGATCGACCTGTCTGAAGGGGCATTGCAAGGATTGTCTGCCGAGGTAGACCTTGCCAATCAGCTGCTCGAAAAGCGAACGTTCTCCTGGACGAAGTTTCTGGCTGGATTGGAGCAAGTCATCCCTGCACGGCTGGCACTGAGCAGTGTTCAATTCGATGCGGGCGGTACCGTGGTGCATTTGACAGGAACAGCCATGAGTTTGGAGGACATTACTGCGTTTACAGTGAGCCTGCAAGATCACCCCATGTTCAAAGACCCTGTCTTGGCGCAGCATCGTGCCGGGACAAACGGACTCGTGGAATTCAATGTGACTCTGCGGTATCGGCAAACAGGGACCTGAGGCAGATGCGAGAACGAGTAGCTGTTTTATTACAACAACCATTTGCACCGCTGCTGCCCTGGGTGGGTATGGCAGTGGGGCTGCTGCTCCTATTGGTACTTGTTCAGCGTGTCGGCGTGGCCGGGGCTGAGTCGAAGCGGGAACGCCTGGATAAAGAGTGGATCTCGGCGCGGCAGTTGCTGCTGCATCATCGTGAAGCAAGAAAAGCAAAGCAGGATCTTCGCCAGGTCTGGGCGGTATTGCCGGCAGAGCGGGATTTCGCACCGCTGGCGCTGGGGATTTCGGAGGAGGCAAAGCGAGATCGAGTTGCCTTGCCGGCGTTATCTTATAAGACGGAGCCGACGCTGGTTGCTAATACGAGTAAAGGGTTGTTGCAGGGCTCAATGAGCGGACGATACGAAGACCTCCGTCGATTTATTTATGATCTGGAGACGGCGGAGGAGTTGTTGTTCATTGAAGATCTTGAGCTAACGCAGTCGGGTAGCGCGCAAGACCATTCGCTAACGTTTAAAATTAAGATTGCCGCTTATCTGCGCGCAGAACCAGCGAATTAGGGCATGTCAGCCATGGTGTGATTGTTATGGATGCTAGACGAAAAGTCATGCTTGCGATTGTGCTCTTGCTTGCCTGGGCAGGGCTGGCCGTCTGGCAATGGGGGACTTGGGAAGAGCCGATTCGAGTCCCTCTGACGACAGGCGGTATCATGGGGGTTCGCAGCAAAAGCCGGCGTAAGCCGATCAAACAGCGTGCATTCCCGCTCACGGTTCGTCACTTTGAAGGAAAACCGACGTATTACGACTGGGTGTTCCAGTTTCCTAACCCATCCATGCCGGCGATTGTTCCGCCGGGCGCGCAACCTCCGGCGACTGCTCCAAAACAGTCTACAGCCCCAGGCGGATCAGGTCAGGCAGATCCAGTGCCTCCAACAGACATGATTCCCACGCCTGTGTCTCCTCTGCTTCCCGCCACCTCATAGCGAGAGTGGGTAGTCCTGTTGCCTTGACCCCGTGGAGAGGGGCAGGGTACACTTTGTATGGAGAGCGCGCTATCGAATTACCGTTTGCCATGAATACAGAATTACAAAAACAGGACGAGAGCATCGAGCCGGTCCAGGAACTGAAGCCGATCCCTGAGTACGTCGAGGAACTGGTTGTCAAGGCCAAACAAGCCTCGAGGAAGCTGGCATCCGTATCAACGGCTGTGAAGAATCAGGCGTTGCTCACAATGGCCGAGGCGCTCGAAACCAAGGCGGACGAGCTGCTCGAAGCCAATCGGAAAGATCTTGATGCGTTTGGAGCCGATCCGGGCAAGAAAGCCATGGCGGATCGGCTGCGTCTGACGGAGAAGCGGATTGCTGAAATGGCAGCCGGCATCCGTGAAGTGGCCAAACTGCCGGACCCCTTGGGAACGGCGCCTGCGATGTGGACCAGGCCCAACGGGATGCAGGTGGGGCGTGTGCGCGCGCCAATCGGCGTCATCGGTATCATCTACGAGTCGCGTCCCAACGTCACCGCGGATTCAGCGGCGCTGTGTCTGAAGTCCGGGAATGTGTGTGTGTTGCGGGGCGGAAGCGAAGCGATTCATTCTAACCGCGCCATCGCCGCCATCTTATCCGAGGCGGCCGAAAAGGCCGGTGTGCCGGCCGGATCAATCACTTTTGTCGAGCGGGCAGATCGCGAGCTGGTGCCGGTGTTGCTCAAGCAAGATAAGTACATCGATTTGATTATTCCGCGCGGCGGCGAATCCCTCATGAAGCTCATTGCCGAACATTCGACCATTCCTGTCGTGAAGCACGACGCGGGGGTCTGCCATGTGTATGTGGATGTTTCGGCAGATCCGGCGATGGCGGAGTCGATTTGCGTGAATGCCAAGGCGCAGCGCCCGTCGACCTGCAATGCAATGGAGACCTTGCTGATTCACCAGTCGATCGCGCGGACCTTGCTCCCTAAGCTAGCGGTGAGCCTCCGGTCGGCAAAGGTTGAGATTCGCGGATGTCCCAAGACTTGCCAGCTGGTTCCTGAAGCTAAACCGGCCGGCGATCAGGATTATGGAACCGAGTTTCTCGATCTGGTGCTGGCGGTGAAAGTCGTCAGGAATATGGATGAGGCCATGGAGCATATCGCGCGGTATGGGTCGCGGCATACGGAGGCCATTGTGACGGCAGATTATGGCCGCTCGATGCGGTTCCTCAAAGAAGTCGATGCCGGTGCCGTTCTCGTCAATGCCTCCACTCGGCTCAATGACGGCTATCAGTTCGGCCTTGGAGCTGAAATCGGCATCAGCACCTCGCGGATCCATGCGCGTGGTCCGATGGGACTCGAAGAACTGACCTGTTTTAAGTTCATCGTCCTGGGGAGCGGCCAACTCCGCGAGTAAATGTCCCCTGATCCAGTCTCGTTTGCCCTACAGAGTCCCACGCATCTTGTTTTTCCCTCCACGCGCGCCCTCGCCGACCAGTTGGAGAAAAATGGGGGGCGAGTCGTCACACGTCCAACCGGGCATCTGATCTTCTATCGGCCCGATGGCCGGCGATTTCTTGCCACAGATCCTTCAGGCCACCCGTTGCATGAGTGTGAATGGCACGCGAATACTGACGGAACCGTGGTGCTCACGAGAGCACGGATTCGACTCGATTGGGGGCAATGGATTGGACTGAAACCGGGTGGGCTGGTCAACGAAACCAGGTTGAATCTCACGGCGAAGCCGGGGTGGCGGCAGATAACAGCGGATCATCTGCGTGCGATGGCGGCACAGGCGCTGCGGGTGCCGATTGAAGATGTACGGTGGTTCTATCGCAATGAGGATTTCAGTATTGATGCAGAGGGAATTGCGACGATCCGTCATCGGAAAGATGCGCTCTATGTATTGGACAACGGTACGTTCGAATCAGCCCGTTTTATGGCCTGTATGGGGGCCATGCATTGGGACCACATTGATTTTCTCCCCGTCGTCGAACTCTTCAAGTCATTGCTGCCTGGAACGGGCTCCGCCGTGTTTGAGTTAATCCGTGATCTGTTCGACGATCAGAACAAAGGCCGTCCATTCCCACAGCCGCTTCGCTACCGCGGGATTCCCACCTATCCGTCGGAAGCAGCATTCAGACTGTTCAGCGGTTATTTTACACCCGTGGCGCCTGCCGGTGGAAACCCCATGGCGCTGTTCATGGATCAGTCCCGCTCACATCAGCTTACGTGGATCCCGGCGCAGGATACGCCGCTTCGCTATTTCGAGTCAGAGCAGAACCTGTGTCTCACGGTGCAGGGCGGGCTTATCCGGAAGGCGACCATTGCGGATGATAGTACCGGCTTGTCGTATGTCGAAGCGCGAAACCGGCGCATGGCGCCGCTGGACCGTCGTCTGGAAGTGAAGGGGCATGATCTGACGTTGAACGATCGGGAGAAACGCATTGCCATACGGCTCCGGCAGGAGATTGCGGTGGAGCCGATGCCGTCTGCAGACTATGCTTGTGCAGACAGTCCTGTCGATTGGCGTATGCTTTTCGTGCAGGGAGTCCCGCCGATTCGCCCTGCCGACGCTTTTGGAGCCGTGTTGTCGTATCCGGACGATGAGGAAGAGATCGGGGAATTGGCCGCGCAGCCGTTTGTTGCGGACTTTGTACAAGATCTGGCAGAGCAGGATCCTGAGCTGGGGACGGTTCTGTCGCGGGCGGAACGGGTGCTGATCGACAACGGCGACACGGTGATTGAGACCTGCATTGCTTGCGATCGTTCGCGCGATTACACCGTTCGCTGCTACGATGCCGCCTATGCGCAGCGTCAGGCGCAGGAGCTCTGGACCAGGTGCGCTGTCCCACAACAGTGGGAGTGGCTGAGGCGGATTCGCATTGTGCCGGCGTCGATCTGGGACCAGACAATGGTGAATCCCCAGCCCTATGACGTGATTTACCAATGGCTGCCCTATTCTGTGTTCACGGAGGCGGCAGCGTTGACGGCGAGCGTAATCTGGCTCCGGCAGATGTTGCGACCACAGGGAAGCGCGTTTGTTGTCGGACCGGTCGGCTTACGAACGGTATTGGCTCACAACGCATTGCCGGTCGTGTGGGAAGAATCCGTCGAATCCCTCCCAACCGTTCAGATGCATAAGTCCATCTTGCCTAAGGCCAGAGTGAAGGCGGGTCTGACACTGTTTCATATCAGGCGGACTTGAAGATCAGGCCTCAGCGTTTCAATTGCTGAAGCTCAATGTGGACATTCTGCGTATCGTCGGCAATCCACAGATGTCCATCCTGAATCGCCCATTGTAAACGCATACTGGGGCTGGCCAATGCCGTAAGGGCGCGAACACTTTCCATCGGGATGAGGGTTACGGTCAGGTTCTCCAGTCGATCGAGGAGAGAACGATTCTTCGCCCACCAGGCGTCGGCGCTCCGGGCGCCATAGGTATAGACGGCGACTTGTGTGGCGCGGCCGCAAGCCTGGCGGAGGGATTTCTCATCCGGTTGTCCGACCTCAATCCAAAGATGGATGGCGCCGGTCAAATCTTTTTGCCAGAGCGCGGGTTCATCCTCGGTTCCCACGCCGCGCCCGAAGGACAAAGTCTCGTTTGCATGGAGAGCGAAGGCCAGCAGTCGCATCATCACGCGTTCGTCTGTTTCAGACGGATGGCGCGCCACGGTCAGGGCATGATCCCGGTAGTACTGGCGGTCCATGTCAGAGATCTGTAGAGTAGCTTTATAAATAGTAGAGTTGGAAGCCATGATGTCAGGTTATGGTTTCGGGAGCTCTGCGACAAACATCCGTTCGATCCGTTGGCGTGCCCATGGTGTTTTTCGCAAGAACGTCAAGCTCGAGGCTATCGTAGGGTGATGACGGAAACAGCGAATGGGAACCCGTTTCCCGAGCTCAGCCCATCCATGCCGTGCCACCAATGTGGTGACAATGGACTCCAGGGTAATCCCGTGCAAGGGGTCGCGGG
>JABMDH010000024.1:10920-14739 GCA_015904075.1 Nitrospira sp.
ACGAAAAGTCATGCTTACGATTGTGCTCTTGCTTGCCTGGGCAGGGCTGGCCGTCTGGCAATGGGGGACTTGGGAAGAGCCGATTCGAGTCCCTCTGACGAATGTGACGGGTAGTGCGTCCTCTGCGCGACAGACAACGGCGAAGGGGAGCGGGTTGCATGTGAAAATTGAACGGCTTACATCGGCACATACAGACCGAGAGACGACATTTACAGCGCCTCGTAATATTTTTGCATTGCCCAGTTTGGATGGGATATTTCCGGGTGGGCAGGTAACAGGTGAGCAAGTCGTGCACCAGGATTCTTCTTCTGAGGATGCGGCGCTGAAGCAGGCCGTGTCGGCTGAACTGGCGCAATATAAGTATCTTGGGTTTCTTCGGCTGGGCGAAGGTCGAAAGCGCAGTAAGGAGATTGCCGTGCTTAGCAAGAATGAAGAAGTGATGGTCGGGAAAGTCGGAGACCGGGTCGAAGATCATCTTGTGCTGAAGACCATCACACCGGAGAGTGTGACGATTCGGGATACGGGCGCCAACATCGATCAAACCGTACCGTTGTCGGAAGAACCGCTGCCTCCCCAGCAGTAAGCGGGACTGTACTATGCGGATCCATTCGACATCAACGAAGCAGGGAGAACGGGGCTTCTCCTATATTATGCTGATGATCGCGATTGTGGTGATGGGAGTCGCGATGTCCGTGGCCGCTCGGCAATGGAAGGTGATGGTGCAACGGGAGCAGGAAGCGGATTTGCTCGCGAAAGGCATTGAAATACAGAATGCCCTGGCACTCTATTCGGCCACTAAGAAAGCTGGAAGGGTCATGCCCGGGGAAGTGTATCCGCAAACGCTGGCCGAGTTAACCAAGCAGCCGAAGCCGTTTCTCCGAAAGGTGTACCTTGATCCGGTCGGTCGGGCAGAGTGGGATCTTCTACGGGCACCCACGGGCGGCATCATGGGGGTTCGCAGCAAAAGCCGGAGTAAGCCGATCAAGCAGCGTGCATTCCCGCTTGTGGTTCGTCACTTTGAAGGAAAACCGACGTATTATGATTGGGTATTCCAGTTTCCCAACCCATCCATGCCGACACTCGTTGCACCGGGGACGCGACCTCCGGTGGGTGCTCCAGGACAGTCTGCTGCTCCAGGCGGATCAAGCCCAAGTAATCCACTGCCTCCCACAGACATGACTCCGCCGCCCGTATCTGCTCCGCTTCCTACCGCCTCATCCTGAGCGCCGGTGATCCTGTTGCCTTGACCTCTTGGAGAGGGGCGGGGTATGCTTTGTGCGGAGAGTGCGTCATCGAGGTATTGTCTGCCATGAATACAGAGTTGCAAAAACAGGACGAGCGAATCGAGCCGGATCAGGAACTGAAGCCGATCCCACAATACGTTGAGGAATTGGTCGTCAAGGCCAAACAGGCGTCGAGGAAGCTGGCGTCGGTATCAACGGCTGTGAAGAATCAGGCGTTACTCACAATGGCTGAGGCGCTCGAATCCAAGACAGACGAGCTACTTGCCGAGAATCAGAAAGATCTTGATGCGTTTGGAGCTGATCCGGGCAGAAAAGCCATGGCGGATCGCCTGCGGTTGACAGAGAAGCGGATTGCTGAAATGGCGACCGGTATCCGTGAAGTGGCCAAACTGCCGGATCCCTTGGGAACAGCGCCTGAGATGTGGACCAGGCCTAACGGGATGCAGGTAGGGCGTGTGCGCGCGCCAATCGGTGTCATCGGTATTATTTACGAGTCGCGTCCCAACGTCACGGCGGACTCAGCGGCGCTGTGCCTTAAGTCCGGGAATGTGTGTGTGTTGCGGGGCGGCAGCGAAGCGATTCATTCCAACCGTGCGATCGCCGCCATCTTGTCTGAGGCGTCCGAAAAGGCCGGTGTGCCGGCCGGATCAATCACGTTTGTCGAGCGGGCAGATCGCGAGTTGGTGCCGGTGTTGCTCAAGCAAGATCAGTACATCGATTTGATTATTCCGCGCGGCGGCGAGTCCCTCATGAAACTTATTGCCGAACACTCGACCATTCCCGTTGTGAAGCACGATGCAGGGGTCTGCCATGTTTATGTGGACGCGTCGGCAGATCCGGCGATGGCCGAGTCGATTTGCGTGAATGCCAAGGCGCAGCGCCCGTCGACCTGCAATGCAATGGAGACCTTCAGGCCACCCCTTGCATGAGTGTGAATGGCAGGCGAATACCGACGGAACTGTCTCGCTCGTGAGAGCGCGCATTCGGCTCGATTGGGGGCAGTGGATCGGACTAAAGCCGGGCGGGCTGGTAAACGAAACCAGGTTGAATCTGGCTGCGAAGCCCGGTTGGCGGCAGATCACCGCGGACCACCTGCGTGCGATGGCGGCACAGGCGCTGCGGGTGCCGATTGAAGAAGTGCGGTGGTTCTATCGCGATGAGGATTTCAGTATCGATGCCGAGGGAATCGCGACGATCCGTCATCGGAAAGACGCCCTCTATGTACTGGACAAGGGTATGTTCGAGTCGGCTCGTTTCATGGCCTGTATGGGGGCCATGCATTGGGACCATATTGATTTTCTCCCCGTAGTCGAATTGTTCAAGTCGTTGCTGCCCGGTACCGGCTCAGCCGTGTTTGAGTTGATCCGTGGTCTGTTCGACGATCAGAACGAAGGCCGTCCAAACCCACAGCCGCTACGCTATCGCGGTATTCCCGCCTATCCATCGGAAGCAGCATTCCGGCTTTTCAGCAGTTGTTTTACGCCTGTGGCGCCTGCCGGTGGAAATCCCATGGCGTTGTTCATGGATCAGTCCCGATCGCATCAGCTCACGTGGATTCCGGCGCAGGATCCTCCGCTTCGCTATTTCGAGCCAGAGCAGAACCTCTGTCTCACGGTGCAGGGCGGGCTCATCCGGAAGGCGACCGTTGCGGACGATAGCACCGGTCTGTCGTATGTCGAGGCGCGAAGCCGGCGCATGGCGCCGTTGGATCGCCGCCTGGAAGTGCATGAGCTGATGTTGAAAGATCGGGAGAAACTGATTGCCATGCGGCTCCGGCAAGGGATCGCGGTGACGCCCATCTCGTCTGCAGAATATGCATATACAGACAGTCCTATCGATTGGCGCACGCTTTTCGTCCAGGGCGTCCCGCCGATTCGCCCTGCCGACGCGTTTGGAGCAGTGTTGTCATATCCGGACGATGAGGAAGAGATCGGGGAATTGGCAGCGCAGCCGTTTGTTGCGGACTTTGTACAAGATCTGGCGGAGCAGGATCCTACGCTAGGGATGGTTCTCTCACGGGCGGAACGGGTGCTGATCGACAATGGCGACACGGTGATCGAGACCTGTGTTGCTTGCGATCGTCCTCGCGACTATACGATCCGTAGTTACTGTGCTGCCTATGCGCAGCGCCAGGCTCAGGAACTTTGGACCAGGTGCGCTGTCCCACAACAGTGGGAGTGGTTGAGGCGGATTCGCATTGTGCCGGCGTCGATCTGGAACCAGACGATGGTCAATCACCAGCCCTATGACGTGATTTATCAATGGCTGCCCTATGCCTCGTTCACGGAGGCGGGAGCGCTGACGGCAAGCGTGGCCTGGTTACGTCAGATGTTGCGGCCACAAGGAAGTGCGTTTGTGGTCGGACCGGTCAGCCTGCGAACGGTGTTGGCACAAAATGCATTGCCGATTGTGTGGGAGGAATCCGTCGAATCGCTCCCGACCGTTCAGATGCACAAGTCTATCTTGCCCAAGGCCAGAGTGAAGGCAGATCTCACACTGTTTCATATCAAGTGCATGTGAAGAGCAGTTGTCAGCTCTTCAATCGCTGAAGTTCAATGTGGACATTCTGGGTATC
>JABMDH010000024.1:14839-21559 GCA_015904075.1 Nitrospira sp.
CCTCCTCTTCGGTCAGGCTGCAGTGTTGCGTTTGATTAGGTTGGCGAGATGGGCGAAGGGTGTGAAGGGGCGATCCGGTTCATGGTGTGATGAAGGGTCGTTCGCTTCGCCGCCTGCCTGATTGCGTTGGTGTGCATTGTCATGACAATAGAGGCAGAGTAATTCCCAGTTGCGGCCGTCCTGGGGATTGTTGTCATGGTTGTGGTCTTTGTGATGGACTGTGAGTTGGCTCAGTTTCTTGCCGTCAAATTCGCGCCCGCAGTGGGCACAAATCCAGGGAAATAGTTTCAACGCGCGCGCTCGGTAGGACTGCTCGTGGTGTCTCCGTGCCATGCGAGCCTCCATGAGAAGGGTGACTCGTGACAGAAATAAGTATAGCCCAAGTCGATGAATCATGCCACGCGCTGGAAGTGGGCCGTGGCCGCTTCTTTATAGGAAGCAACGGGTTTTTAGTGCCATGACACAGCTGTTCAATTGAATGAAGAGGTGGCAGACGTCCACATGAGTTCACCGGAGCGTAACTCAGCGAGCGTCCCATCGGTACGCCGTTAGGAACGGCATGACAAGCAACACGCCAAGCGTTCCGATCGATGCCGATATCGATGTGGGATCCTGGCTTGCCAAGTATTCGGTGTAGGAGAGGCCGCGGATGGGAAGTACGACCATGAATTGTGCAACGAGCGCAAGACCGAGCGCCACAAATCCTACCCGGAGTCGGACTCCTGGCAGGGGAGGCAAAGTAAGTCGGTCGATCGCCCATCGTGCGCCGATCATCGTGGCCAGAAGTACGGTAGGGATTTCCAGTATCCCAGCCAACCGGTGACTGAAGTGTAGAGCAATCAATTCCAGCCGAATGTACTCCAGTGTAAATCCCGCTCCAAGCGCGACAAGAAAATAGACGGTACCGGCTTTCATCACCCGCACCGGTCCCTGAAGGGCGGGTTTGGAGTGGTCAATGACTATTGGCTCTCTCGGATCCCATCTGTTCATAGACGTGTTTCCCGCGCGTCAGCCAAATATTCCATGATTGTGAGTAGGCCTGTACGGTTTCTGTTTCGGTGCCATCGCCGGTCACTATAGGGTGTCCCGTATTGACCCACATACAGATGTCGTCATAGACATTGACCACATGGATATAGCCCTGCTGATGTAGTTTCTCCGCGACGCGTTCACTGCGGTATCCTGCCGAGCAATAGACCGCGACCATGGACTGTTTATTGATCCCAGCCATCGGCCTATATCAAAATCATCGTAGCCCACCCACGTAGCGCCTTCAATATGACTCACTTCAAATTCTTGATGTGTACGGGCATCGAGTAGGTGAAAGTATTCTGATGCAATCCGATTGACCGACACTTCCGGCAGACTGTGCGACAGGAGGGTGGATAGGAACAGGTCATGCGCCTTGTTACGCATGGGTAGCGGCGCCTGAAGGGTGCGGCCCTACAGGACGAGGAGCAAGGCAAGTACAATTGATCTAAGAATTACAAGATAGCGCATGAGAATGAACTACAGGGGACAAGCTGCTCTCGTGTCTGCAGTTTATGATGAAGCGGCGACGTATTTGATCGTACATGTTCCAACGCCTCTGGTGATTGTCACCAGACCGTGCCGGCTCAAGCGGGATACTTCGAGATGGAGTTCGTTCCAGCTGAACTCGGGATATCGGGTAACCAAGGCTTCGAAGTCACATTCAGGGGAACCTTTGAGAAAAGTGAGGATGCGTTCGGTGATGGGGGATTGCTGAGTCATGAGTGTCCTTCCGGCCGGTAGTAGTCGGCCTATTGGTCGGGGAGTTCGGGGGAAGAGATCCGTATTCTACAGGAAGTCGCTCAAAACAACAGGGCCGGATCCTATAAGGCCGCTACGTGCGTGAAGTGCTCATGTCGAAGGTCTGTGAATGATGTGCAGCGGCCTTTTCTTTACGAGTATGCAGAAACGAAGATCACGATTGCGAATCCGGCGAGCAGGAATGCTTCCCCGCGATACACCCACCCTAGACGTATCCGCTGCGCAGCGTTGGAGTGAATCAGGGTCCCTGCTGCGATCCAGCCGGAGGCGACTCCGGTGCAGATGCCAGAAAACCCAGCCAAGTAGGGGAGCAGCTCGCTGGGCCCTGCATGAGGAGTAGGAAAGATGCCGAAGGCGAAGATCAAGTTCTTGGGATTCATCAAGGTGGTGAAAAAGACGCGGCGAACGGTGATCGGATGAGCATCCTGGAGGTCCTGTCCTCCCGATCGCCACAGTTTGATGGCCAGATGTATGAGATAGATGCTGCAGGCTACGCGGAGCAGTTGGGGCACTGCGGGATACGTTCTCGTTATTGGTTCCAGCACCAACACTAATGACGATATCGAAATGAGATAGGCCCCTACTTCGGCAAGAATGAGGCTTAGACTTGCCCGGAATCCACGCGACATTCCCGATACGAAGAGGAGCGAGTTCGTCGGTCCTGGAATGGCCAGGACGCCGAGGACTTCAAGAACAAACAGGGCGTGAGTCGTTTCGATGACAGGCATGAGCAGGTACGTATCTGAATAAGGCGGAAGAGTCAACGAGGCAATTTCTTCCAGTGATAGGTGCCGCCGTGTCCGCGTGGAGGGCTATTAGTGTGAGTGCTGATCCTGGAATGCCACCATATCCCATGAGCTTGGGTGCCGTCCTCTGTGGGAAGGACTTCAAGCCCTTCTTCGCGGTCATTGCCGGGCTGTTGCCATGTGCCTTGCCATAGATAGTCGGCGATCGTAACGGTGGTGAAGTAACCGATGTGCTGTGTGTAGGGGCCATTCCCGTGCGTGTTCAGCGTTGCCTTGTCGCGTTTGGTATCCTCAACTTCGAGGAGGTCTCACTCTCCGCGGACATTCGGCGGAGTGGATGTCTCAACTCCGTTGGTTGGACGGTGTGATACCGCAGCTGGAGGTTGGGCAAGTGGACCACCCAGCTGAGCAGAGCGAAACGATTCGTGCCACG
Source organism: Nitrospira sp. (assembly GCA_015904075.1). The sequence continues at coordinate 17,810 of JABMDH010000024.1, forward strand.
ACAACAATTGCCATCGGCCATCACGACGTTCGAGTACACCGGTTTCCCTCATAGGGAGAACAGTTCGCGTGAGTGCAGTCCCGTCCGTGACATAACGGATGTAGTCGAGCTCCATCGCGTACCAAGCTAGATCGCCTTTCGTCCAGACGGTGAGTGTACGGATTGGAATATCGAGCTTCTGCGCGTTAGCGAATTCGTCACGGATTCCCTGTTCAAGTTCAGGCCATCCGATGTATTTCCGCCCCGCAACCCCGTAACTGATGATATCGGCGTTGTGGGCCATCAGGCTGGAAAGGGTCGGAAGATCCTTTTCGGCGTTGGCGCGCACCAGCTGGCGGATAGCCGATTCCGGATCGGATGATTCGGATGCGACCGCAGTTGTAGCCGAGCCGGTAAACAGTATCAGGCTCCAACATGTGATAAGTCCAAGACGGATCATGAAGGACTTCCTCTGAGTGACAAACACATATCAAAAACGGAAAAAGCAGTAGGGAAATTACAGGGCTTCGTGAACGGTGTCAATTGATTGGAGGAGGGGAATAGGCTGGAGGGCGTGGTGGAGCTTGGAGATGGTTTTGGCTATCGGTGTGGCGGTGTGTTTCAAGGATACGATGTCCGGGGAATTTTATACGAGGGTGCATCCTTAAGCTGACACGTTTGACTGGTTGGGTTGGCTGGGGTGCATCGTCAGACGATGGATGAGCGCCTTGCGCAAGGTATGATTGAGCCGTTGCCGAGAACCTAGCGCGAGGTGCTGAAATTCCACGCCAAACTGACAGTCGTCTACCCATTTGATCGTGCCACTCTCAATGGACAGTGCCTGCGTCCGATCCGGCAGGAGGATACTGACACGTACCTCAGCACCTATGAGGGGGCTGCGATCGCACTGGACCGTGCATCCGCTGAACGAGAGATTGGTGACAAGTCCCTCTCCTACGCCAGCCGCCCACCCGAAGATGATCGGGTACTGCATTGCATATCGTGGATAGATCCGATGATAAGACCGGTATGCCATCATATCCTCCGTATCATCGGATTCTATAGATTCTGGAGCCGGCGCGCTATCCTACCTTAGGAGGGAAGGGAGAGCCATGCGTGGGGCGCCTCATCCAAGGCGCCCCCATCTTCTTCCTAACGCTGAGCCGCGGACATTGAAAGACTATGGCCTTGGTGGCGGTGTGGGATTGACCTTGCCGATTCCCAGGTCTTCTTTCGAGATGTCGAACGACATTCGATACTGGACCGCAACGTATTTCTGAACCAATCCATCCCGGTCCAAGGGCTGATCCTGCTCAAAGTAGACGGCCACTTCTGACGTTCGCCACCGCACTGCCAGTCCGACAATCCAATCCAGTTCAGTTGGGCTGACCTGGTTATTGGCTTGCTGGTCTGTGAACATGTTGACGTCGCCGTAGAGGACGACTTTATTCCTGTAGAGATCGAAGTCGGCGTGGGCAACATAGCGAAAGAGCGCGCGTCCGGTATTATCCGGTCTGGCGAAGTAATTACGATTATGAAAGAGCCAGCCGGCTCCAGCGTAGGCAGTGAGGTTCTGGTTCGGTAGGAGTCGCCGCCATGCGGGGAAGTCTTGCACCGCCTGGAATTTGGCTGTGACGAGCCCATCGGCATAGGCCTGCGCCAGGCCTTTCCGGTCAATCGGCGTATCCCGCTCATATTGCAACCGCCAACTCAAATGTCCCACCACCCCGGTCAGGGCATAGGTACCGTCCCATTCGCTTAACTCGATCCATCCATTCGTCCGATCGGAAAAGAAATTCTGATCGGTATAAAACGTCAGGTATTGCTTGTAGAGATCGGTTTCCAAATGGAGCATGTGGCGCAGACCCACGAGGCCGGTATTGTCAGGCCTGGCGGCAAACGACGGATTATGGGCAAAGACGCCGGTCAGAAAATAGCCGGTAAAGAGACTTTCCTCAGCCTCCCGCCCGGTTGCATTGGTATTCTCAAGTGAGGGAAGAGGGCGTCCGTATTTTTCCAGTGCCTGCGCTTGGCAGGGCCAGATACAAAAGACGGCGAGAACTATCCCCGGAATAATGGATCTGCTGTAGCGCGGTGTCGCCATAGCAGCTAGGAGTATCACGATTTTCCATGATCGGCCAGTTGGCATAATGAAAAGTGGCGGCCTGGTCCAATGGTGCTACCGTCCGCAGGATTCAAAATCTCTTCGCAGTCGTTCGAGGCACCGAAGGGGGGACTCGAAGCAGTAATCGGCACCGACGCCACGGGCATTCTTCAGAATAACCGTGGTCTAGCACCCATGGCGGATTGTCGCGCGGCTGCCGCTGCTGACTGGCTGCAATTCTTCTTGATAGATGGGATCAGCCTACGAGATCAGGGTCTAAGCGGTTCAGCGGTTTCACGGAGAGGGCTTTGATCTCGTTGTAGACGATGACCCGGCCGACTTGGCGTAGACGGCTGAATACCCCTTCGACAATGACAAAATCGCCTTCGCGGACTTCCAGTTGGCCAAGACTGATGACTTTCAATGTGCCGGCTTGGTCTTGCAACAGAAATCCATAGGCCGGTTGTCCCTGCCGGTTTGTAGCCAGCTGCACGTTCGTAACCTTTCCGGCGACAACCACATCTTGATGGTCATATTGCTCCGGATGCGCCAACAACTCCGCAATCTCGGTCAGGCTGGAAGCATTGGCCGATGTTTCCAGAGAGAACAATGCGGAAAATCCTGTGATGAGCAGGGCGAGAAGAGGGATGGCAAATAGGAGCAGAGAATGTCGGATCGCAGGAGGTGGTATCAGCATCGTGGTCGAATTATACCGTATTGAGACGGGATGGCAAGCAAGGACTGGTTACCACTTATCCGAAGCTCTGCCGCTTACATCTTCTCCAATAAAGTTGTGGAGGATCTGTTTTTGTAGTTCTGTAATCTCCACACGGCCGAGTTCACTCTGACCAGGAAGAGCGCCTGCCGGGTCTTTGGGAATTGGCGCGGTTCGTTTAAGCAGCTCCTGTTCCAGTGCGTCGGGGGTTCCGTCGAAATCGTTTTGCATGGAGGCCAGCCGTTGCAGCCCGAATAGGGTACGCGTCGTTTCGCTGTGCATGGCGTTGGAACTGGCGCCATAGACCAGCGAGTTCCAAAATTTGACTTCACTCTCCTCCGGAATGCCGACAGACACATAGGCGGCCAGTTTCTCGATCAGAGCAGACTCCGTTTGCTCAAGTCCGTCGTACGTGGCGATCGACCGTTCGACAGGGGAGGCTGAGAGGACTGCCATCGTGTCAGTCCACAGAGTCAGCGGAGGAAGACCGTTCGGCGGCAATGGAACTTCCGACAGTTTCGCTTGAAGCGCTAAAAGATATTGGGAGAGAAATTTCACTTTGCGGGCTGCCAGCGTGCTGGCTGGTAAGCCCCAGATATGGCCAATCTCATGGTCTTGCAAGACGGTCTGGTTGGAGGTCTGGCGCTCGCGTTCGGCTAACGCGAGGCGTTTTCGAAATCGTTCGGCGAATCGCAGCAGCGTTTGCAGCTCAATAGCTAGACGATAGTTCTGGTAGTCCCCGGCCGAGACCTCATCCTTTTCCCATCGCTCTTCCAATATCCGAAGCGCGGGCCGTGGGACGGCCGTGCGAGCTTGCGATTTCAGATCGTGGATTGTGTTGGCGGAGATGCCCCTGGCTGCCAGCAGCGATGCGGCACTGCCGGCCATTGCGTCGGCAGCCGCGACTAGTTTTTTAAGCGTGATGCATTGCAGCCACGTGCGTTCTCGGCGG
>JABMDH010000240.1 GCA_015904075.1 Nitrospira sp.
GGCGTGCAACGAGTCCCGAAGGCAGGACAGTCCATCGGCTTAAGCAATCCCTGAAGAACCAGCCCACTTTGGCACTCCGGATCTTCAATGCCTACTGAGAGTTGCGCAAGGTCCCGCTGAAACTTCAGCTCAGCGTCGTAGGCGCTGTAAGCAGATTTGAGGCGGAGTCCACTTGCTGGAATTTCGCCGATGCCGCGCCACGCACGGGGAGCTGGTTCAAACACTTCGTCAACGATGGTCCTCGCCTGTCGGTTTCCCTCCCGGCTGACGGATCGTACGTACTGATTCTCGACCTCAACCCGTCCTTCCTCCTACTGACTCACCAGCATCGCAACGCCTTCGAGTACATCGAGCGGCTCAAATCCGGTCACGACGATCGGAACTGTATAGCGCTGTGCAATGGATTCGTACTCCTCATAGCCCATCACGGTGCAGACATGGCCTGCGGCGAGAAATCCCTGGATCCGATTCTGCGGTGAAGACAGAATCGCTTCCATGGCGGGGGGTACCAACACATGGGCGATCAGCAGGCTAAAGTTGGTGAGACCTAGCTGCTTCGCCTGTGTGACCGCCATGGCCCAGGCTGGTGCAGTGGTTTCAAATCCCACGGCGAAACAAACGACTTCGCGATCTAGATTCTTGCGGGCGAGTTCCAGCGCATCCAGCGGCGAATAAATGATCCGGACATCTCCGCCCGCCGCCTTCACTCCAAACAAATCTCCACGGGAACCGGGAACGCGCAGCATGTCGCCGAACGAGCAGAAGATCACCCCAGGTAAGGATGCGAGGCAAACAGCCTGGTCGATCAACGACACTGAGGTGACACAAACCGGACAGCCTGGTCCATGAACCAGCTCAAGGTTCTTCGGCAACAGACTATCGAGCCCGAACTTTACGATCGCGTGGGTCTGACCTCCACAGACCTCCATAATCGTCCAAGTCCGGCGCACCGTCTTCTTGATCCGATCCGCCAAGACCGTCGCCACGGCCCGATCGCGAAACTCATCCACGTACTTCATGACCGTGAGCCCTCGCAACTCCGTTGGTTAACAAGATCCATTCAAAAGATTCTTCGCGGCCGTACAATTCAGAGCAACCTCAATAGTTTTACCTTCTTTGGCATTGAAGACGGTGAAGACAAAATAGTCAGTACCGTCGCATCTTGCTCGAATCGAACCATCTGGAGCCCGCACAGCACTCGTGACGCGCTTGCAGGTCGGAAAGTTATATTTGATGATTCTTGAGGAAACTGCAATGGCATCACCTTTTGGGACAACGCCAACAGCTGGAGAGGCTGCAATTGCGGCTGATGTTGATACGATCAGAAAAATCGCAAAGCGTACGAGTATCGTTGGTTGCATTGTCTCCTTCTGCTATAGTTCGCCAATCGTCGCTAATGCTGTCCAACAATGTTAAGGCCGATCCGCGTAAGCATCGGATGTGCCGTTTCTGTCTGTATTACACCCCATGGTCATCGTTCAACCCTAAGTCACATCTGTCGGTCTGGAGGCCGCCAGGTCAGCGTAGGTCGCCAACGTTCGTCGTGCTGCTTCCTCATCCAACCGGCTGATAGCAAACCCGACATGGACGATGACATAGTCGCCAATCTCCGCTTCTGGCACCAATGCCAATGAAACGGGTTTGGTCACTCCGCCGAACGACACGGTCGCCATGCGGAGCGTATCATCCTCGATGCTCAGGACTTGTCCTGGGACCGCGAGACACATCCTATGGGCTACCTTCCTTGCTGACCATTAATTGGTTCGCAGCAACCACTGCCTGCCCAAGAGAGAGCCCCCCGTCGTTGGGTGGAACTAACGTATGGCTATACACGGTGAATCCTGCTTCCTCTAAACGCCGTTTGATCAGCGACAGGAGCAGTCGATTCTGAAAGCAGCCGCCGGTTAGGACGACACGAGGAAGACCCACCGCTTGGGCAACACGCACAGTAGCTGCAGCAAGGCTAGCATGAAACCGTGCGGCAATGTGTTCAAGACGGCAGCCTCGGCGAAGATCGTTCAGCATGGCACTGATCATGGGACGCCAATCGATAACCCATTTAGCATCAGGACTCTGACTGGGCACCAGATCCATCAGATATCCTTCGGTCGTTACTCCGCTTGCCTCCATTTCTTCCTCCGCAGCAAACTGGACCGCCATCGCCGCTTGCCCTTCAAAGGAAGATTGAGAACATAGGCCAGTGAGCGATGCGACTGCGTCGAAGAGACGTCCCATACTCGTCGTCCAAGGCGATGCGATGCCTGACCTGAGCAAGCTTGCCAACTGCGTACGCTGATCGTCCGTCACTTTCCAAAAAGGAAGGTCATGCACCAGCATCTTCTCTCCTATGAGTTCCCACAACACCGCTGCTGCAGATCGGCTTGGGTCTCGCATAGCCGCTTCTCCACCTGGTAAACAAAATGGCTGGAGATGGGCGAATCGGCGGAACTCTCGATAGTTTGTAACCAGAAATTCCCCCCCCCAAACCTGACCACCCTCTCCATACCCAGCTCCGTCCCACGCGATCCCAAGCACCTCACCATCAAGCCTGTGTTCTGCCATGCAAGAGGCCACATGGGCATGATGGTGCTGCACGGGGACCAATGGGACAGACAAAGTCGAAGCCAGCTCCCGCGCGAAGTTAGTCGAGCGATAGTCCGGGTGGAGATCGCAGGTAATGGCCCGTGGTGTGACATGAAGCAACTGCTGGAGATCATCGATTGCTTGCCGGAATGCTCTGTCCGCTTCAACTGTAGAAAGATCACCGAGATGTTGGCTGAGCACAACGCGATTGCCTGTCAGAAGGGCGACAGTATTCTTCAGATGTCCACCCACAGCGAGAATCGGACCTCGCACCGTTCCATTTGTGACGTCGTCATTCCAGCGGATGGCCTGAGGTACATAGCCTCGCGCTCGCCGAAGAATCATCACATCAGCTCTTGGTTTTTCCTTTTGTTCCCCGTTATCCAACTGAGCTTTGCCGGGGACAACAAGTACCACTGAATCATCGACAGGTCTTGCGATCGGCCTGTCATGCACCAGCAGCACATCGGCGATCCCTTTCAGTCGAACCAGGGCTTCCCGCTCGTCGGTCACAATCGGTTCTTCGGAGCGATTGCCGCTCGTGGCCACCATGGGCTGCTGGAGCGACGCCATCAAGAGGTGATGGAGCGGCATCGCCGGCAACATGACGCCGAGATAGGGATTTCCCGGTGCCACCGCGTCGGCGAGGACTGCATCTCGCCGCTTGCGGGCTAGAACGATCGGCGCTTGGGGCGAGCAGAGCAAGGCTTCTTCATCCGAAGACAACTGACAGTAGCCGTTGACTACCTCAATCGAAGGAAACAGGACTGCGAAGGGTTTCTCCGGTCTTTGTTTCCGATCACGCAAGCGCCGGACGGCTTCCTCTGATTTTGCATCAACCCAGAGTTGAAACCCACCCAGTCCTTTCACTGCGACAATGTGCCCTGCTCGGAGTAGTGCTTCCGCTTGTCGCAAGGCCTCCTCGCCCTTGGCGGTTTCGTGACCCTGCTCATCCCACAAACTCAGGTGTGGACCACAGATCGGACA
>JABMDH010000241.1 GCA_015904075.1 Nitrospira sp.
GGTTGAAACCGGTCCCAGCACCCTGCAGAAAGAAATCATCAAGGTCACCCGCATCGTCGCCGCCATTTCGCTGGCGATGGGAGCCCTGTTCTTTGCCGTCGGCCTCTGGGCCGGACTCGGCTTTTGGATCAGCGCAATTTTTGGAATCGGCATCATTGTGGCCAACGTGCCCGAAGGACTCCTCCCCACGGTCACCCTGGCCCTCGCCATGAGCAGCCAGCGCATGGCGAAACGCCGGGCGTTGGTCAAGCACCTGCCGTCGGTCGAAACCCTCGGCTGCACAACCGTGATCTGCACCGACAAGACCGGCACACTGACGGAAAATCGCATGAAGGTGGATCGCTTCTATGCCGATGGGATTGTGGTCGAGGCGCGAGAGAGCTGTTTCTTCGCCGGAGGCCGTTTGGTCAGCACCGCGGAGGCCGAGCAGTGGCGATCCTTCTTCGACGCCCTGCTCCATTGCCACAATGCGAAGCGCGTCAGGCATTCCGAAGGTCGTTTCGCCGTGACCGGCGATCCGACCGAGGTGGCGATTCTTGAGTTCGCCATCGAGCACGGCCTCGCCCATCGTCCACCCTTGCGCCGCATGGGAGAACTCGCCTTCGACGCCGATCGGAAACGGATGAGCACTCTGCACTGGGTGGAAGGACGGCTGGTCACATTCACCAAAGGCGCTCCCGAATCGGTCGTGGCCCTCTGTACCAGTACCCTCAGCCATGGAATCACCGTGCCGATGACTCCCGAAGTGCGCGCACAGGTCTTGAGTCAAAGCCGGTCGTTTGCCGAGCAGGCCTACCGTGTGCTTGCCGTGGCTATGCGTGACATAGCCCACGAACCCGAACACATCGAAGTAGAGACGGTTGAAGCGGACCTGACGTTCCTCGGACTTGTAGCCATGATGGACCCACCTCACCAGGAAGTGCCTGAGGCAATTGCCAAATGCCGGCAAGCCGCTGTGCGCGTCGTCATGATCACCGGTGATCATCCGCTCACAGCGCTGGCGATTGCGCGAAAGATCGGCCTCGTGCCGGCTCAGGTCGCACTGCAACCGGCTGAATTCACCCCAGTGATCGAGGGATCGCAGCTGGACCAGATGAGCGATGAGCGCCTGCGGCAACTCCTGACACCGTCTCATCAGGGTGAGCCGGACCCGGTCTTTTCCCGCATGGCTCCGCGCCACAAGATGCGGGTGGTCTCCACGCTCAAACAAATGGGTGAGGTCGTCGCCGTGACCGGCGACGGGGTGAACGATGCGCCAGCGCTGAAGCAGGCGGACATCGGTGTAGCGATGGGCATCGCCGGAACGGATGTCGCCAAGGAAATTGCCGACATCATTCTGCTCGACGATAACTTCGCGACGATCGTGAATGCGATCGAGGAGAGCCGCACGGTGTATGAGAACATTCGGAAGTTCTCCACCTACGTGCTCGTGAGCAACGTGCCGGAAGTCGTGCCCTATCTGGCCTATGGCCTGTTAGGACTCCCCTTGGCTCTCACGATCCCGCAAGTGCTGGCGGTCGATCTCGGCACCGACATGATCCCGGCCATCGGGCTCGGTACCGAGCCGCCTCAAGGCGACGTGATGCAACGTCCACCTCGCCCGCGACACGAACGGCTCCTTAGTCTTCCGCTCTTGCTGCGCACCTATCTCTTCCTCGGTATCATTGAAGCGGCTGTGGCGATGGGCGGATTCTTTCTCTATCTCTATGCAAACGGCTGGAGTTGGGGAACCCCGTTGGACTGGTCCTCTCCTTTATATAAAGAGGCGACAACGGTGACGTTTTCCGGAATAGTCTTGGCACAAGTCGCCAATGTCTTTGCCTGCCGATCCGCCCGTCTATCGGTGGCCAGGCTCGGATGGTTCAGCAACACACTCATCCTGTGGGGCATCGCCGCAGAGATCATGGTGCTCGCGCTCATCACCTATACACCGGCAGGAAACGAGATTTTTGGAACCAGCCCGTTACCATTGTGGATCTTCGGGCCTCTGGTTCTGGGTTCGCTCACACTGTTGTTGGTAGAGGAAGGCCGTAAACTTCTCGTGACCCGGTTCCTGCACAGACCCACTCCTAGTCACATAGAAACGGTCCATTGACGATATCTATCGAACCTGAAGAACCGACTCGTTATGTTCCCGTAACTGAAGTGGTTCGAGCGTGGTATCGCGCGAATCGATTGAAGAACGGACATTGCGAAGGTCCGGCGTCTCGGTCATCAGGCAAAACGCCCCAGGTCAGGTCAACCCTCTGTTGCACGATGCACCAGGCACATTGATACCAGCTGTGACCGTCAGGCATGATTTGCGGACAGGTTTCGGGTTTTCGAACTAACCTTCCTGACAACACGAAACATGAAACTCGCAACTCGAAACTCCGTTCCCCAGCGCAGCGGATCGGTGATTGCAACAGAAGGGCTCATAAATTATGCGGACTAGCACGCTGCGGAGGACAAGCAATGTTCGGCACACGCGCCACGCTGTTTGACCTGTACGGGGTCACAATCCGGATTGATTTCAACTGGATCTTTCTGGCGCCGCTTCTCACCTGGTCCCTTGCGCAGGGATACTTTCCTTCCCACTACCTCGGCCTCGCCGATGCCACGTACTGGTGGATGGGGGCGTTCGGCACGCTGGGCCTCTTTGGATCGATCGTGTTCCATGAATGGGTCCATGCACTGGCCGCCAAACGCTACGGCCTGCGAATCAAGAGCATCACCTTCCTGATCTTCGGCGGCGTGGCGCAGATGGATGAAGAGCCGCCCAGTCCGAAAGCAGAATGGCTGACAGCAATGGCCGGCCCGGTTTCGAGCTTTGCATTGAGCGCCGTCTGCTATCTGGCATTTGCGGCCGGATATCGCATCCACTTGCCAATCGTTCCGTTAGGCCTAATCGGATATCTGGCGTTTGTAAACAGCTTGCTGGGAGGATTCAATTTGATCCCGGCCTTTCCTCTGGATGGCGGACGCGTGCTTCGCGCGGCTCTCTGGCATTGGAAACAGGACTTCCATCGGGCAACCCGCTGGGCGTCCCGCATCGGATCCTGGTTCGGCCTTGCACTGATTCTGTCGGGAATCTTTCACGTGATCACCGGCGACTTTATCATCGGTATCTGGTGGTTTGTCTTGGGTCTGTTCCTGCGGACAGCGGCCGGAACGGTGTATTATCAGGTGGTCGCGCGCACCACGCTCGGCAGAGAGACACTTCGCCGGTTCATGACGCCGAACCCGGCCACCGTCTCATCGGATCTCGCCCTCGACGTACTGGTCGAGGAGTACTTCTACCGTTCACTGCACGAGATGTACCCTGTGATGGAAGACACACGCCTGATCGGATGCGTCTATTCCAAACAAGTCGCCGGCATCCCGCGGGATCAGTGGACACAGCTCACGGTCCGAGACATCCTCATACCCTGTTCGGCGGACAATACGATCGCCGCCGATACCGACGCACTGGCCGCCCTGGCGATCATGAACCGGACCGGCACCATCAGAATGCTCGTGCTGGAGGGCGACCGTCTCGCCGGCCTGGTGACGTTGAAAGACCTGCTGAAATTGCTTGCGCTGAAATTGAATCTGGAAGGCGCAGCCTGATTCATTCTCACGTACGGAGCCGTTGCCTTTCCAGTTCCAAGCAACTCCTGAAAGCCATGACCTGAACCTTCGAATATAGCCAGACAGCCTGAATCTTGTTTGCGAGCGGCTATGCTTCGGGTATGGTAGAGACCAGGGGGGAGGATCGCTCGATCAGTGACTACTGTACTACGGCTCCGTCATTTATTCGCTCATGAACTCTGGACCATGGATCTGGAAACGGTGCCGCGTGCGCCGCGCCTGGCTCTCCACCTGTTACGGTTGATCCTCGCCGTGGCGTTTGAAGTTCGCGTTCGACTGCTGGATGCGCGCGCAGCTAGCCTCGTCTACACCACACTTCTGTCGTTGGTGCCGTTTCTGGCCGTGATGTTTTCCGTCCTCAAAGCCTTCGGCGCGCATCAGCAGATCGAACCCCTGCTGAACCAGGTGCTTGAACCGCTGGGCTCAAAAGGCACGGAGGTGACCGGCCAAATCATCGGGTTCGTCAACAATCTCAAGGTCGGTGTGCTCGGCGCAGTCGGCGTGGCCGGCCTCTTCTATACGACCTATTCGCTCATCGACAAGATCGAACAGGCCCTGAATGCGATTTGGAGGGTCAGGAAGGGCCGCACCTGGGCTCGAAAGTTTACCGACTATTTGAGCGTCGTGCTGGTCGGACCGGTGCTGATCTTCACTGCTATCGGATTGATCGCCTCGGTGCAAAGCCACGCGCTCATCGAGCGTATGATGGCCATCGAGCCGTTCGGCACCATTCTCGTGCTGGCGGCCGAGCTGATGCCCTTCGCGCTGTTATGCGGCGTCTTCACATTTCTCTACAAATTTGTTCCGAACACCCAGGTACCGGCATGGCCGGCACTGATCGGCGGCATGACCGCCGCCTTGCTCTGGGGCATAGCCGGAGAAGCCTTTGCCGCTTTCGTTGCCGCGTCCGGAAAGTACAGCGCCATCTATTCCGGGTTTGCCGTGCTGGTGCTCTTTCTCCTGTGGCTCTACGTCGGCTGGCTGATCGTCCTGGTCGGCGCCCAGGTGTCTTTTTTTATGCAACACCCGGCCGCCTATCGGGCACAATTCCTCTGGCATCAGGACACCCCGGCGCTCCGGGAACGTCTCGTTCTGGATATCCTCGTCACGCTGGGCCGTCGTGCTGTGCGCGGTGAGGACCCGATGCCCATGACGGAACTCGCGCAAGAGTTGGGACTACCTCCGTCCGTCGTTGAAGAGCGTGTCATTGAACTGATCGATCAACGCCTTCTCGCCCGCACGGCGGAGCCCGAAGGAATCGCCCTCATCAAATCACCGGAGTTGATGCCCCTCCATGAGATCCTGACTCTTGTACGAGACGGACAGCGCTCGGTGCGGTGCGTTCCGGAACAACCAGAAGGACGGATTGATGCCCTCCTCCGGCAGCGAGACGCTGCCGTCGCGCAAAGCCTCGACGGCATGACTCTACGTTCGCTGATCGAGCCGTAAGAACAGGTCACGTTCGAATCGGACTCTCTCAAATAATCTTGAGTGATTACGCTCGTCGCACTCCAGACGGGAGCACGATCGTCGATCGCTCATTGTTGAATTGAATGGTGGAAGAGCACGGAGAAACTACGGAGGAGAAAACTGTGTGTCTATGACGATGGAAAAACGAAACGCAGGCAGTGAGACATCTTCCAGAAACGGATCAGGGGATCACCAATCGCGGTAAAACAGATAGTATCCGATCGCGACGACAATCGCCTGTAACACGATCAGCCAACGGATGAGTCCCCAACCGATCTTGGGTTGCTCATCGCCCATCCTGCGTCGCAGCGACTTATTGGCGAGAATGA
>JABMDH010000242.1 GCA_015904075.1 Nitrospira sp.
GTCGGTACCGAGCACAGGTGGTGCGGAGGGGTGACGGAGCGGTCGAACGTGCCGGTCTTGAAAACGGTTTCTCACTCTTCAGAACCTCAGTAAATCGCCTTAATAGGCCTGTTTTGAGAGACAAGGTGGGGCATCTGTGGCCCATCCTGTCAGTCTTTCCGCACCCCAGCCGCACCCCGAAAACGAAAGCTCCTCTCCCCACCCCTAATTTTCTAGCCTAGCGTACACTGGCAACTCAGTCTGTGACTGGCAGATTTTCAGAAGGTTTTGGAACGGTGCTCATCTCAGTAGCAAAGACAAGAATAGGCACGAAGGGCTTTCGCTTTTTATGACAGGTCGCCCGTCCCCGCCGTGATGGGGCACGGAGCCACAGGTACACGGGAATCGCCACGAGGGGATTGGTAAGGAAAACGAGGCAGCGTAACTGGTACCGCCGGTACCGGCTGTTTCTCTATTGTTTTGTTTGTAGCTAGTAGAAGAAAGGGAAATAGTTTGTCATAAACCCTGGTACCAGGGAAAGCAGGCTTCCAACTCGCTGATATAGAAAGGATAACGAGCGAATGACCTTCGATGCCAACGCGTTCATGCACGTATTTCGCAAAGCCTTGGGTGACGATTATACGTTTCGATACGACCTGGCTCGCTGTCTGGTCGAGAACGCGGTCAGCGTGCTGCCGGCGGAGCCGCCCCTCCCCTAGCCTGAACCGACCAAGAACGTGCTTTAGGGAAGGTCTGATTTATTCCCCGCTCCTGATGTGCTAAGAGACGTGCGGCACTGAACAGGAGGCGCGCCCATGCATCAGCAGACCTTTGCCGAAGTCCCCTTCGAGCAGTATCGCAAATCTACCCGCCGCGAGCGGTTCCTCGACGAGAGGAATCGCGTGGTGCCGTGGGCCGAATTGGTCGCGGTGATCGAGCCGGTCTATCCCAAGGCCGACGGCCCCGGGCATCCGCCGGTGGGAATCGAACGGGTGCTGCGCCTCCATTGCCTGCAACAGTGGTTCAATCTGTCGGACCCAGCCGTGGAAGAAGCGCTGTACGACTCCCGCGCCATGCGGCGGTTCGTGGGGATTGATTTGGGCCGCGAGCCCGTGCCCGATGAGACGACGAGCTGTAAGTTTCGGCATCTGCTGGAGACACACGAGCTGGGGAAACAGCTCTTTGCCCGGATTGGGGAGTATCTGACCATGCCGGGCTTGCAAGTGAGTCGAGGCACCATTGTGGATGCGACCATCATCAGTGCCCCCAGTTCAACCAAGAATCGGACGCAGACGCGAGATCCCGAGATGCATCAGACGAAGAAAGGGAATCAGTGGTACTTCGGCATGAAAGCGCATATCGGGGTGGATAGCCAGACCAAGCTGATTCATTCGGTGGCCGCCACGGCGGCGAATGTGCATGACAGCCAGGCATTACCGGAATTGCTGCATGGCCAAGAGACGCGGGTGTGGGGCGACTCGGCGTATCGTGGGCAGCGCGACGTGATCCTGCAGCATGCGCCCAAGGCCCAGAGTTTCATCCAGACCAAAGCCCATCGCCATCGGCCGCTGAGTGAGGAGGCGCGGGCCCGGAACCACACGAAGTCGAAAGTCCGGGCGAAGGGCGAACATGCGTTCTTGGTGATCAAGCGGATCTTCGGCTGGGCCAAAGTGCGCTATCGGGGGCTAGCGAAGAATACCCACTGGCTCCAGATTAGCTGCGGGTTAGCGAATCTGTACATGGCCCGACGGCGGCTCATGGCAGGGACGTAGGGGACGTGTGTCCGGGGGCGGACAGCCGGCCATCAGACGGTGGCTGCGTCCCACCAAACGGCTCTCGAAACAGCGGCTACCCACCGAGTGCCTCCTGGCGACGAGCTCAGAAACAGAGTGCCGAGTGAAAACGTGAATTGATCAGACCTTCCCTAAATCTGGCAGTACGTACTTGGGCTTGTAGCATCGGAGCGGTGATGGTGCTCGCGCTGTGGAGCCAGCCCGCGGCGGCGCAAACCGTCTACACGTACACGGGAAATCCCTTCACGCTCTTTACCTGTCAACCTTTCCTTGAGAACGGCACCCCCGTTATGAACCTCTGTTCACAACCAGCTCCTACCAATCAGAGGGGGCTCCGCAAATTCGGACAGTGTGATAAGTGGTAGCCTGGCTTCACGAACACCACCAGGTGGTGGTGAACCAAAGGAGCGAGGCAATGAAACGAACGAGACGGAATCATGGAGCGAGCTTCAAGGCGCAGGTGGCCGTGGCCGCCGTCAAAGGCGACAAGACGCTCGCCGAATTGGCCGAGCAATTCAGCGTCCACCCCACGCAGATTACCGAATGGAAGCAGCAACTGCTGGCGCGAGCCGCGGACGTGTTTGGGGGGACGAAGGCTCCGTCAGAGACACCAGATCTCAAGACGCTGCACGCCAAGATTGGGCAACTGGCGCTGGAGAATGATTTTTTAGAAGGGGCGCTCATCAAGGCCGGCTTGCTGAGCGCAAAGCGATGATTGATCCCACGCATACAGTCCCCGTCGTCCGGCAATGTCAGCTCCTCGGGCTGTCTCGGTCAACGGCCTACTACCAACCACGGCCGGTCTCCGACACGGCGCTCACCCTGATGCGCCGGATAGACGAACTCCATCTGCAGTATCCGTTTGCGGGGGCCCGCATGCTCCGTGATCTTTTGCGGCAAGCAGGCCCGGCCATCGGGCGGCGGCGTGTGGCCAGCCTTATGCGGCGCATGGGAATCACAGCGTTGTATCGCAAGCCCTGCACCACGCAGCGGCATCCAGCTCACCGGATCTATCCCTATCTCCTGTGCAACGTGGCAATCACGCGCCCCAATCAGGTCTGGGCGGCCGATATCACCTACATTCCGATGCGCCGGGGCTTCGTGTATCTGTTTGCCATTCTGGACTGGGCGAGTCGCCGGGTATTGGCCTGGCGGCTCTCCAATACGCTGACCACGGACTTCTGCCTCGATGCGGTGCGGGAGGCGATCACGGAGTATGGCCGCCCGGAGATCTTCAACACCGATCAAGGGTGCCAGTTCACCAGTCACGAGTTCACGGCGCTGCTCACCCAGCACGGCATTCAGATCAGCATGGACGGCAAAGGGTGCTGGCGCGACAACGTGTTTGTGGAACGACTCTGGAAAAGTATCAAATACGAGGAGGTCTATTTGCACGCCTACGAGACGGCAGAGGCTGCGCATCAGGGCCTGGCCCGCTACCTGACGTTCTACAACCAGACCCGGCCGCATCAGGCGCTTAACGGCCAGACACCAGACCAGGTGTACTCTGACCATCTGACGACACGGCAGACCGCCGCGTAGTCAGCAATTCGCCAGGCGCCACTTAAGGAATGGCCTGGACTGTCCAACCAACCGGAGCCACCTCT
>JABMDH010000243.1 GCA_015904075.1 Nitrospira sp.
TGTCCCGGGAGGCACCATTGCCATGGCCAATTGGACACCACAGGGATTCATCGGGCAGATGTTTAAGGCAGTATCGGCGTTCATCGCACCGTCCGGTATGCCATCACTGGTGCTGTGGGGTGACGAAGCGACCATCCGTGAGCGGCTGAGTCACGGACTCTCGGACCTCAGTCTCACGAGGCGGCAGTATCTCTTCAGCTATCCCTTTCCTCCGTCGGAGGTCGTGGAATTCTTTCGCCGTTATTACGGGCCGACCAACCGGGCCTTTGCGTCGCTCGACGACGAAGGACAAGCGCAGTTGCGGCAGGAGCTCGAAATGCTCTGGACCGCACACAATCGCGCTGAGGCGAACTGCACAACTGTCTTTGCGGAGTATTTGGAAGTCATCGGTATTCGGGTCTAACCCGGAGTGTCAGAACGGAATACGAGTCGAAGGGTCATGGCCACGAATATGATCACGCAAACAAAGGAACATCCTTTCTACGATCTACAAGGAGATCTACCATGAAGTTCCCTTATATCTTCGGTTTTACTGCGGCGGCGCTGCTTGCCTATGCCGTACTGAGTATAGCCACAGAGTCAACGGCTGCTCCTGTGCTCCAGAAGAACCATTCGGACAGGGTTCTTCTCTATGCGGACCTGGGCTCTCATCACAAACATATTTCCACAACAGTTCCAGCCACACAGCAGTACTTCGATCAAGGTCTGCGACTGGTGTACGGATTCAATCACGCGGAAGCGATCCGCTCATTCACGCGCGCCGCAGAGCTCGATCCCACCTGCGCCATATGCTACTGGGGGATTGCCCTCGCCTATGGGCCGCACGTCAACGCTCCGATGGATGCGGCAAGCGGAGTCGCCGCATATGCTGCAGTACAGAAGGCCTTGTCCCTTCAATCGCATGCGACAGCGCCTGAGCGTGCCTGCATCGAGGCACTCGCGCAACGCTATGAGGCCGATCCGCCCGCCGATCGTATCCGGTTGGACACGCGGTATTCGAATGCCATGGGTGACGTAGCGAAGACCTATCCGAAAGATCTTGATGCCGCGGCGCTGTATGCCGAATCGTTGATGGACCTTCGCCCGTGGAATTACTGGCGTCCTGATGGAACCCCGTACCCAGGCACTACGGAAATCGTCCGCCAGCTCGAACGTGTCCTTTCAGATAACCCGCATCATCCCGGCGCCTGTCATTACTATATCCACGCCGTCGAAGCGGTGAATCCGCAGGCCGCAGTCCCCTGTGCCGAACGGCTCGCGAGGCTTATGCCGGGCGAGGGACATATGGTCCATATGCCCGCACATATCTACATCCGTGTCGGACGCTGGAACGATGCCATCAAGGCCAACCAACATGCGATCCATTCCGACGAGGTGTTTATCGAGGGGCAGCATCCCATGGGTGTCTATCCGCTCGCCTACTACCCGCACAACATTCACTTCCTCGCCTTCGCCTCCACGATGGCCGGTCGCAGTGCGCAGGCCATCGAGGCGTCCAATACACTCACCTCCAAGGTGAACCTCAACGCCGCGCGTCAGGTCGGGATGCTGCAGGAGATGCTGCCGTACCATGCGCTCACGCTCACCACGTTTGGAAAATGGGATGAGGTGCTGGCGCAACCGCTTCCGCCCGAAGACATCCGCTTCTCATACGCCATGGC
>JABMDH010000244.1 GCA_015904075.1 Nitrospira sp.
AGAAAGGGTAGGGCTTCATGGAGAAACCGGCACCGACACAATTCCCGATCCATGAGTTGCTTGCCGGTCGCTGGAGTCCGCGGGCGTTCGATGACCGGCCCGTCGAGGCGGGCACATTGAGCAGTCTGTTGGAAGCAGCCCGCTGGGCGCCCTCGTCGAGCAATGAGCAGCCGTGGCGGTTTATTGTGGCAACCAAAGACTGTGAGGCCGAATGGACCAGACTGGCCGATTGTCTGGTCGAGGGGAATCGGAAATGGGCGTCCCGAGCGCCTGTCCTGATCCTTTCCATTGCCAGCACGAATTTCGAGAAGGATGGAGCACCGAACCGCCATGCCTTTTATGATACGGGTATGGCGGTCGAGAATCTGACTCTTCAAGCCGCTGCGTTTGGACTGGCGGTCCGTCAGATGGCCGGCTTCGACATCGAACGAGCCAGGGGCGAACTCAAGATTCCCGCCGGTTGTGAGCCGGTCGCGATGATCGCGGTCGGGTATCCGGGCGATCCGAACATTCTGTCGGATCGTCTCAAACAACGTGAGGCGGCTCCCCGCGAACGCAATCCGATCTCGGCCTTCGTATTTTTCGGGGAATGGGGCAAGTCAGTACCGTTTATTTCTTCAGGCGATGGCGACTGATACCGGGGCGGCCCGGCATCTTGCGCGTGTTGATCCCGTCATGCGCCGATTGATCCGCGCAGTCGGCCCGTTCACGCTCAGGCCAAGAAACCGGCGGTCGCCGTTCGAATCGCTGGCCCGCGCGATCGCCTACCAACAGCTTCATGACAAAGCCGCGGAGAGCATTCTCCAGCGGTTCATCGCGCTCTCTCCTCGCCGGCGATTCCCCACGCCCGATGAGCTGTTGGCCATGAAAAGTACGGCCATCAGGCAGGCTGGATTTTCGCGGCCCAAGGTTGCCGCCTTGCGGGACCTTGCGGCGAAAACATTGGATGGCACGGTGCCGACCAATCGGGTGATCAGAAATCTCGACGATGACGCCATTGTCGAGCGGCTGATCGCGGTGCGGGGCATCGGACGTTGGACGGTCGAGATGCTGCTGATTTTCCAACTGGGAAGGCCGGATGTCCTGCCGGTCGATGATTTCGGGGTACGGAACGGGTTTCGGATCGTGTATGGTCTTCGCACAATGCCGAGGCCGAGCGAGGTGTTACAGTATGGGGAGCGCTGGAAACCCTATCGCACTGCCGCCTCGTGGTATCTTTGGCGTGCCGCCGATCGGGCAAAACAAGGTGAGACGGTGTTCTGATGGCTAATCCAAGCAAACGGCTCGACTCCAATATTGCCGGCAATTTCTATGTCGATGGGACCTGCATCAATTGCGATACCTGCCGGCAGTTGGCGCCGAAAACATTCGAGGAAATCGGCGAGTTTTCTGCGGTGTTCTGCCAGCCTGACAGTGACGAGCATATTCATCGCGCCTACCAGGCATTGCTGGCCTGTCCGGTCGGTTCGATCGGGGCAGAGCAGAGTGAGACCTCGCGCATGCAGGCAGCCATGGCGAGCTTCCCGCTTCATCTTGAAGACGGGGTGTCCTATTGCGGCTTCAATTCGGATAAGTCGTTCGGGGCGAACAGTTATTTTATCGCGCATCCCGACGGCAACTGGCTGGTGGATTCGCCCCGGTATGTGAAACATTTGGTCGAAGCGTTCGAACGGCAGGGCGGCCTCGCGCGTATTTTCCTGACGCACGAAGACGACGTGGCCGATGCCGGCAAGTATGCCGCGCATTTCGGCGCAAAGCGGGTCATTCATCGTGCCGATGTCGAGGCCATGCCGGATGCCGAATGGGTGATTGATGGAGCCGACGACGCCGAACTGTCCTCAGGATTTGCGGCGATTCCTGTTCCGGGTCACACAGC
>JABMDH010000245.1 GCA_015904075.1 Nitrospira sp.
GGTGAAGCTCTATCAGCCCGATCCGGACAGCGGGGAGGCCTTTGCCGAAACCAGACCGGATGCGCCGCTCTACCGGATCAACCCGCTGGTCATCAAAGATTTGTCCCGTGAGCTCTTTACCCTCCAGGACAAAAGACTGCTGGGAATCGACTATACAGAGATCGCGATGCTCTCCGTGAAAACACGGGATAAACAGTACGTATTGATCAATGAGAATGGCCAGTGGGTCCTCGAAGATCAACCGACCGAGAAGCTCAGCCAGGAAGCCGCTGATCTGCTCGTCAGCCGCGTGGCCAATCTCCCTGCCGAAGAACGGGTCACCAAGCAAGCGGCCGCCCTGGCTCCTTACGGGCTCGTGGCACCGACCGCGGAATTCGTCGCCACCGGAAGAGACGGCAAGATCGCCGGACGACTCACGCTCGGCAGCCAAGCCGGCAACCTCATCTATGCCACCGGCTTCCGGCCAAAGCCGAGCTCCTGGCCAAACCGGCTGACAAGAACGCTTCATCACACTAGCCGTCAATCACCCAGCCTAAAAATGGATTGCCTCCCGACGTGGGAGAGTGCGTTCGAAAAACACCCAACTAGGGTCGCAGAGAACATACAGAAGGACGCGTACCGCTCGCGCTAGGGAATTTCTCGATCAATCGTCACGGTGATCCCGCTCACCCCCGGCTTGATCGGCTGACTCGTGCCCTGTAAATCCCCGCTCTTAGGCATCGCCTCGCCGGATTTGGACAGGCGGGCCACGATCACCACCGGGCCGACATCGGAAAGCTTTCTCGAGGGCATGGGGCTGGTCGAATCATCCAGCCGGAACGTGAACGGCAAGTTTTTTCTGGTCGCGCGGACGATCGACACGGGCATCGGCGGGCCGTTCACTTCCCGCGCAAACACAAAGAGCGTATCGGTCGGCGATCCTTTTGCGGCAAGGTCCGGAGCGATAGTCACCTGGCCACTGATCACCACGGATCTTCCGGCGGGTACAGGTGTCCTGTCCGACGCCACGGGACGTGATGGCGCCGGCGTTTGTGAAATTCCCCCCAGTTCCCTGGCCTCGGCAATCCCGTTCACGATCTCCCGGACGGCATCCGGATCCGTATCGGGGGGAAGATTGGCACGCGCCTCTTCCCAGTACGCAGCGGCACGGCCGAACTCTTTGTGATTGTAGGCGACCGTTCCGGCCAGCATCAGAGCTTTGACGTTGCGAGGATCAGCCTTGAGGGCCTGCTGAATCAATGCTTCCGGCCTTCCCTCCAGCTTGCGCCCGTTGAGCCCGCCCAGAGCGTCCGCATAATCCGCCAGCAATTGAGCATCGTCGGGAATCAGCTGCATTGCCTTCTCGTAAATCTGCACCGCTTCCGGATGACGCCCCAGCTCGACATAGGCCCGGGCGAGCAACGCCCACCCCACCCCGTCTGTGGGATTCTGTTCGAGCTTCGCCTTCAACCGTTCGGTCAATGCGTCCATCTCGCTCAGCGAAAAGGGCTCCCGCTCTCCGTTCTTTGCTCCGGCCGAAGCCTGAGCGCCTGAAGCGGACAGCGCCACCGGGCTGCCAAGTTTTCCGTAGAGTCCCACGCTGACGACGGGAATGAGCAGGGCGAACGGCCACCGCTTTGCTGCTCAGCCGGAGTGAGGATGCGTCCGCCGGAAGCTCCGCACTGCCGGTCTCTTCGAGCACACGACGCTCCAGCTCCCGCCGTGCAATCTGATGTTGCTCATCCGTCAGCACGCCGTTCCGGTGATCCTGTTCCAACTCGACGAACTGCTGCCGGTAGACCGACAGCCGCTTTTCCTGTTCTCCCGCATTCACGCCCGTTGGACGCCGCAACAGGGGCCAAAGCAGCAGGCCGAGGATCACGATCGTCAAGCCGGAAGCGATGAGCCAGAACGTGACAATCATTGATGTTTAGCTCCATCGGACAACAGCTGCACCACGCGCTCATGATCGGCGTCGGACACCACCACGTCAGGAAGCGTCTTCTGCCGGCGCCGGAGCGCCATGATCAACACGGTCCCTGCAACGGCAAGAAGCAGAAATGGTCCGATCCAGAGCACGGTGGTCGTGGCCCGCAACGGCGGCCGGTACAGGACGAAATCCCCGTAGCGCTCGACGAGGAAATTGATGATGTCCTGATCGCTCATGTTCTTTGCGATCATCTCGCGCACTTCCC
>JABMDH010000246.1 GCA_015904075.1 Nitrospira sp.
CCGTGGGCATCAGGTCGCCACGGCCGGAAGCGGGGAGGAGGCGCTCAAGCGTCTGGCCGAAGAGGACTATGCCGTGGTCCTCACGGACCTCCGTATGAAGGGCATGCAGGGGATTGAATTGTTAACCCAGATCAAACGCGACTATGCCGACATCAACGTGATTCTCATGACGGCTTTCGGATCGGTAGAAACAGCGGTTGAAGCCATGAAACATGATGCGAGCGATTACCTCACGAAGCCGGTCAAAAAAGACGAACTGGTCCGTGTTGTCGAACGGGTGCTGCGGGAAACAGCTCTGCGGCGTGAAGTGAATCGGCTTCGAAAAGAGGTGCACAAGGAGTACAGCTTCCACCAGATTTTGGGGAAGAGCAAAGCGATTCAAGCCGTCTTCGAATTAATCCGCCGGGTGGCCGACAGTCCGACCAATGTGCTCATTACGGGGGAAAGCGGAACCGGCAAGGAATTGGTCGCCAAGGCCATTCACTATAACAGCAGCCGGAAAGAGGCGCCGTTCGTTCCGGTCAACTGCGCGGCGATTCCGGAACAGCTGTTGGAGAGCGAGTTGTTCGGGCATATGCGTGGCTCCTTTACCGATGCCAAGGCAGACAAGCGGGGCTTGTTCGAAGAAGCGCAGAAGGGGACCTTGTTTCTCGACGAGATCAGCGAGCTGCCGCTCATGCTCCAGGCCAAAATTCTGCGCGCGATTCAGGAGCGCGAAATCAGGCGGGTCGGGGCGACCAAACCGGTCTCGGTCGATGTACGGATCATTGCGGCGACCAATCTCAATCTCAGCGAGGAAGTGAAGAACAAGCGGTTTCGCGAAGACTTGTATTACCGGCTCAACGTCATCGAGTTGAAGCTTCCGCCGTTGCGTGAACGGCTGGAGGACATTCCGTTGCTGGTTGCCGCTTTCTTGAAAAAGTGCAGTGAGGCGGGGAGGAAAGAGGTCAAAGGCGTGAGCGAATCCGCACTGGCGATGCTGATGGACTATCCCTGGCCCGGGAATGTCCGTGAACTCGAAAACGTGATCGAACGGGCCGTGACACTCAGCCGCGGCGAGAAAATTTCACCCGACGATCTGCCTCAAGCGGTACAAGGGGCGCGCGGCGACCGGCGAGTGCTGGACGAAGCGGCCGAGAAGAGTCTGCCCTTGCATGAAATCGAGAAAGAATACATCAAGAAGATTCTCGACAAGACCGGCGGGAACAAGTACCAAGCCGCCCACGCGCTTGGCATCGACCGCAAGACCCTGTATCGTAAGCTTGCCGAAATGGAAGACAAGCCACATCCAGAAGAATAACGGCCTCTTGGTAGATGGTCTGCTCGGTCGGGAGCGATCCCATGAAGGTCAACTATAGCCCTGCTATGCGCGCTACGTCTTGGGCAATCCCGGTCCTCACAATCGGCATCTTCATCTTCGACCTGATGACCCCGGCCGGAGTGGGGATACCGATGCTGTACGTTGTTCCTTTGGTGCTGACCATTTTCACTCCGCGCAAGCGGGATCCTGTCTATCTCAGTCTCCTTGTCACCGGCCTCATCTGGGTTGAATTGCTGTTCAATCCGCCGGAGCCGCTCGCCTCCCATAGCGTGATGAATCGAGCATTGGGCACGTTTGTGGTGTGGGCCGTGATCCTGGGATTGTTTCGCTATAAGCAGGTGGAACAGAGTCTGGCAGAGACAGAAGCCGATAGGACACAAGTTGGGCGAGACTTGATGTCGGAACGCGTGGAGCGGGCCCATGCCGAAGGGCTCATGATGGCGGCGCAGGAGGCGCGGGCCTATGCCGATACGGCGTCGATGGGTGCTGCGGTCGGCCGCCTTGAAGCGGAAGAGAAGCTTCAGATCAGCCAGCTCAGGCTGGAGGGCATCATCGAGTCCGCGATGGATGCGATCATCACGGTAGACCAGAATCAGAATATCGTGTTGTTCAACCGAGCCGCCGAACAGATGTTCGGTTGTTCCACTCAAGAAGGGATCGGACAGCCGCTCGACCGATTCCTACCCGCCCGCTTTCGCGAAACCCATCACAGTCATGTGCATGCATTCGGACAAGGCGGTGTGACAAGCCGGAAGATGGGTCATCTGGGCACTGTGTCCGGGCTGCGAACAAACGGGGAAGAGTTTCCAGTCGAAGCCGCTATTTCGTATATCACTGTGGAGGGGAAGAAATACTACACCGTTATTTTACGGGACATCACCGACCGCAAGCGGATCGAGGAACAGCTTCGTAGGACTGAGCGGGTGGCCGAATTGGGCACACTGGCCTCCGGCATGGCACATGAGATCGGCACGCCCATGAACGTGATTCTGGGCCGCGCCGAATATCTGATGGACCGGGTGAAAGAAG
>JABMDH010000247.1 GCA_015904075.1 Nitrospira sp.
TCTTTCGTGCCGGTCTCGTTCACGGCAGTTGACGTATCCTGCTACGTGGTTGGCTGCTGCGGGTTTTCTGGTGAAGACGCAACCGGGAGGGTGAAATAAAAGCGGGAGCCGGCTCCCGGCGCACTTTCCACCCAGATGGTTCCCTGATGCAGGGTCACGAGGCTTTTTGTAATGAACAGGCCGAGCTGGGCTCCTTGCGAAGTGGGTGCGGCAGACGGCACTTTCGAAAACTCCTGGAAGAGCTTTTCGATGTGAGTCGGGTCAATTCCGTAGCCGGTATCGGCGACACACGTTTGCACAAAGCCCTTAGGGGTCGTGTGGAAGTCGACGGTGATGCGGCCGCCTGGCGGCGTGAATTTGATCGCATTGCCGATGAGATTCCAGAGAATCTGCTCCAGCTTATCGCGGTCTCCACGGATGACCGGAAGCCCATCCGCATGTACGATTTCGAGTGTGAGCGTTTTTTCAGCTGCGATGGCGCACAAACTGTCCGCAACCAGGATGGCGGTGGCTTCGATGCAGACCGGTGCGAGGCACAGCGTGTCTGTGTTGCTGTCGAGACGGGACCAGTCGAGCAATTGATTGATGATTCTGGTGAGTCGGCTGAGGTTGTGCTCGATTCGAGTCAAGTAGGTCAGTTGTTGTTCGCTCACCGGCCCTGCAATCCCGTCTCGCATATTCTCTGCAAAACTACGGATCACGGTCAGGGGGGTGCGCAACTCATGCGATGCCACAGAGAGAAACAGCGTCCGCCGCCGATTCTGCTCCTGGAGGCGCACATTGGCGATCGATAACTCCTGTGTGCGGTCTGCAATACGTTGTTCGAGGTGTTGCGTGAGTTCTTCAAGGTTGGCATAGGCTCTGGCATTGTCGATGGCCGCGGCGACGTGGTTGGCGATCGTCAACAGCATATCGAGATCCTCGTTCGTGCAGGGCTGTGCGCCCCGGTCGGCGGCAAGGTACCCGAGTATCTGGTTGTGGCTTTGGAGCGGCACCGCGACGAACGACCTCACTCCGGTGCGGTGAGCCAATTCCAGCATCGGTGGATGTATGCGGTGGGCCACGAGTTCAAGGTTCGAGATGAGCACGGGTGTGCCATGAATCAGCAGGTCGGCTTGGAGGCTGCCATCGTTCCGGATCGGTAGATCAAGGTGACGGGCTGCTTCCGCAATGTCCGGCGAGACCCCTATGACCTGGGCCACAGAGGCCGTGTCTTGTTCGTGGTGCCGCAGCATCAACAGCATCCGTGTATAGCCCAGGTTTGTGCTTAGGAGGGTCAGGACGGTGCTGAGGAGCTGGTTCAGCTCCAGCGTGCGGGTGATGGCCGCACTGACTTGATGTAACGCGGTCAATTGGTTGAGCTGGTGCTTGATCGTGGCCAGGTTCACTGTGATCGCGCGATTCCTTTCCTGTAAAGAGTGAGTCATCAGGTTGAAGAGATTTGTCAGCTCGCCGACTTCGTCGCGGGTGGAGGGCAGGAGGGACGCAGGTGTGTGGCCCTCAGCTACTTGTCGAACCACTCCGGCAAGGTTTTTCAGCGGTGTCGTAATACGCATGGTAAGCAGGTGGGCGCCGAGTATGCCCGCGCTGATGATGAGGGCGGTGAGGAGGAGAATATTCCGGATTATCGTTGCGAGTTCGTGCTTCAGGTGTGCATCGGTCAATCCTATTTGGACGACACCAGATATGAGACCGGATTGCGTTACGGGTGAGCTCGTGTACCCTTCATTCAGATGAAGGGAGAGGGGATCAAAGAAGAGCAAATTTCCTGGATCAATCTCTGCACCCATTGCCATAATGACCTTTTCTTTTCCTATCGGAAAGAAGGCCGAACCGGGAGACAACTTTCGTTTATTGGAATAGT
>JABMDH010000248.1 GCA_015904075.1 Nitrospira sp.
CGCGCCCTGTTCGCGCGCCAATCCCAGGCACCTCGAACACATAAATTGGCAATGGGACAGACACGCCCGATCCGGACAGCCGCCGGCGTCACCGACTTTGGCCGCCTGCTTCGTGCAATAGGCCAACGCGTCCGTCACATCCAGACTCTCTCGATAGCAGAGGAGAGTATTGTAGAACTTGACCGGGCTCACGACAGGACGCCCATCGATGGTGATATGGATGCCGTTCGGGTCCGCGCTCTCCCAGATCAAGTGTGTGATGACATCGACCGATTGCGGAAAATCCTCGAAACAGGCTACATACACTGGACCCTGATCATCCGCCTCCATATCGGAAGCCTGGGCCTTCCGGATCAGCTGCAGCACAGCTGGGGCTTCCAGAATCTGGGATTCAGGAATCGCGATGGACAGGCGCACCGCCGGCTCCTCCAAGAAATCTTAAGACTGGATGATCCGACATGGCATCAGATTGTGAAGTCATAGGCCCATCGATCGCCGACCGCCACACTTTGGGCCGGTGCATCAGGGCAGCCGGACCGAAATAGGCAACCGCATCCTTCAGGTTTGAAAACGCGCGGTGAAATGGCCCCATCGCCTGATCGGTCACATACTGCATCGTGAGGATGATCCGTTCTTCTCTCGGACCAAGGGGGGTAACGGCATGCCACAATGTGTCGCCGTTAAAGATCACGAGGGACCCAGGATCCAGCGGGATAGGCTGCTCACTGACTTCCCCTGTCCTTCCGGGCTGACGCAGGTGGGCAACCAGCCGACATCGTTCGGAGCGCTCGATCAGGCCCATCAAGACCGTATATCGCTTGCCCTTGTAATAAGACCGATCATAGTGATAGCCGATGTGATCGCCGGGCTGGGTGTAGTAATAGAGCGCGCAGGAATGGGGATCGTTGTCCGGACAGAGCAGCAACTCCTCGTTCACAAGCTGGCTCAGAAACCGGCGCAGCGCCGGAGAGCGATAGAGCGAGACAATGGCGGATTCTTCGTGTAATTCATTTTCTATCGCAAAATAACTGACGCTGCCTCCCTGCTTATGGCCCGGCACGTAATTGCGAAAGATGTTTTTCCGGAGCAGCTCAACCTCGGTGAGACAGGGCCAGACAATCTTTTTCGGGATGAACCGATCAAGAATGAGGCACTCGTTTTGTTCCCAGTACGTCCGGCTTGACTGCGCAGGATCCACCTCTGCCAACATACGATTCAGGTAATCCTCCACGTCGATCGTCTGACATTGCATAGGTCCTCCTCCATGAACACATCGATCTGACTGGCATTGGCTCCGCCTGAACAGAAAATGAGGGGGCCACTCTCACTTGTGACCCCCTCACCGCTGCATCGTGGCGGTCTGGGCAACCGCTCACTTTTGAGCCAACCGGACTGAGTAGCGACAGGGCATTTCGCTATTCAGCACTCACAGAGCCGGACCTCTCTGTATACTTTCAGTCTTCCGCAACGTCCGTGCCATGATTGTTCGCAATCTCTCAACCGAATCATTCATGCGCCAGAAGCAAGGATGGGAGTTTTACATCGAGTATCCATGTCTGTTGCTGGTTCCTAACAAAATCTATCAACTTAGACAGTCGCAACCGACATCTCGCTCGATCATTCAGATATCATTCACTTGCGCTGTCCAGAGTGCTAGACGACGGGTTCGATCAACAATGGCGAAAAAGGGCATCCGAGAGACGCCTTTCCTATTCGGTTTGATACCGCCGAAAATCAGACACCCACGGCATGCGTTTGCTTAACCTGCATCCACCGGTGCAGAAAGAAACCAGGACGATGAGTACAATCTCATCGATTGCGCCTGTAAAGAATGTGGCTGGACGAGGATCAACCGACCGGCACAACGACGTCACAGAACATAACTCGGCC
>JABMDH010000249.1 GCA_015904075.1 Nitrospira sp.
CGCCTCATCGCCGGCACCGCCAGCACGACATCTCCGAGAGCGCCGGGGTGGAGAATGATAACAGTACGTGCCATGTGTTTATGCAGACGAAGCGGGATCTGTTCCACGTGCATGCCGCACACGCGCGGCATCCAGATCCGCCGGCGTATTGACGTTGATAAACGACAGTCCCTTGTGGTCGATCTTCCGCAATTCGCTCTCGGCCACCAGCCGGGTATGAAGCGACTGGTGCGTGGCAAGATATTGGATCTTTAATTGACGGGCCTGCAGCATCCCCTCGATCACAGGAAGACATCGCCGGCTGTAGAGCGCATGCGTCGGTTGCAGTCCTTGTTCCAATCGAACCATGACGATATCCGTTTTGTCTTTGAAAGAAACCACATGGCGTACCAACGCGGGATTGAGAAACGGCATGTCACAGGCAACGACAAAGACATACTCTGTGTGTGCTTGTTTGAGTCCCGTATAGAGCCCGCCGAGACTTCCACAATCCGCCACGAAGTCACGAACCACCGGGACCTCCGCCTCCAACGGCGGGCTGTCTTGCGCGATCACGACACAAACCGTTTGAAAAATGGATCGGAGTACGGCAAGGGTCCGTTCAAATAGAGTACGCTCCCCGACAAGGAGAAAACGTTTATCTTCGCCCATGCGTGTACTCTTACCGCCGGCGAGAAGAATCCCTGTCACGTCGCCAATCATGGCCTCATCGACAACACGCATCTTTAAAAAAACAAAGAGGGGGTGAGTTTCCCCACCCCCTCCCTTTACTTGTCCACTCGTCGTCTCGTTCGGATTAGAGCGTCTTGCCCTTCTTCCTGTTGGCGCGGCGGGTCAAAATCCACCCTTCCAACAGTACAACACCGAACGCAATCACGACCGGATAGATGTACGTTTCTTGTGGAATCGGAGGATTCATGAACGTGTAATAGAAGGCCGACACGGCCATCTTCCGTCCTGCATCGCCGTTATGACCGTCCCATGCAAAGAACACGGTGGGGATGTATTGTCCAACTTCAAAGAAGGTATCTTCATCGTAATCCTGATCCTTCTTATTGCCCACCGGACGCTGAATCATCACGTACCAACGGCCGTTCTTCCATTCACTTTTGAGGACTTTCAGATTCTCCTCATAGGTATCGCGCTCGACAAAGTCTTTATCCCATCCGGTTCCCAGGAAAGCCCGGACGGATCCATCGGCTTCCCACTTCACAATATCGACAGGGAACTGCTCGTTGGTGCCGAACAGGTATCGCGGCTTGATCGGAGAAGGCAGCTCTTTCCACTTCACTGCCGTTTCGATGGCGATGGCATCGTTATAGACCGTGTACTTATTCTGATTTGATGCAATGGACCCCTCTTCACCGGTCTTCGGGTCCTGCTCCTTGATATCGATATTGACCTGTGTCGGTGCCCATGGAAGCTTCCCTTCCGCAACGCTCTTCGTTCTGTCGTCCCACTCTACGAGATACACAATATGTTTATCGTTGTAGAGCGAGCGAACCCAAATGTCATCGATCCGATTGACGAAGTTTCTGGGCTTGTGGGTGATTTGTCCGCCCATTGCGACATACCGCTTAGGAGCCTTCTGCCAGGCTTCATGTTCGATATCGGCAGGAATGTCTCCCTCAACAGGATCAGACGGAATCACGAAATTGATTTTCGGTTTATCGGACAATGGATCGATCGGGAGAGGATTACCGAGTTCGTCTCTTTCACAGAGGGAATTCACGAAATTGGCAATATCCCATCGCTCATCCACCGAGGTGTTGTCAGCAAACGACGGCATCGGGGTACCGTTAACGCCTGTAGAGAAGGTCCGGAAAATGTTGGAGACATTATACGGATCTTGACGGCTCCCTCTGAAATTCCAGCACTTGTGCCAATTCGCCGGCTGAATTGCAAAACCCCAGTCATCTTTCAGATTGAAGGCATTGCCGTCACCACGGCCTTCCATCCCGTGACATTCAACGCACTTCTTTTCGACGATCAATTCCGAGCCGCGTTTCCTGCTCTCATCGCTCGCAGCTTTCGGCTTGAGTTCAGCAAGGTTGAGAATTGTCTGAGATTCTGACTGCTTGTCTGTAAACTTCCGATCCTTCACAAGCTGCGTGGTGACGAAAGACAACACCTGAAGCCGCTGCTCTTCAGACAGAATGCCCTCCCATGGAGGCATGGCAGAACCGGGCAATCCATGTGTCACTGTCTCAAAGAGATCGTTTTGACCGGCAACCGGTTTTTTGGCATCGAACAACGGCAATTCGCCGCTGGCCGTATGGCGAATCTTAAATGTCCCTTGATTGAAGTTACGCGGGCGCGGCCAGAGTCGATCGGCGCCAGGTCCATCGCCTGCACCATCGACACCGTGGCACCAGACACACTTGGTGAAGTAGACCCGTTTCCCCGCTTCGATCATTTCAGCGGAAGGTTCAGGAGCTAGATCGCCCTTTTTAAAGCCTTCAGGAAGACCACCCTGAGCAAGGGCTACTCCCGCATTACTTGCAATCAGGATAACTCCGAAGGCAGTGACGGCACCGATGCCGGCCTTCCGAGTGACGCTGTTCATCATATTGATCCTCATCTCGTCCATCCAGGTTAGCAGTAGATGTCGCAACTGATTAATCCCAGGTACGGGGATAGTAGCCCGTATGCCAATATTCAAACAAAATGACTTTCCAGATTTCATCCACTGTCAAGTGCTGTTCCCACGGTGGCATGACCGAAGCCCAAGGGAACCCTTCGTTCGGCAAGCCGATACCGCCCTTGGAAACACGCCAGAAAATGAAGGTCTCCTGCAGCTGGGCAATTGTACCCGGGTCAGTAAAGTTTGCCGGAATCGGGTTGAACGCGAAGGCGTGCAGGCCGCGTCCATTTAGATTATCTCCGTGGCAGAAATGGCAGTTTTGGAAAAATATTTCTCCGCCTTCCCTGACATATTTCAGATATCCTTGATTCTTGTCGTCCCAAGGATTGGCATTCGGCTTCATCAACCGCCCCATTCCCTGTTCCACAATATTGGCATTACTATACTCTTGGTCGTACTTCCCTTCCGGGTTCACACGATAGGGACTTTGCGATGTCTGCAAAACGTACGTCTTTCCATGAACCTTGGTGCTGGCCGGAGGAGCGGGATGGACAGTCCGGAGCTCAACGGGTTCCTCGGACTTCGGGACCATGGCGTTGTAGGAAAATCCCCCGACCAGGATGGGAATCAAGACAAGATAGACATACCGCATCATCTTGTTCATGCCCGTCTGCGCATCCAACACGTTCATGATCGGTTGCTTGAACTTCTTCCAATCTTCCTCGTTGGCCGAAATCCACATAAACACCGCGACCATCGATACCGTCCCATACATCGCACGGACACTGAAAGGGATCGGTGGATAGACTCGGAACTTCAAATAGAGCATGAAAAACAGCCAGAATCCGATCCCCTGCCAAAACCTTGGCATCGGCATTCCCATGGCGCTCAGCATGAAACTCAATCCCGTGAAACCCGCGACATAACAGGCTACTTCGATCAACATTTGCATCGGCATGTAGCCTTCGACTAATCGCACCGTGTTTGACGGAACGACGTCGAAAATCATCCCTGCGAGCAGAAGGAGCCCCAAAGCTCCAGCCAGAGCACCGA
>JABMDH010000025.1:0-6967 GCA_015904075.1 Nitrospira sp.
GGAATGACGGCGAATGTTTCAATCATTGTGGCGCAGAAGGATCACGTCTTGAAAGTGCCGAATGCTGCGTTGCGGTTTAGCCCGCCACCGAGCGAACGTGCCGAGGGGGCTAGCGGTGGAGGAAAACCGGTACGAGCCGATGTCGGTAGCTCTTCAAAAGACGGTTCGGAACATTCTGGGGGGCAGGCAAGAAAGGTCTGGAAGTTGAGTAGTACAGGAGAGCTGGACCCGGTTGCCGTTCATGCCGGTATCTCCGACGGGGTGTCAACGGAAGTGCTGGATGGTGCGGTGGCCGATGGCGATATGGTGGTCATAGGGGTTGAGACTGCACGGGGGGAACGGCGATCCGGTGAACTGCCACCCGGGTTTGGTAGCGGTAGCCAGCGCCGTTCGGCTCCGGGACGCGGGATGTAGAGTATGCGTTGCAGGGGCAGGAGTCGTTGGGTAACTCTGTGTGAAGGGTGACGCGCAGGACGGGCAATACAAGTGTGGGCCATCGGTGTTTGCCAGATACGCTAGGATGAGAGGGGTACCCCGCTGATGGCTGCGCTCATTCGTTGTGAAGATCTTTGGAAAATATATCGCCTTGGCGATGTTGAGGTGCAGGCCCTTCGAGGGCTGGATTTGTCGATTGGATCGAGCGAGTTTGTCGCCATCATGGGGTCGTCCGGCTCTGGAAAGTCGACCCTCATGAATATCCTTGGTTGTTTGGATCAGCCGACTACAGGCTGCTATTGGTTGAACGGCGTTGATGTTGCGGGGTTACGAGCTGATCAACTGGCTGATATTCGAAATCAACAGATCGGGTTCGTGTTTCAAAACTTCAATTTGATCCCACGCACCAGCGCGCTGGAAAATGCGCAATTGCCATTGTTTTATCGGGGGGTCTCGTTGCGAGAGCAGCGGGCATTGGCCACAGAGGCCCTTCATCGTGTTGGCCTTCAAGGGCGGGAAGGGCACTATCCGACACAGCTTTCAGGAGGCCAACAGCAGCGTGTGGCAATCGCACGGGCGTTGGTGACAGCGCCGTCGCTCCTCTTGGCCGATGAACCTACCGGCAATTTAGATACAGAGTCCAGCCGGGAAATCATGGCAATTCTCAATGGATTGAACAAGGAACAGGGGATGACGATCATTCTCGTGACCCATGAACCGGATATTGCCGCCTATACCGATCGCGTAGTGGTGATCAAGGACGGTCGAGTGTTGACGGACCGTCGCACTCGATCTGCTGCCCCATTGTCTCGTACGGAGGCGTGATGCCGGCGTTTGTCTTTCTCACGGTGTTGACGGCCATTCGTATTCTGAGCCGCAATCGGCTTCGAGCCGGATTGACCATGCTGGGAATTGTCATTGGAGTCGGAGCCGTGATCGCGATGGTGAGTATCGGAGAGGGGGCGAAGGCCGCAGTGGCCCAACGTGTGGCCAGCATGGGTACCAACGTCATCATGGTGCTGCCCGGTTCTATGACAACGAGTGGAGTCCGTGGTGGGCAGGGAGGGGCAGTCACATTGACGGTGTCGGATGGTATGGAGCTCAAAAAACGTATTCCGCTGCTGCGCGACACTGGTTGGGGCAAGCGGGATACCATGCAGATCATCAATGGGAACAAAAACTGGAATGGGATGGTCAACGGCGTTTCCCCGAGCTATTTGACGATTCGAGACTGGTCGTTCAGTAGTGGCGGGGCGTTCACGCAGCAGGATGTCGACACAGCCGCTCGTGTGGCGCTGGTCGGGCAGACGGTGGTTGAGAATATATTCGATGTGGGAGAGGAACCGGTTGGAGCGGTCATCCGCATCAAGAACGTGCCGTTTCACGTGATCGGCGTCTTGTCACCCAAGGGACAATCAAGCCAAGGGACTGACCAGGACGATATTGTTTTTATTCCGTTCAGCACAGCAGAACGAAAAGTCTTTGGCACACAGTTTTTGGGCTCTGTCGGCGCCTTGTTTGCGTCGGCAGAACGGTCGGAGGATTTGGCGTCTGCCGCGGCTCAAATTCGTGAAGTTCTTCGTGTCCGGCACCGTCTTCAGCCCGATCAAGAAGACGATTTTACAATCAGAACGCAGGTGGATATCGGTAAGGTCCAGGAAAGCACGAGCGAGACGCTGACGGTCATGCTGTTTGCCATCGCATCCGTGTCGCTTCTTGTCGGAGGGATCGGCATCATGAATATTCTCCTGGTGTCGGTCACGGAGCGGACCAGGGAAATCGGTGTACGGATGGCGGTCGGAGCGAAACGGCGGCACATTGTCATGCAGTTTTTAATCGAAGCCGTGACACTCAGCGTCGTCGGCGGTTTTCTGGGGATTCTCGTCGGCGTGTTGGGTGCGCGGGTGACAACCGTGATTGCCGGCTGGCCGACCATTATCTCGGCTGAAACCGTGATGGCTGCTGTTGCATTTTCCATTGCCATCGGGCTGTTCTTTGGACTGTACCCGGCCAACAAGGCCGCCCGGCTCAATCCCATCGATGCGCTACGGTACGAGTAATCGGGCCTCACGGTAGCAGCTCATAGGTACGATCAGTTCGTTGCCTGTTCGACGAGCTCAAGACGGTGCGCCGGTCAGCCCTGGTCTTCTCACAACGATCCCCGATCCTGAAAGACGCTTTCCGTCCTGCGCTTCACACGATGTGCGTATCCCTCTATCGTCAGGTATCTTTCAATCGTATACCAGCCGATAGCCTGGTACTTGCGAAGTTATCGGGATACAGGTTTGGGATCTTGGCCATGTTTTGTTCGTAGCGATCTTCCGTGCGGGCGATATACCGTCGCCATTCACTGGGGTTCCAGATTTCCATACGGTGATAGAGACCGACCAATATCACTTCCTGATCGTCGTCGAGCGGCACCAATTTCCGTAAGCGGCCGGGAATGAGAATGCGACCCGTTTTGTCGATGTCCGAGGTGCCTGCTTCAGAGACGACGAAGTGCATGAAGAGGCGGCTCTGATCTTCGTCCAACGACGCTTTGGTCCGCTCGAGGACCTGTTTCCATTCCTTGGACGAATAGATGAGTAAGGACTGTTCCGGCCCCTTTAAGAACACGACGGATTGGCCATCAGCCTCAATTTGCTCACGGATGGGCGAGGGAACGATGAAGCGTCCCTTCTCATCAACTTTGCATAAGTATTCGCCGGCAAACATCAATTAGGTCCTAGTGTAAGAGGACACGGCGGTTCTGGTTCGTTCGCGAATCCATTGTTCCAGATCCGAGCGTACGAATCGCCATTCTTTTCCAAGCTTGAAGGCGGGAATCTGCCGACTCTGTAAATAGCGATAGAGTGTGCGTGGCGTAATTTTCAGATAGCGGCAGGTCTCCGTCGCCGTCATGAGTTCGCTTTTCGGGACGGTCCCCATCGTGCCACCAGATCGCATCAGAACGATACAGACTCATGAGGCTCCTGATAATGAGCGTATTCTATGGATCGTCGGGGAATTGTCAAGCAAAAATATATGACAATGCCTGTCATAGACTGTCAATGCCGGCCGTTGTATCCTCATTTTTGCTGATTTCTTCAGACTTTCATGCGGTGAATTGCGACAGGAGGCGGTCAATCTGGGAGTTGCCGCATCCTGGTAGTCTGCTATCGGAGCATTGCGGAGATTGAGCATTCGGGTGAAAGCACGTTATTCACAAGTTCGGAGAGATATTCATCAATCAGGACAGGTCATCCTCCAATAATATCAGCCGACATAGGAGTGTTCTCTGCAAGGACTCGATCGGGAATGTGATTCGCATCTACTGTGCGTCCCAAGGTCAACACAAAGACGTCTCCCGAACCGGCTTTGCGGAGGGTTCTTGCGCATTCATTCACTGTGGCGCCGGTTGTGAATACGTCATCGATTAACAGGATGCGTTTGCCGGCGATCAATTCAGGGCGAGTGACGGCAAAGGCCCCGCGGAGATTCCTCAATCGTTCTTTTCTGGAGAGGGTGGTCTGTGCCGGCGAGGGAACGGTTCGGATCAGATTGACGCAGGAGACAGGCAGACAGAGATGGTGGCCGATCCGGTCTGCCAGCAGCAAGGATTGATTGAATTCCCGTTCGCGTAGCTTCCCGGTGTGTAGCGGTACGGGCATGATAAGGTCAATGGAGTCGAGCGCCGGACGCTGGTCGATCATGAGGCGAGCCAATGGCGTTGCCAGTGAGACTTTTCCCCGGTATTTGAACAGGCAGATGGCATCGCGTAGAGGGGGCAGGTAGGGATAGAGCGTCCAGGCTCTGGTGTAGGACGGGGGGTGCGTAGCGCAGGCGTGGCACAGATGGGTTGGGCTATACACCATCGCAACCGGTGAGAGGAAAGGGCGGTCGCATCGAGCGCAGCGTGAATGGCCTGGCAGTGCGATGGTATTCCAGCAGCCAGAGCAGAAGTGCGGAACCGGATCGTCTGCCATGGGTGCATGACAGACCGCACACTCAGCCGGTAAGAGAAACCGGACGGCCCGGCGTATGAGTTGCGGTACAGATTCAATCCAGGAGTGAGCGATAGACGGCATCTGCGTCCCCGCGTATGACACGATACGCTCATTTATGGTGAACAGGCCTGTTCTGTCAAGGTTGTCGCATTCTAAATGGTTGTGCTATACGAAAGCTGTCGCGGGACAGCAGCTATTCCCCCTCTAGTCGATGTACGGGTCTTGGAGATACGTTCGTGGTTGTTCTGAAGGAGCTTTCCAAATCATATGTGCGAGGCGGGGCCAGAGTGGCCGCGTTGACGGATATCAATTTGGACATACGGCGCGGAGAGTTCTGCGCATTTATCGGGCCGAGTGGATGCGGGAAAAGCACGTTGCTGAATCTCATTGCCGGGCTGGATCAGCCTACGTCGGGAGACATTGTGCTCGATGGGCGGTCCACGGTTGGTTTGTCCAGTTCCGAGTGGACGAGAATCAGGCGCGAGACCATCGGCATCGTGTTTCAAGCCTTCCATCTGGTGCACGGGTTGACGGCGGAGGAAAATGTCGCGCTGCCATTGCTGTTGCGCGGAGACAGCGGACGCAGTGCGGCAATGCGGGCCGGCGAGGTGTTGGAGATGGTGGGGATGAGCCGGCGGCGGCATCATCGGCCGGGTGAGCTATCCGGGGGTGAACAGCAGCGGGTGGCAATTGCACGGGCGTTGGCGCATCGGCCTGGTCTCTTGCTTGCGGATGAGCCGACCGGGAATATCGATTCGCATCAGGGGGCTGATATCATGGCCCTCATTAGAAATTTGGCCAAGGCAGGTGAGCAGACTGTCTTGCTGGTCACACACAGTGACCACGCAGCCCACACGGCTGACTATGTCTGGACGATACAAGATGGGCGGCTGGTGACGCGGACCGAGCGGCACCCCGAACTGGTGACATGATGACGGATCTTTCGACCACGATCGCAGGTGTCAGATTTCCCGGCTGTTTCATGAATGCTGCCGGGGCGCTTTGTGTGACACGGGATGAGCTTGTGGCATTGGGAAAGTCGGCAGCCGGTGCAATCGTGACCAAGTCGATGACGGTCGAACCGCGTCAGGGGAATCCTGAGCCGCGGTACTATGGCTTTCCCGGCGGATCGATCAATTCCATGGGACTTCCCAACCTCGGGTACAAGGCCTATGCCGAACTGATTCCTGATCTGAAGCGATTTGGGAAGCCGGTCGTAGCGAGTGTGGCGGGTCTTTGCGAGGAGGACTTCCCGATAATTGCCGCTGCCATCAATGCGGCTCAGCCGGACCTCATCGAAGTGAACCTTTCTTGCCCGAACATCCCAGGGAAACCTCAAATCGGCTATGATCCGGAGTCGTCCGAGCGGGTGATCAAACGGGTGCGCCAGATTATTACGGTTCCCATGGGGTTGAAGCTGCCGCCCTATTTTGATCCGGCGCATCACGAGGCGATGGGGAAAGTGATCGGACGATACGGCATCGACTTTCTCAACATGATCAATTCAGTGGGCAACGGATTGGTTGTCGATCCGGAGCGCGAAGCCGTTGTCATCAAACCAAAGGGCGGGTTCGGCGGGCTGGGTGGCAGGCTCATTAAACCGGTGGCACTGGCGAATGTCCGCGCCTTCTACAAATTCTTTCAAGGCAGAATCCCGATCATCGGCACCGGCGGCATTATGGACGGTGTGGATGCGTTCGAGCATCTGTTGTGCGGTGCATCGGCGCTACAAATCGGCACGGTGTTGGTCGAGGATGGGCTGGATGTGTTTAGCCGGCTGGACAAGGAGCTGGCCGCGATTCTGGCGCGAAAAGGGTATCGTTCAGTCGCGGAATGTCGAGGGATGGTCAAAGAGCTGTAGCCGTTATCGTTTACTGAAGCTCGCCGGGAGTAATCCATAGCGCAGCGATTGACGCAGCAGTTGGGCGACGTTGCGGGCGTTGAGCCGCCGCATCAGATTGAAGCGGTGCACTTCGACCGTACGGACGCTGATCTTCAGCGAAGCGGCGATCTCGCGGCTGGTGTGACCCATCGCCACCATCTTGAGGATCTGTGATTGACGGGGAGTAACCTGAGACGCCTGTTTTCGTCCGGCTTCGGCCGGTTCGAAGATGAGTGCGGTATTGCCTCGACTATGTGCCACTGTAGTTGGCTCCTGAAATGATCAAGCAAGTCTAGCAAAGGATCGTACATGTGTAAACGAAACAGCCGATCTTCGCATGGACTTTTCGGGTTGTCCCTGCACATCGTGGCGGGTGGCCGTCTGCCTGATTCCTCCTGTTCGTCCGGTGTCACTGGTTCCTGATGCCTTCCTTTCTCAAAGTGTTCCTGCTCATCGTTTCTGCGCATGTAACTCAATGGCCGCTGCGCACGCTGTTGACTGTCATTGGGGTGGCCCTTGGCGTGTCAGCCTCTGTGGCAGTACGGACGGCCAATGTCGATGTACTGCGTTCGTTCGAACAGGCCGTGTTGACCGTGGCAGGTCCAACAACACTGGAAATTTCCGGTGGTGAATTAGGGCTGGACGAACGGCTCATTACGGTTGC
>JABMDH010000025.1:7067-15033 GCA_015904075.1 Nitrospira sp.
AGTTGGGCGACGTTGCGGGCGTTCAGCCGCCGCATCAGATTGAAACGGTGCACTTCGACCGTACGGACGCTGATCTTCAGCGAAACGGCGATCTCGCGGTTGGTGTGCCCCATCGCTACCATCTTGAGGATTTGCGATTGACGGGGAGTAATCTGGGAAACTTGCTTTCGTCCGCTTTCTGCCGGTTCGAAGGTGAGTGCGGTATTGCCTCGACTGTGTGTCACCGTAAGTGCCTCCTGAAATCGTGAGGAAAGTCTAGCAAAGGATCGTAGATGTGTAAACGAAATGGCCGATCTTCGCACGGGCCTTTGGGATTGGTTTCTCGGGTTTTGGCGGGTGGTTGCTGCCAGGATCTCTCCTGTTCGTCCGGTGTCACTGGTTCCTGATGCCCTCCTTGATCAAAGTCTTCCTGCTGATCGTCTCTGCCCACGTGACTCAATGGCCGCTGCGCACGCTGTTGACCGTCATCGGGGTCGCCCTTGGCGTCTCAGCCTCTGTGGCGGTGCGGACGGCTAACGTCGATGTGCTTCGTTCGTTCGAGCAGGCCGTGTTGACGGTGGCAGGTCCGACAAGTCTGGAAATTTCAGGCGGTGAGTTAGGGCTGGACGAACGGCTCATTACGGCTGCGCGCCGTGTGTCAGGTGTCACATCGGCTTCTCCGGTGATTCTTCAAACGGCAGTGCGGATCGACGCTGACGGGCGCAGTCAGGCCGTGCAGGTGCTTGGCTTGGATATTTTCGCCGAGGCTGATTCGCGTGGGTTTCGGCTCACCCAGCAACCGACGGAACGCCGATTGGATGTGGTGCTCGATCCAAACACGGTGTTGTTGGGTGGGAAGCTGGCGGCTGAGTGGAATCTGTCGGTGGGCGATCGGGTCTCTTTGCAGATCGGGCCAGGTCCTATCCTGTGCCTGGTGTCAGGCATTTTAGAGGATAGCTCCGATCGAACATCATCCTGGGATCACCTCGCGGTGATGGATATTGCGGCGGCCCAGATTACGTTCGGGATGGTCGGGCGGCTGGACCGGATTGATCTGGTGACGGATGTGGCACAACCGGTCGAAGTGGTGGCGCAGAATCTGCGGGAGATCATGCCGCCGCATGTCACAATCGAACGCCCGTCGAGTCGGACGAAACAAGTCGAGCAAATGGTGCGGGCGTTTCGTCTGAACTTGACGGTACTGAGTTGGGTGGGACTACTGGTCGGCGTGTTTCTGATTTACAACACAATGGCATTTGCCGTAGCCAGGCGGCGCCGGGAGATCGGGATTTATCGGGCCATCGGTATGACCCAATCGCGCGTTGCGGGTCTTTTCTTGGCAGAGGCGGGTCTGTTCGGACTAGCGGGTGGCATTGTCGGGAGCGTCGCAGGCCTGATATTGGCTCAGAAACTGATCGCGCTGTTGAGCCGGACGATTTCGGACCTCTACGTTCCGGTTGCGGCCGAGGCTGGCCGGTTCATCGAAGCCGGCTGGTTCTGGCAGATTTCTTTGGAAGGCGTCGTGATCGGAGTCGTGGTATCCGTGATCGGCGCCATTGGGCCGAGTGGAGATGCGAGTCGAACGGCACCCGCGCGTGCCTTGGCGCCCGGCGATTATGAAGCAGGCCGGCAGCTTCGGGCCGGTACGCTGGGGATGGTTGGGCTGGGATTGCTCGCAATCGCCGGAGGGTTGAGTCTGACCGAACCGATAGGAGGTATCCCGGTGCTGGGGTACCTGGCCACTCTCTGTGTGCTGGCAGGACTCTCGTGTCTTGCTCCGATCTGTATCGTCGGGTGGCGAGGACGCCGGAGGGAGCACGGGGTATCGGGAACGCGGGGTGTCATCAGGGAGATTGCAGTCGATCATGCGTCACGCAATCCCGGACGTAACGGGGTCACGGTGTCTGCCTTGATGGTCGGGCTCGCGATCATGATCGGCGTGCTTGTCATGGTGCGCAGTTTCCGGCATACGGTGGAGGTGTGGGTGGCCGATACGGTGCTGTCTGACGTGGTTGTCGCGCCGTCGTTATGGTTGCGAGGCACAGAAGCAGGAAGTATTGGACGGAGTCTTCCGCCGTCCTGGCTGCAGGCATTGTCTGGGATTCCCGGTGTGGAGGCGGTCGATACGTACCGCGATGTCCGCATCAACGTGGATGGCCGGCGCGTCGCGATTGTTTCGCGTGACTTGCGGCTGCATGCGCAACGGAGCCGGTATCTCGTGCGACAAGGCGACTCCTCCGAGCAGCTCAATCGCGCGGCGGATATCGGCGGTGTGCTGATTTCTGAAGTATTGGCGGAGCGGCTGGGGGTTGAGGAGGGCTCGTTGTTGGAGGTCACGACTCCGGAAGGTATCAAACAGTTTCCGGTCGTCGCGGTGTTTTATGACTATTCGACCGACGGAGGAAAGCTCGTGATAGACCGCACTCTGTATCAGTCGCTCTGGCACGACGAACTGGTCACGGTCTTTCCGGTCTATCTGGCGGCAGGGGCGGATGCGGAGCAGGTGCGCAAAACAATCGTCGAGAAATTGGGCGAGGCCAACAGCGGGAGGCTTCCCCCGCTGGTCATCAGCAACACCGAACTGCGAACGGAGATTCTTGAGATCTTTGACCGGACATTTCTGATGACCTATGTGCTGGAAGCCATCGCGATCATCATCGCCATGCTCGGCATCGTCAATACGCTGGTCACGTCGGTGCTGGAGCGACGCAGGGAGTTTGCCACGGTACGGGCCATCGGCGGCAGTGCCCAACAGATTCAGGAGTTGGTGCTGTGGGAAGCCGCGTATCTTGGGCTGGTGGGGATCGGCTTGGGCTTGATCGGTGGCGGGGCGCTCTCGTTCCTGCTCGTCTCAGTCATCAATAAACAGTCATTCGGGTGGACGATTCAAATGATTGTGCCCATCGGCCCCCTCGTTCAAGCGGTCGGTCTCGCCGCCGCTGCAACCCTCGTAGCCGGGTACTTTCCCGCCCGGTGGGCTGCCCGTCAGCCGGTGGCAGAGGGGCTGAGAGAGGAGTGAGCGGGCTCAGGATCGCGATGCGTCAACCCGGCCGGAGACGGAAGCCAGTGGGTCACTTTCCGCTGCGCCAGCGGTCCAGCGATTTGACCATCTTGACGATACGGGCCCGGCTTTCATCTGAAATCTCAGTGAATTGAACCCCCATCCCGGGATAGAGCACGTGACGCTGTTCCTCGGCCCTGACCCAGGCGACTTGCCCTTGCGCACTGATCGGGTTGGCGGGATCATCAGGGAGGGCGAGTTCCAGTGTGAGTTTCGTGCCTATTTGGGGAGGATTCGATGTCTCAATGAAAATGCCGCCTCCGCCGATCTCACAGGTGACGCCCGAGGAGTTTCTACTGCCCGGTGTCGTATAGCGCAATGTGGCTGTGAGCGGGCTGCGGGTGTAATTGCGTGGCGGCCGGTGAGGGCGGCTCGTTTTGCTTGAGTTGTGAATGAAATCGATCACGGCGTCCCAGGACACTGTCCCGAGCGGCTCGTCATCCGGGCCGATCAGTTCGAGCGTTTCTGCGTCGCTGTCCAGCTGCAATAGTTTTCCATTGTGTCTGGTAGAAACCTTCACGGGCAGGTTGAGCATCATGCGTCCTTTCGATCACGATCGACTGAGCCCGGCGTTCTGCCTGCTGCGTCATTCATCAGGGGTGGTTTCTTGAAGTATTCGCACGGAGTATGAAGACACTCCAATACGCGGGTGAGTTGCACGGAGTACAGTGTGGTGGCGGTGCCCCGGATTGAACGGGGGACCCGCGGCTTATGAGTCCGCTGCTCTACCAACTGAGCTACACCGCCACGGTGTTGAATTTGCCGATAAGTCGGCACGGATGATAGCCGAAGTCCATTCGCTGGGCTTCGGTACCTTTGACTTGGGTCGCCACAATCCCGTCGCCAAGCATCCGGAGAAGTGGGGCGTGACCGCCTATAAGAATCCAGAATGGGACCTGGCTCTCGACTACTATTACACAGTAAAAAATGGAATGAGCATTGAGGAGGCGGAGCGGGTGTTCGAGCAGTTTGAACGAAACCATAATCCCGGCTGGGATCTGCGCCTGTACATCCGGGAATATATCTTCCTCTATATTTCTAAATTTGGTTTAGGAAAGCTGCAAGACCTGCAGTACCAAAACGTTAAGACTGCAGGAGTAAGTCTGACGTTAGTTGGAAAGATGTAGGGGACAGGCTCCGGCTTGGCCGGTGCCTGTCCCAGTAGTTGAGACGAATGGGGACAGTCGCTAATCGGAAAGGCGACAGTCCTCAAACAGGAACAATGTAATGAGTGCGAGTGGACTTGTACAAATAGACGGCCTGGCTCCGATCAAGAAGGAAGATCGGAAGAAGTCCAAGGTCATGTTGCTGTTCCCGCCTGAGTGGGTACCGACGGCGCCCTATCTCGCCTTGCCGTCCTTGACTGCCGTGTTGCGGGAAGCGGGCCATGCCGTCATTCAGCGCGATATCAACATCGGGATGTGGGATCACTTCTTCAGTATGGAGTTCCTGATCTGGGTGAAGGCCCGGTTGGGCATGCAGCTCAAGGCGCTGCAAGACAAAGAGAAGGCGGGGGCTCTGACAGAACGGGATTCAGGACAAAAAGCGGTGGTTGAACAGGCCTATGATGTCGATGTGTTCGATCTCGCGGAACGGGCCGAAGATGCCAAGCTGATTGTGCGTAGCGAACGGTTCTATGAGGCAGAGATACTGGAGGGGGCGCTCAATACCTTCCGTGAGGCCATGGCCTATATTTCCGCTGCGTACTATCCCGCCTCGCTTGTTTTCTATCCGATGGAAAGCAACTTAGGCTATCGCCCGGGTGTTTCGAAAGAAGTGTTTGCCTGTTTAGAAGATGAGCAGGTGAATGTCTATCGGGATCTCTGCAATCAGCTGGTCATGCCAGAGGTGGCGAGAGAGCAGCCGGATGTGATCGGGATTTCCATCGGAACGCAGATGCAGTTCTTGGCGGGGCTGACCTTTGCGAAGATGATCAAGGACACGTTCCCGCAGATCCATGTCGTGGTGGGTGGAAACGTCATTACGCGCCTTCAGGAAGACCTCGTGAATCACGAGCGGTTCTTCACAGAAGTGTTTGATTCGGCAATTCTTTATGAGGGTGAGCATGCGCTTCTATGGCTCATCGAGTCCTTGAACAGACAGCGACTTCTCTCTACCGTGCCGAACCTGATATATCGCGATGAGTCCGGGCTTCACCGGAATGCCGAAGTCTACACCGAAAAGACGGCCGCGTTGCCCTTGCCGGATTTTGAGGGGATGCCGCTGGATCGCTACTTCGTTCCTGAACTGATCATTCCCTATCTGGCGACACGCGGTTGCTATTGGGGGCGCTGCACATTCTGCGACCATGGCCAGGGGTATTTCGATCAGTACCGCGGAATGCCGGTCCAGCTGGTGGTCGAACAGATCAAGGCGCTGCGGGACAAGTATCACTGCCGGCAC
Source organism: Nitrospira sp. (assembly GCA_015904075.1). Next base: position 12,511 of record JABMDH010000025.1, read on the forward strand.
TTCCTCTTTTCCGACGAATCCTATCCGCCTGCGCTGTTCAAGAAAGTCTCACAGCTGCTGATCGATGAGAACGTCGGGATCAAGTGGACGACGCTGATTCGGTTTGAGGAGACGCTGCAAGACCAGGCCACCTGGGATCTTGCCGCTAAGGCCGGCTGTTGTACGCTCTATTACGGAATGGAATCTGCGAACGAACGCGTCTTGAATCTCATGGACAAGCACGCGACGAAGCATGTGATTCAGCGGAATCTCCAGATGGCGGCGCAGGCCGGGATCTGGAACCATGTGATGGCGTTCTACGGCTTCCCGGGCGAAACCTTCGAAGAAGCGATGGAAACGCGGCAGTTTGTCCTGGAGAATCAGCCGGCGATTCATTCACTGGAACTGTTCTATTTCGTGGCGTATCGCCATACGCCGATGGTGCGCCGTCCGGAACAATTCGGCATTACGATTCACAAACAGGAAGAGTACGATCTTCCTCTGGATTACTACTACACGCTGAACGACCCCAGCACCTTGTCGTGCCTCGACGCGATGCAGCTGTGTGAAGAATTCTACAAGAATGATTTTCATCCCTGGGCTGTGCGCGTCAACTCACGCGAACATGTGTTCCTCTATATTTCGAAGTTTGGCACCAACCGGTTGCCGCAAATCTATGCGCAGCAAACCCAGCCGGTCGGATCGCCGGAAGGGGTGTCAGGCTTGATTACGTGGCCGGTGGCGCGTCCGGATGGAGAGGAAGGGATGAGCCGGGTCACGAGTCATGATGTGACGTGAAGCGTCATTCGTGAAGCGTGAAGCGCGGGCTGGGCCTGTTCTGCGAGATACGAGATGCGAGATACGTTTCACGAGGTCTCATCGTCGGGGACCAGCACGGCCGAGAGCAGTGCGTGTGAGGCTTCGACGAGCTTGGTCATATTCTACGGCTTTCCGGGCGAAACGTTCGAGGAAGCGATGGAAACCAGGCAGTTCGTCCTTGAGAACCAGCCGGCGATTCACTCACTGGAACTGTTCTATTTCGTGGCGTACCGCCATACGCCGATGGTGCGCCGTCCGGAGCAATTCGGCATTACGATTCACAAACAGGAAGAGTACGATCTCCCGCTGGACTATTACTACACACTGAATGACCCCAGCACACTGTCGTGCCTGGATGCGATGCAGCTCTGTGAAGAGTTCTACAAGAATGATTTTCACCCCTGGGCCGTGCGCGTCAACTCGCGCGAACACGTGTTTCTCTATATCTCGAAGTTTGGAACCAACCGGTTGCCGCAAATCTATGCGCAACAAACCCAGCCGGTCGGATCGCCGGAAGGGGTGTCAGGTCTGATTACCTGGCCGGTGGCTCGTCCGGAAGGCGACGAAGGGATGAGCCGGGTCACCAGTCACGAAGTGACCTGAAGCGTCACTCGTGAAGGGTAAAGCGCAGGCCTGGACTGCGCTGCGGGATGCGAGCACGTGTTAGGTTTTACGGGGTCTCATCGTCAGGGACCAGCACGGCCGAGAGCAGTGCGTGTGAGGCTTCGACGAGCTTGGTCATCTCTTCGGCCTTCTTGTAGGCCGTCATGTATTGCGTCGGATTATTCGTGAGATTGGCGTAGCGGGCCGGGTTCCAGTTGTAGAGCTCCACGCGTTTGGCCCGATCGAGATCCTCGGAGGTGATGGGCAATGTGAGGCCTAGCACCTCCAACGCACGGGCGATTTCTTGAGGGATTGCGTCATCGGCCATGCGCAAGTGTGACAAAGCCGCGCAGTTCCTGTCAAATCAGGTCTGTAGTGGTCCGTTCATTGGGCAGTTTCCATTTTTCAGCAGATGGAGTATCGTGACGGAATGCCTGAGCCGCGGTCGCTGAAGTTCTACCAGGCCGATGTGTTTACCTCCCAGCCATTCGGAGGGAATCCCGTTGCCGTCATTCCCGATGCGCAGGGGCTGAGCGACGATCTGCTGCAGCAGATCGCACGCGAAATGAATTTGTCCGAAACGGTCTTTGTCTTTCCGCCGACCGATCCAGCCGCCGTGGCGCGGCTGCGCATCTTTACTCCCACGCAAGAAATTCCGTTCGCCGGCCATCCGGTCCTGGGCACCTTCTTTATTCTGGCCGAACTGGGAATCATCTCTGTGAAAGAACCGGTCACGCGGCTGATGCAGGAGTGCAATATCGGGTTGTTTCCCGTCGAACTGCATGCGGACGATGGACTGATCGAACAGGTGGTGATGACGCAGCCCAAGCCGGAATTTCTCGGACCGGTCGAAGAGACGGAGGATCTCTACAAAGTCGCTGCGGCATTAGGTCTATCGAAGCACGTTATTGCCGATACCAAGTGGCCGATCGAAGCCGTCTCTACTGGACTGCCCGTATTGATTGTGCCGGTACGGACGTTGACCGCAGTCCGGTCGATTCGTCCCGATGCCTCGGCGATTGCGGATGTGTGCCGCCGGTACGGTGCGAACGGCATCATGGTGTTTACTACGGTCACGGTAGAGCCCTCTTCGACGGTGCATACCAGGATGTTTGCCCCGTC
>JABMDH010000250.1 GCA_015904075.1 Nitrospira sp.
GCCGGCAATCACCGCATCATCCACGTTCCCATCATTGTTCGGATCGTAGTCCAGCACAATCAGACGGTTGGCGAATTTGCTCGTGACATAGGCATAGTACCCGCCACCCTTCTTGGCGCCGAAGTTCACCCCATGGCAACCCGGATCGCAGCCGATCATCTTCACCAGGGTATCGGTCTTGGTATCGATGATCGTGATCGTGCCGGTCAACGTATTCCCCGTGACCACGAACTTCCCATCGGGGCTGACCGGGGTCTGAATCGGCAATGCGCCGATCGGTCCCGTCCCTGTAGGTCCCGTAGCGGGACTATAGTGGCCATTCAAGAGCAAAGGAATGTCCTTGATCTTCGTCCCTGGCACGCAGCTCCCCGCTGGATTTGGGTTGGGCCCGCACATCACGGAGGTGGTATGTCCAAGATAATTAGACACATAATACTTGCTCGAATCCGGCATCATACTTGCCGCAATCGGCAATGCACCGGTCGGCTGCTTATTGGTGATAACATATTCGTTGAAATTAAATAGCGTCGAATCGTTGGTGTTGGAATTGGGCGTCGCCATCGACTTCCCATCAAAGCCCATCCAATGGGCATGGGGCTGGGTCTGCTTGTCTCCATTCGACATGGAAATGAACTTATTCAGCTCAAGGAGGCCAGACGGGAGCCGATTGTACTCAGCAACCACATCTTCTCCATTGCAGGTCACATGCACCTGTTGCGTGTCCACCCGCGTCATCACGTGGGCTGGATCGTTGCACTTTCCGTCTACCTCCAGCTCCTGAAGCAGCTTCCCGTTACGGCGATTGATCACATAGAGGCTGTTTCCATGCCATTCCGTCTGATAGATCTGCTTCTGGTCATGGCTGGCCCACATATTATGGCCATTGTTCATTTTCTGCTCGGGCAACGCAATCTTCCGCTTGACGTCCCACCCGGTTGCCGACACCACTGTCATCGTGCCGGGGGTCCACTCAGGCTTTCCCTTGGTCAGCTCATAGGCCGTGTCGATCCAGACTTCTCCAATTCCCTTTGTCTGAGGTCTCTGCTGCTTGGTGATCACCTGACCGTCAATCCCTAAGCCCTCGATCGCAGCCTTGAGATTAACGACGATGCCAGATCCGGCGTTGACATCCACCGATGGATAGACCGGCTTGTAGATGGTCCCGACCTTCGTGTAGTCTTTCCAATTGCCTGGATTGGTGACCACAAAGAACGCGCGCAATAGCCGCAGGCCCAGATCTGTTGCGGTCGGAAAGGACACATGGCCTGCATCCGTCGGTCCCAGGAGTGTGAGATTCGCACCAAGATCTAATCCAGGCGTCTCTGAATCGTTCACAATAACGCCGCCGAGCATATAGGGGTGAAGCTTGCAGACGAAAACATAAAGCCCCGGCGTCGTCAGTGTCACATGATGATTACCAGTGTTCGCCGCTTCCTGATCGATCACCCCTCGTCCTGGGGCAAACTCCGGCGCGTCTGACGGCCAAATCAGGCTCGTGACCGTGTGCTTGCTTTCCACATCGCGTGGTTCACCGTTTCTTTGGATAAAGTGGACCGTGTCACCCGGGTTGATAATCGCCAAAGACCGAGTGCCAGCAATATCCACGCCAGTATCGAACCAATGGCCAGGGATATCGGTGACCTTAAACGTGGCATCAGCCGCGAACACAAGATTCCCTGCGCCCAGCATCAACCCTGCCACAAGCGGCAGTACGCGAATAGACTTCATTACAGCCTCCTTACAACAGAATAATCATAGACACACAACAAACACCCAAACACGATTACACGAAAGCTCCTGTCCGGACTCAGTTCACAACCGGACGACCAGACACCTCCTTGTTCTTCTGGTTGCCATTTCCTCAACTCTTCTCACGATTGTGCTCTGCAGCCCACCGTTGTTCTACGATGGCAGTCGCCTTGGCTCGTACAGCTTCATCTTCATCTTCCATTGCTTCGAACACCGCATCGAGTGGTGCCTTGACTTCACCCTTCTCCTCCCAATGGCTCAGGGCTCGAAACCGTTCTCGGGCATCCGGCGGCCCGTCTGGTCTGGCCGGCGGCCTGCAAAACAGCTGTGCAGTGACGGAGCGCCACACGGACCGCATATCTACTTTGGTGGAGACAATGTAATGTTCTGGGGACCGCTCTCCTGGACAATTATTTTTGGATTAAGTTTTGCAACCTTCCTCACCTTGCTATTTGTACCCGCAATGTATATTATTGCTTATGAAATGAAGATCAGGCTGAGAAGAAGAAAATCGAACAAACTGATCGTTGATCAGGGCCTTGA
>JABMDH010000251.1 GCA_015904075.1 Nitrospira sp.
CGGTGCCTGGGTGGTCCGTGAAATGATCACGCGCTGCCACCGTTGGAATCTTCCCCTAGATACCATCGACTGTGTGTTGGGGAGCAATGTAGCCACTCCGACCCATGCGGTGAATCCTACCAGAGTTGCTGCAGTTACGGGAGGGCTTCCCGTAACGATCCCAGCCGATACGGTTGCAGGGAAAAATTGCGGTTCCGGCGTGACGGCTCTCTACTACGGGAGCTTGCGTATCAGGAGCGGCGATGCCGATACGGTACTTGTCCTTGGCATGGAAGCTATGAGCCGCATCCCTGTTTCCTATGACCACGTGGTCGCTAAGCTACTTTTCCAGTTCGGCAAAACTAGAAACCTTCGCGATCGGGTGGCCGGTGCACTGGCCCTTTTCCCCGCCTTGCTCAACCTCAAGAAATATCCACCGCGTGTGGGCATCGTGCTGGGTCTCACAGATCCGATGTGCGACCTTATCATGGGGCTGACCGCGGAGAATATCGCCAAAGACCCTGCGTTCGGTATGACTCGTGAGGACCAGGATGCCTTCGCCGTGCGATCACACAGACGCGCGGCGCAGGCATGGAAGGAGGGGATTTTCGCGGACGAAGTGGTGCCGATGTACGTTCCTGAGAAAAGCGTGTATGCCGCGCGTGACAATGGAATCCGCGAGGATGCCAGTCCAGACATATTTCGCGATGTCAAGCCGGTGTTCGACAGGCGGTACGGCTCTGTAACGCCTGCCAATTCCTCGCAGATCACAGATGCCGCGGCTGCTATTCTTTTAATGGAGGAAGAGAAAGCCCGGGCGCTCGGGTTGCCGATTCTTGGCTATGTGAAAGACTATGCCGATTTTGGGTATGAGCCCTCCTGTATGGGCCTGGCCCCCGTCGGAGCCATCGCCAAACTGTTGGCCAAAACTCGCCTGAGCCTCAAAGACTTTGCCCTCTGGGAGATTAACGAGGCCTTCTCATCTGTCGTCTTAGGGATCAGCCACATTCTGAATTCGTCGTCTCTGATGGAAGGAAAATTCGGGGGTTTCGGATTGACGGAACGCCTCGGTGAAATCCCGCCTGATGATCTAAACCCACACGGCGGCGCGATCGCACTCGGTCATCCTGTCGGGGTGTCCGGTCTTCGCCTGGCGATGACGGCGTTGTTCGAACTCAAACGACGCGATGCCGAACGGGCGATGATCAGCGCCTGTGTTGGAGGGGGCCAGGGCGTGGCCATGATTGTGGAGAGGAAATAGCCATGTCGAATGGCCAGATACACGCTCCCGGGGAGTTGAGGCATTTCAAGATCGCCGTCCTCGACGGAGGCATTCTATTGGCTGGGTTCGACTATGCGGGCAAGCCCGTCAATGTTCTGAATGTAGAAAGCATGTCGGAATGGCAGAAGATCGTCCGATATGCTCAGGAGTCCGATTCCATCAGAGGGGTCGTTCTGGTGAGCGCGAAGGACGGAAATTTCTGTGCAGGGGCTGACTTGGAGCAGATGCACCAGGCCCAACTGCAGCGTTCGTTTCACGAGATGGAACAACTCGTGGTCACCGCGCACATTCTGTTTGACGAGATGGAGCGATCAGCGAAACCGTACGTCGCTGCAGTGGAAGGCGCCTGTCTCGGGGGTGGACTTGAGTTGGCGTTGGCCTGTCATCTGCGCATAGCCAGCACCCATCCGAAGACCTGTTTTGCCCTGCCTGAGGTGAAGCTGGGAATTCTTCCAGGATTTGGAGGCACGCAAAGGCTTCCGCGGCTGATTGGTTTGCCTGCGGCATTGGACATGATCACAACAGGAAAGACCGTGTATCCACGTCAAGCGTTACGGATGAAGCTGATAGAAGGGATGGTCACCTCGCGTCCTTCCAGGGCCAGGACGCTGGAGGCTATTCAGCGGGAAACCCTCGTGGAGTCGGCCATTGCACAGGCCCGTGAGCTCGCGTCGGCTCCTGTCAAACGGATTCCCCTGTCGGCAAGCGTGAGACTGTTCGGTCTTCCGGGAATTCGTGGACTCGTCTGTCGCTATGCCCGGGGTCAAGTGATCGCGCGGGTCCGGCATTTCTATCCGGCTCCCTTCCGCGCGATCGAGGCAGTTGGAAAAGGGCTGGGGCAGAGTGT
>JABMDH010000026.1:0-4143 GCA_015904075.1 Nitrospira sp.
CACGGTTATTCAATCGGTCGTGACGGAAACACCCATCGACAGCGCAAAACAACTCGTCACACTTGTCGGTGGCATCGCGTTTCTTCTCACCATGAATTGGCGTCTCTGTCTCCTGATCCTCATCATTCTCCCCGTGCTGGTGTTGGTGGCAAAAATGTTCGGGCGTAAGCTCAAGGCGCTCTCGACCTCGCTTCAAGACCATACCGCCGCACTCAGTACGTTGGCGGAAGAAGTGATCTCCGGCATCCGCATTGTCAAATCGTTCGTCCAGACCGCACGAGAAGACGCTCGTTTCTCCAGCCAGGTAGACCGCACGCTGGAACTCACGATGCGGCGGGCCGGCATCATGGCGCTGTTCATTCCGGCGATCAGCCTGCTCACATTCTCGGCTGCAGCCGCTGTCATGTGGTACGGAGGCCGCCAAGTCATCGAGGGTACGGTCACCCCCGGCGACCTGTTCGCCTTTGTCTTGTTCGCCGGTATCCTGATCGGCCCCTTCAGCTCGGCAGCCCGTGTCTTTGCGCAAGTGAAAGAAGCGCAAGGCGCGATGCAACGGGTGTTTGAAATTCTGGATGTCCGCCCGGACATTCACGATCAGCCGGGCGCAAAAATTCTTTCCGCAGTCGCCGGCCACGTGCGCTTCGAAGAAGTCGGCTTCGCCTACGACGCTCGCACCCCTGTACTCTCGCATCTGTCGTTCGAGGCCAAACCCGGCGAGATCATCGCCTTTGTCGGGCCGACCGGCTCCGGCAAGACCACCGTCATCAATCTGCTCCACCGATTCTACGATCCGACCGACGGATGCATCACAGTCGATGGGGACGATGTGCGTCAGGCGAACGTCGAGAGCTGGTATCGGCAGCTGGCGCTCGTCCCGCAAGACACGATTCTGTTCGGTGGAACGATCCTCGACAATATCCGTTATGGAAATCCGGACGCGGATGACGCGGCGGTGCGGGAGGCCAGCCAAGCCGCACATGCGCATGATTTCATCATGAATTGCCCCGATGGCTATGAGACCGTCGTCGGTGAAAAAGGGGTCAATCTTTCCGGCGGGCAGCGTCAGCGCATCGCGATCGCACGGGCGATTCTCAAAAACCCGCGCATCCTGTTACTGGACGAGGCCACGTCGTCCCTCGACACCGAGTCGGAACGGCTGGTGCAGGAGGCGCTGGAGCGATTGATGAAGGGGCGGACGACCTTCGTCGTGGCCCACCGGCTCTCGACCATTCAACGTGCCGACCGCATTCTGGTGTTGGATAAGGGCAGACTGGTGGAAGACGGGACGCACGACCAGCTGATGGAACGCAGGGGCTTGTATCACTATCTCTATACGATCCGGCTCAACGAGCCGACCGCGTGAGCAGAATACCGGCAGGGCGTGAACCAATGATGAAATCCGTCGGAAGGATTACCGCACCTTGGAGAAGTCGGCGGGGATTCTCGCCTCTTGCCCGTCTTGAAGATTCACAACGAAGACTGACTTGGCATTCGAATCGAACTGCTCGTACGCGAAGAGTGCGGTGAAGCGGGAGCGGAAGGCCGGGCCCTGGCCTTCGTTCTTTCGTCCTCGTTCGGCCTTGCCGATGTCGATGGGCTTGATCCGCTTGGAACCTTGCTGCAGCTCGATGACGGCCCCTTCGGCAAAATACTCGTCCTCGCCGCACAGCTGAACCTCGACTTCCATATTCGGCATGTCCATGACTTTCTTGATGAACTCTTCGGGCATGCGCACGTCGATCTTTCGTTTCTTGGATTCGACCGCTTCCTGCCGACCAAAGGCTTCCAACCGATAGCGCTTGGTGCGCAAAATCGCGCTCGCGCCGCAAGGATCTTTTTCCGGGTCGGCCCCCACGCGGGCGGCTAATGACGCCTGCTGTAACACTTTCTTCACATCCTCGGGCAAATCGGCTTTTTCCATCGGGACTCGACCGGTCTCAAGAGCTTTCTGAGCGTCGTCTGCGGATAGTTTGACATCGATAGCCCAAGCCGTTCCGAGCCCGATCACACAGATTCCAAAGAAACCGGCCGCTCCTAAAAGCTTTCTATGTCTGTAGAAATTCATGCCATCCTTTATCATGACTAATATTCGCCGAGCCTGTTGAGCCTGCGTATTGTAGGAGAATTGGCCAGCCTGATTCAATCAGGGCGTGAACCGGCTCCAGTTCGGATAGGGTTTCCGCCGATACAACTCTTCGAGGTCCAGCACGACAGGGTAACCAGCAGCACGCAGCAACCTGGCCGATACCTGTAAGGGCAGCCCCACCACAGCCGTATAATCACCGTTGATCGTCTCGATCAAGTCAGCACCCTGGCCTTGAATCGAGTAGGCCCCGGCTTTTCCCAACGATTCGCCGGTCGCAAGATAGCACTCGATCTCATCGCCGATATCCGGCTTCATAGACACCGTGGTCGTCGCAACATCGACGATGTCGATCCCCCGTACTTGATCGCACAACGCCACCGCTGTGTGAACAGCATGTGGTCTGCCGGCCAGACTCGTCAACATGGCTCGCGCATCCGTCAGATCGCGCGGCTTACCCAAGAGATGGCCATTCAACTCAATCACGGTGTCGCTGCCGAGCACCAGATCTTCCGGATAGATGCGGGCCACCGATCGCGCTTTTTCCAAAGCAAACCGTGCCACCTGTTCAAGAGGCGAGCGGTCGGGAATCGGTTGCTCAACAAATGTCGGAGGGCGGATCTCGAACGAGAGCCCTAACAACGAAAGTAGTTCCCTGCGCCGGGGGGATGTGGAGGCCAGGACTAGCCGCATCGTGACGCCGGCAGACTCGCTTCATCGATCAACTCATGCTCGTCCGAATCTACGATACGATGAGCCTGATACTCGTCGAGAACGGCTTCGAGGTCACTGACGGAAGACACTCGAACCATCCGTGCGCGAAGTGCAGCGGCATGCGGAAAGGATTTACAATACCAGCCCAAATGCTTGCGCATGCGGTGAAACCGGCCTTGCCCGCACAGCGCCTGAAATTGGCGGGCGTGATCCAACAGGACGGTGAAGCGTTGCTCGATCGGGATCGCATGACCGGCCCATGATTCGACACTCACATGACCCGTCTCGCGGGCAAGTGCGCGGGCCTGTTCCTTGTCCCGGAAAAACCAGGGTGCTCCAAGCACAGCCCGTCCCACCAACACGCCGTCCACGCCTGTTTCGCGGACACGCCCCACAGTTTCTTCAAGACTCTTGATGTCGCCATTCCCGAACACCAGCGTCCCGGTTCCCTTGACCAGCGCCGCCGCGCGCGCAATAGCGGACCAATCGGCCTCACCACGATACATCTGACGGAGCGTTCGTCCATGGAGCGAGATCACGGCCGGCTGCTCTGAAAGCAGATGCTCGACCCAGGCTTCGACCATAACCGACTCATAGCCCAGCCTGGTTTTCACTGAAAGCGGTACGGCACGACGGAGGGCAGGACTTGAGCCGCTACGTTCCTCATTGAGCCGCCGGAATGCGGCCACCCGGGCGGGCTTGAACCCGGCTTGTTCAAGCGTGTGGCCGCCCGCCCAATCGTTGATTCCTTGCCTGGCAGCCTGGACGATTGCACGGGCCAATTCAGGAGTCCTGATGAGGCCGGCGCCAGACCCGGATGATGCCACACTCTTGGACGGACAACCCATGTTGATATCCAATCCATCGAACCCCAACTCACAGACCGCATGAGCGGCTTGATAAAACAAATCCGGGTTATTCCCATACAGTTGCGCCACCATCGGACGCTCGATCTCGCTATAGACCAGCGTCTCCAAACAGACCTCCGGCCCTCGACAGATATCGTGCACATGCGTAAATTCGGTAAACGTGACGTCCGGCTTCCCCTGTCGCGCAACAATCGCACGAAAGCTGGCATCCGTGACGCCATCCATCGGAGAGAGACCGAGGATTGGGCGAGGGAGGGCCGACCAGAAACTCATGTCCGTTCACCCACTACCTGCACAGGCGGTTCATTGGCATGATCATAGGCCCGACGAAGTTCATGGGCCTCCTGCTCAACCACAGCAGCCAGATCCGGCGCTTCTTCGAGAACAAACTCCACAAACCGGTCAATCTTCACAAGAAAGAAATCATACGAGCCGGAGAGCATGCGTGGTCGTCGAAACCAAAACGAGACAAACTTC
>JABMDH010000026.1:4243-7870 GCA_015904075.1 Nitrospira sp.
CATGGTCAGGCTGAACTTCTCTCTCCCTGATCTCACGAGTCCATTGACCATCCAAGGAACGGTCTTGTCTCGTAGTGATCAGACCCGCGGTACCGGCACATCTCCTTTCACCTCGACATCGAACATAGACGTCCAATTTTCCGATCTCTCTCCAACCGATCAGTCCAGAATCAAGGCCTGGGTGCTTCAGAATGTGCCCAAATCATCCGATCCGGCCTAGGCCGCCGCGCATTCATTGAAACTCCTTTGACCAAAGCCCTATCCATTGGTAAAATTTTTTACGCCATTCATCGGCAAGAGGACCACACATGAACATGTCCAGTAAATCTCAGCAGACTCGACCACGCCCCTCCTTGTCGAAAGAAGAGCTCCTTCAACAGATCACCACATTGTTGGAAAGCCCCGAAGACGACATGCACGCAGCCCTCACGAAGGAACTCTTGGCGGGCGTGCTCAAAATACACGACGCACACCTTGATTTATTGGACCTAAAAATTCTCAACCGAGCGGTCAAAGAACTGCGCCACGCGTTCGGTGTGTTTCGCGGCTACCACGACCGGAAAAAAATCAGCGTCTTCGGCTCCGCGAGAACCTCATCGGACGACCCCAACTATCAACTGGCCTATCGTTTCGCCCAAGCCGCGGTGCGGGAAGGATTCATGGTCATCACCGGGGGAGCAGACGGCATTATGCGAGCCGCCCAGGAAGGCGCCGGCCGCGAACACAGCTTCGGCGTCAATATTATGCTCCCATTTGAACAGGGCCCCAATGCGACGATCGAGGACGATCCAAAACTGATTACCTTCAAATATTTTTTCACTCGAAAACTGATGTTCCAAAAAGAAGCCAACGCCATCGTGCTGTTTCCAGGCGGATTTGGAACACACGATGAGGGATTTGAGATTTTGACGCTGGCTCAGACCGGAAAAAGCGACCCTCAGCCGATCGTCTGCCTCCAGGCGCCTGGATGCGACTACTGGGACGGCTGGTCGTCCTTCGTCACAACACAACTCCTGCAGCGGAACCTCATCAATGAAGAAGACCTGAGCCTATTTACAATCACAAACTCGGCCGAAGCGGCTGTCGACCATATTCTCCGATTCTATCGCCGTTATCACTCCATTCGATTTGTCGGCCGGCAATTGGCCCTGCGCTTAAAAGATCGCATCTCCGCCGAACAGCTCGACCAGATTCAGGAACAATTCCGCGACCTCCTGATCGACGGAACGTTTGAACTGCGCGGCCCCTTGGAAGAAGAGCTCGATGAGCCGGCCCTCCGAAATCTGCCTCGGCTCGTGTTCAGTTTCAACCGACGCAGCGCCGGTCGACTCCGCCAGCTGATCGACCACCTCAACGGGATCTGATCTACCCATACGCGCGCTGAGCCCTGGCGGCTGACCGGTTCAGCGCTCCGGCATAACGGTCACTATCCTCTTTAGCTGGCATCACCGGCCATGCTATTCTCTGACCTATTCTATATGGATCATTCACCCTACTCGCGACGCTTCCATCATCCCCCGGACATCGTTCTGTACCATGCCGAGTGCTCAGATGGATTCGGGGCAGCCTGGGCGATCTGGAAACAATTCCCCAATACCCGTTTCAAGGATACGGAGTCGCACTTCGGGCTCATGACGCCAGCCGATATTGTCAAGAAAGTGGTCGCTCAAGGGCTGGAGCCTGATGACATCGAAGTACGCACGATCATGACGCGGCCGGTACAATTTATCGAGTACGATCGCATGATCGATGAGGCCTCCACCCTTATGATGGCAACCGGCACTCCTATCCTCATTGTCACGAAACAGGAACAGCCGGTCGGCGTCCTCACAGCAAGAGATTTGATCCTTTCGCCGAAGCGGTCTCGCACAAACATTCCGGCCACCCTCAGCATCATCAAGGGAACCGGGCCGGGGGCCGAGTATCGCGCCATCATCGTACAACTGAGCCATGTCGGGGCCTCGGTGGAATCTCCCACCTCGTTGTTGCCGGACACCATGGTCAACCTGAACTTCGCTCTCCCCGATCTCACGAGTCCATTGACCATCCGAGGAACGGTCTTGTCTCGTTGTGATCAGCCCCGCGGTACCGGCACATCACCTTTCATCTCAATATCGAACATAGATATCCAATTTGCCAATCTCTCCACAATCGATCAGTCCAGAATCAAGGCCTGGGTGCTTCAGAATGTTCCCAAATCGTCCGATCCAGCCTAGGCCGACGAACATTCATTGAAACTCCTTTGACCAAGACCCTATCCATTGGTAAAATTTTTTACGCCAGACATCAGCAAGAGGACCACGTATGAATATGTCCGGTAAATCACAGCAGACTCGACCACGCCCCTCCTTGTCGAAAGAAGAGCTCCTTCAACAGATCACCACATTGTTGGAAAGTCCCGAAGACGATATGCACGCCGCCCTCACCAAGGAACTCTTGGCAGGCGTGCTCAAAATACACGACGCACACCTTGACTTATTGGACCTGAAAATTCTCAACCGCGCGGTCAAAGAACTGCGCCACGCATTCGGTGTGTTTCGCGGCTACCAGGACCGAAAAAAAATCAGTGTCTTCGGCTCCGCGAGAACTCCATCGGACGACCCCAACTATCAATTGGCCTACCGTTTCGCCCAAACCGCGGTGCGGGAAGGATTCATGGTCATCACCGGGGGAGCGGACGGCATTATGCGCGCCGCCCAAGAAGGCGCCGGCCGCGAGCACAGCTTCGGCGTCAATATTATGCTCCCATTTGAGCAGGGTCCCAACGCGACGATTGCGGACGACCCAAAACTGATTACCTTCAAATATTTTTTCACTCGAAAACTGATGTTCAAAAAAGAAGCCAACGCCATCGTGCTGTTTCCAGGTGGATTCGGAACTCACGATGAAGGATTTGAAATTTTGACGCTGGCCCAGACCGGGAAGAGTGACCCTCAGCCGATCATATGCCTTCAGGCACCGGGATGCGACTACTGGGACGGCTGGTCATCCTTCGTGACGACACAACTCCTGCAGCGGAACCTCATTAATGAAGAAGACCTGAGTCTATTTACCATCACCAACTCGGCCGAAGCGGCGGTCGACCATATTCTCCGATTCTATCGCCGCTATCACTCCATTCGGTTTGTCGGCCGACAATTGGCCATGCGCTTAAAAGATCGCATCTCCGCCAAACAGCTCGACCAGATTCAGGAACAATTCCGCGATCTCCTCATCGAAGGCACGTTTGAGCTGCGCGGCCCCCTGGAAGAAGAACTCGATGAGCCGGCCCTCCGGAATCTGCCTCGGCTCGTGTTTAGTTTCAACCGACGCAGCGCCGGTCGACTCCGCCAGCTCATCGACCACCTCAACAAGATCTGATCCACTCGTAACCGGTGCTGAGCCCTGGCGGCTGACCAGTTCAGCACTCCGCATAACGATCACTATCCTCTTTAGCTGGCATCACCCGCCATGCTATTCTCCAACCTATCTGTATGGATCATTCGCCCTACTCGAGACGCTTCCATCATCCACCGGACATTGTTCTGTACCATGCCGAGTGCATGGATGGATTTGGGGCAGCCTGGGCGATCTGGAAAAAGTTCCCCGATACCCGCTTTATCCCCGTCAAACACGGCATCCCTCCCC
>JABMDH010000026.1:7970-25984 GCA_015904075.1 Nitrospira sp.
CTTCCATCATCCCCCGGACATCGTTCTGTACCATGCCGAGTGCTCAGATGGATTCGGGGCAGCCTGGGCGATCTGGAAACAATTCCCCAATACCCGTTTTATCCCGGTCAAACACGGCATCCCTCCCCCTTCGGATCTTCGGGATCATCGTGTCGTGATTGCTGACTTCAGCTATGCGCGCCCGACCCTTGAAGCGCTGGCCTCTGAAACCAAAGAACTGCTCATTCTGGATCACCACATCACAGCGGAGAAGGCGCTCGCCGATCTCCCCTACGCCTACTTCGACCAAGCCAAGTCAGGTGCAGTGCTCAGCTGGGAATGGGCTCATGGCACGGTCGCTCCCTGGCTGCTCCGCTACGTTCAGGACAAGGACTTGTGGACATGGGAGATGCCGGCAAGCCGTGAGATTAATGCGGCTCTGGCTTCACACCCCTTTGATTTCAACCTGTGGGATCGATTTTCCCAAACGACTCTGGAGCAGGAAGGACGCGCGATTCTTCGCTATGAGCATGAATTAGTCGGGAAACTCTCCGCACAAGCCGTCTTGGTCGAGTTCCAAGGGGAAACCGTTCCGTCTGTGCACAGCGCCGTCTTAACCAGCCAAATCGGCGACCGGCTTTCGCCGGACCACCCCTTTTGCCTGATCTGGCACGATCGTGATGGGCGTCGCTATTTCAGCATGCGCTCTCGCGCGGACGGCACGGACGTGGGAGCCATCGCCGCATCGTTTGGCGGAGGAGGGCATACTCATGCCGCAGGATTTTCTGTGCCACTCGGAGCCGACGGGACACTTCCCGACAATTCCACGTTGCCTCGCGCGGTGACCGACCGCCGACGAGCTCCCTAGGATCGTCCATCGTGATCCCCCTTCACGACGACAATCCAACCGAACGATTCCCCTTCATCACAATCATCTTCATTGCCGTCTGCGTGTCCGTCTTTCTCTATCAGGAAAGCCTGCCTCAGAAGCCAGGCGAGGCGTTCGTCTTTCACTACGGTGCCATCCCGGCCATGGTGTTTGGCCATGCCGCGTTGCCAGAAAACACCGCCGTTGCCATTCCCGCCTCCCTCACACTGCTTACCAGTATGTTTCTCCACGGAGGATGGATGCATCTGCTGGGGAACATGCTCTATCTCTGGATTTTCGGCAATAACATCGAAGATTCGATGGGGCATGCCAAGTACATCGTGTTTTATATCCTGTGTGGAGTCCTGGCTGCGCTCGCCCACGCGATGACCGATCCATCGTCACAGATCCCCATGGTGGGAGCCAGCGGCGCCATCTCTGCAGTGCTCGGTGCCTATCTTCTGTTGTACCCACGCGCCCATGTGCTGGTGTTACTGCCCGCCCTAGGGATGACTCGTATCGCAGCCGGCGTGGTGTTGGGCATGTGGTTCGTGACGCAGCTCGTCAGCGGCGGGATGAGTATCGGCGCCCAGGGTGGCGGCGTGGCCTTCTTCGCGCACATCGGCGGATTCGTCGCAGGCATGGCCTTGATCGGCCTGTTCAAACGCCCGGACGTGCCGTTCTTCTCACCGGGGCGTTCAGGCCGGTGGGACCGCTGAGAGTGCAGCGAGACGCGCTAGCAGCCGGTGAGCCGGTTCCGCCGCCGCCTCGCGGGTTTCACCCAAAAACGTGACATGCCCCATCTTTCTCCCTGGACGGGCGACTTTCTTTCCGTAGAGATGGAGTACGGCCCCCGGCAGAGCAAGCAGTTCCTTGAAGGGCTGACCGGAAGTCACGGCCTGCATTTCTGCACCGATGAGGTTGACCATTGCCGCCGGACTCCACTGTCTCACCTCGCCCAACGGCGCGCCACAGACCGCGCGCACCTGTTGTTCAAATTGAGACACCGTGCAAGCGTCCAGGGTATAGTGACCTGAATTATGAGGGCGCGGCGCAATTTCATTGATAAAGAGCCGATCGTCCGCAGTGTGAAACAATTCGACGCAAAACACTCCGACGCCTTTCAGTACATCCACAGCTTGGCGGGCAAGATCAGACGCTCTTGCCGCAACCTGAAGAGAAACAGTGGCCGGGGCCAGCGTCATACGTAAGATGCCACACTCATGATGGTTTTCTACGACCGGATACGTGCGGCACTCACCGTTCGCCCCCCGTACTACCAGCACGGAAAGCTCCCGCTCAAACTCTACTAACTGTTCAAGAATCCATCTGGAAGCAGGCCGTTCAATGGTCTGTAACGTCCGGGCGACTTCATCGACATCTGAATTGCGCCGGATCGGCCATTGGCCTTTCCCGTCGTAGCCGGAGGTCGCGGTCTTACAGAGAGCCGGAAGACCGATTTGTTTGGCGGCTTCCGCCAGTTGGACCGGTGCCGCGATGGCGATAAAAGGGACAACGGGAAGATCGTTCGAGCGCAGAAACTGTTTCTGTTCGACACGGTCTTGAATGATCCGGAGCACGGCGCTGGAAGGCCTGACGCGATGACGCTCTTCGAGCCACTCACACAAATCAGCCGGTACATTCTCCCATTCAAATGTGACAGCCCGAACAAGACCTGAAAAGTTCTCACGCGTGGGGAGATCAGAGAAGGCCGCCGTAAACGAACGGTCTGATTGGCGATGTGCAGGGGCATCAGGGTCCTGGTCCCATACGGCAATGTGATAGCCCAGACGACGTGCTGCAGCGGCGAACATCGCCCCCAGCTGGCCACCCCCCAGGACACCGAGCATTGATCCAGGTTCGACCATGACGTCGGTCACGACTGTCGGCTCACCCCATCGGCTCCGAGGTTACCCAAACTGGTTCCCTTGGCCTCAGCAGAATTCAACACGCTCTCCGTCTGGGCTGTCCGAAATCTTTTCACACGTTCGGCGATCTCCGGATAGCATCCGCCCAAAATTTGGGCCGCCAATAACCCGGCATTCTCTCCTCCACCGATCGCCACCGTCGCCACTGGAATCCCCTTCGGCATCTGGACGATCGACAAGAGGGAATCGAGGCCTCGCAGGTTTTCCGTTGGAATGGGCACTCCGATCACAGGAAGGTGAGTCTTGGCTGCCAACATGCCCGGGAGATGCGCCGCACCCCCGGCACCGGCAATAATAACCTCGATCCCGCGAGCCGGCGCAGTTGAGGCGTATTCAAAGAGCCGATCCGGTGTACGATGAGCAGACACCACTAATAATTCGTAAGGAATGTGCAGCTCAGCCAGAATGGCTCCAGCCTTTTCCAAAATAGGAAAATCGGACTTACTTCCTCCCAATACACCAACAATCGCCTTGCCATTGGGAATCGTGCGACCACTTATTTTCTGAGTCTTCATTGTCTTTTTCCCGATGCCGCGCATGAACAACAGCTCCTTCCTCCATAGAAAGTACGTTTCTCTTGATGTGTATCAGCACACTCAACTTAACGGCTCTGTACGACACGGTCAAGCAAGAGCGGCTACGAGAGCTTGCGTGGACTAGGAATTCCTGCCATTGCTTCTATTTGAATGTTGTCAGACAACATTCCGTGAGAGTTCTGGTCGACATCGCTCCCTGAAATCTATGGGTTTTATAGACTCAAAGTGAGACAAGAAACAAGCAGAGAAATTGATACGGATGCGGAGAATCTGAGGATGGATTCGGCGGGCCAGCACACGAGTCCTGGCCCGCCTTGCCGATTACGGCGGTGTTCCCCATTGCTGGGGAACACCCCTGGCTATATAACTACTTCGCGACTCTCCCTGTTGACTTGGGCATGAGCATGTCAAACAGGCTTGGGGACCGTTCGATATAATCAGGCGGGAAGAAATTGAATCGCCGCCACAGTTCGTACCAGAGAGGAACACGGTTTAAGACTACCCACCCTAACACCCTGGTTCCCTGCCGAACTTGAGCCTGTTCAGGCCATGGCTGATTATCTTCTGGATCAGGAACAACCCAGAACCGGTAATTTCCCTTGCCGTCGTCTATTTGGTCGACCACTTTGATAATGCCCCCGCGGGTACCGGCCATCAATTCAGGCCAGGCCGGAAGCGGGATGGCTGGAATTCCGAAAAATACGAGTCTGACCTTCCGTCCAGGGGTCAACAGCGGAGAGTCCAGTCCCTCTGCCACCATTTCAATCGCCTTATCGGCAGCGGATGGAGAAATAGTCACCAGGGTTTCACCCTGTTTCACGGTCTCTCCGATACCAACCCGCGCCATCTTGACCACTGTGCCATCGATCGGCGCCTCAATGCGTGCAAATTGAATACGCTGCTGGGCACTTTCTTGCCGCACCGAGATGTCCGCCAATTGATCTGTCGCCTTGGCAGCTTCAGCAATCGCGTTGTCACGGGCTGCCGTCGCATCAATCAGCTTCTGCTGCACATCTGCGGTGATTTGATCGCGGCCGAAACTCAGCGATGCGCGGGCTTGCTCGGCTGCCTGCAGATTGGCCTGCGCTGCCTGTAAGCCGGCTTTGGTTCCGATTTCAGTTTGAATCGTCAACTCAAGTTCGCGCTGCGAGACAAATCCATCCTTAATCAGCTGTCGATGCCGATCCACATTGAGCTGCGCAGTGGTCACATCAATCTTGGCAGCCTCAACTTTTTGCTGGGCCTCACGCACTCTATTGTCGGCCTCGGTCACGCGGGCATCGGCCGATGGCACAGCCGCCAGTACAAGCTTCTGCATCTGTCCGATCCGTTTATTGAGTTGATCCGCTCTGGCCAAAGCCGCCTGTCGAGTCTGTTGCAACGCAACTTTCCGCTGTTCGAACAGGGCGAGGAGTTCAGGAGCAATGAAGTTCGGATCGTAATCCTCGAGTTCAAGAATAAGATCGCCCTTCTTCACTTTGACACCTTCAAACACATGCCATTCCTTGATACGACCGGTAATCCGAGCTTCCATCTCTTGCGGCCGCTCGTAGGGAGTATAGGCAGAGAGTCGACCCGTGGCTGTCACAGTCTGTGTCCACGGAACAAACTCAATGATCAGCAGAAAGAGGATCAAAAGAGTCAGGGTCACACGCCCCATAGAGACTAACTTATGGGGTAGCTTGACTGCCTCCCATGAAGACATTTTTGCCGTTGCTGCTGAGTTATCGATCGATACAGCCTGTAAGCCTACCCCTTGGTGGGCAAGCGTCAGAGCATTCTCTCCCGGATTGCGATTTAGGCCAGCCATGGAGCCTCCATTATTCCTACGCTAGGTGTTACTCTACCTGGTTGATTCCCTTGTACGGATTTACCATTTTCGTCGATCATACTTGATCGCTTCCTTGCGTCATTTACGCATGAACGTGATGCAACATCACACGACGGTCTGTATGTTCCGTCAAGTTTGGATCAGTTGAAATAAATATGGCTGACCAAGGCTCTTGCTTGGAGCACAACCGGCGTAAGATCGTCTCACGCAAGGCTGGATCCATGCTGTGAATCAGTCCGTCGAAAATCAGAAGTTGTGGACGACCAAGGATCGCGCGAGCCAGTAATATTTGCACAACATGAGTAGGAGCAAGGACCTCTCCGAGTGAGCTGACATCGGACTTGATACCGCGCGGGAGAGCTTCGATGACTTCTTCAAGCTCCGTGAAACGGAGTGCCCAGGCTAGACTGTCATAGGATACGTAGGGACGCCCCAGCACAATATTATCCTCGATGGTCCCTTCTAACAGAGTATGCTGTGAATCGATCAGAAGGCTACGGCATCTGTTGACAGCACTGGGATCGACATACCGAATATCGACACCATTGTACTGAATGACGCCGCTGCTCGGGGCTTCAAGGCCTGCCAAAACTCTCGACAAAGCCATTTTCGCTGCTGGAGTGCGAGCGTAGATACCGACCTTTTCACCGGGTGCGACTTCCAGGTTGAAGTTCTCAAATACCTGCACTCCGTTGTGAACGAGACTGACTCCCTTGCAGGTGACCATGAGACCGTGAACAGACGGAGCAGGCAGGGGTACCGCTGTCCCGCTTGTAGCTTCATCCTGCGTGGTCGAAAAGAATTGGTTCAGCTCCGTTACGCCGGTGAAGAAGTAATAGACATGCGCCATGCTCTTGACGAGCGACTCAAAATTAATGATGAGTGCGCCAACGACCACTTCCACAGCTACCAGCTGACCGAGAGTCAACTGACCGGAGGCGAGGAGCCAACCGGCCATGGCAAGCGCACCAGCCTGTGCAATCGCCATCCCTCCCACTGCAGACATGAATTGCCGCAAGAGAACGGCGAACCGCGCTTTGCGGGTCTCCGTATAGGCATTGACGAGGTCGTCGGTCTTTTGCATGATCCAGGGCTGACTATCAGTCGCCTTGAGATGTAGCAGGTTGTTTGATACCTCTTGAATCCAATTGAAGACATCATACTTTGCGTGGGACATATCAAGATGCGTTCGCACGGCTCCACGAGACATCACAAAAAACGTGATCATGAAACCGACCATCAGCAACAAGTCGTAGACGAGGAAATAGGGATGGTAGACCACCAACAGGGCCATACCGACCGTTCCGCCGACAATCACATTGACCATATCGATGAGGACGGCAGAGAGTGCGCGCTGTATAAACACAGCCTCGACGAAATAGTTCGCTAATTGCGGCTTATAGCCTTGGAAGCGGAACTGAGGCAGCCGCTGCACCATTGATATCGCCACCCTCGCGAAGATGCGGCGCTGCAGCATTTCCACTGCATAGTAATGGAATGCCTTGAAGATGCCGACAAACAACAGCACCGACATCATGATGCCGGTTAACGTCCACACCATGACCGGTTGGATCGCATACGAGAACGTGCTCACCAACTCCTGGACGGTCAGAGGAATGATGAGAGAGAAGAACGCGATCGCAAGGGCATAGGAGACGATTAGCGTCAGAACTTTGCGCTCAAGGCGCGCGGCCAAAGCGAGCTGGCTCAATAGCGCTTGTAACAGGTTCGGCTGTTGTGAATTGTGTTGCTCTCTCATACCACCTCCCCCTCCAGGATAAAAAAGATGCTATCAGCCCTTTGCTACCATCATTGAAACCAGTCCATCTCACCTGTAACTACCAGGGGCAAGATAGCCTTCTCAATTCTACAAAGGTAGGCGTACGCCTACTATAGGTTCATGCCCCCTACCTTCAGTACAAACACTTAATCACGTCCCTCTACTTTTTGGCCGGACAAACCCGCCGCCACAGATGGATCGCCGTATTTTGTCAGAACGGCTTCCGAGACAGGCTTTGACAGAGCCCCTTTTGCCCACAGAAACCCACCTCGAGCGAGCACATAATCGTACTGGGCACGATACAGTTGGTAGGCCGCCTCAACGGCATTACGCTCTCGCGTGTTGACAAACAACAAGTTGGTCGCCCCCAGATTGAAGCGGGTTCGTTCACCGGCTTCCAGCGCTTTGGCCAATCGATAGGATTCTGTGGCGGCCCTCACCCGGTCTCTGGCTCGCACGATGGCGGAAATCCAGTTGTCGACGTCGAGACTTATTTTTTGTTCGGTGTGCCACAGTTCGTACGTCAGCCGTTCTTGCTCAGCTTCCGTATGGGCTACTTTTCCGCGAGCCTCTCGATTGAACAGCGGCATGCTGAAGAGAAGCCCCACTCGATAGCCGATTCCTCCAAAATAATAGATAGAGCCCATTGAGGGCCCTCCATCAAGAGTTAGCTTTGGAAGTAGACTATTCTTCGCCAGTTTGAGCTGAACATCGTTCATCTGCAGTTCAATGGTGAGCTCCCGCACTTCCGGCCGATCTTCCTTGGCCGCCACCTTGGCCGCAGCGATCTCCTCCTCTGTCGGCAAGGGCGTTTCTCCCGTAAACTCCGGCGCCCATTCCGGTCGTGGAGTCATCGGCTCGCCGTTCTCCCAGAGAAAGAGAGACAATTTGTACTGCTCATACTCCACCTTCCGTTGCGCGGCGATGGCTGCCTCCTGTCGGCGCTTCACTTCTTGTTCGGCCTCAATCGCATCGAGCAGAGCAACCGCACCTGCCTTTGCCCGGCCTTGTACCTGGACAAATCGATCTTCCGCGACGGCCAATGTCTGCTTCTGTACCTCCGCTTGCTTGACCGCTACCTGCCAATCCCAATACTGAACAGCCCCTGCCAGGAAGAGATCCTGCCGTTTCTGGGCCACCTTCACTTCGGCTTGCGGTCCCGAGATTTCAGCTTGTTGATATGTGGCGTACTCTTCATTGACCATGAACCCCCGGAGGAGATTAAACCTACCGCCGATGATGGCCATTTGCTGCGGATAGAACAGTTGCAAGTCATGCGGGATCGCCACCCCTGGGCTCTGGACGTTACGTTCTGGGGCATTCGTGTTGTCTCCCATGAGCGTCGCATGATCCCCGAAGCCGTTACGGATACCGCCGAAGATCTCCCATCCCCATGGGTGCCCGACCTTGAGCGTGACATCGTCATAACCAGCGGTTAAGTGATTTGGGGCACCACTCGCATTTGTCAGATTAAACGTTTGATACCGATCCATCTCGAGCTCGTTCCTAAGCTTCGGTTCCCACGCACCCAAGGATTTCAGGACTTTCGCCCGAGCCATCGCCCGCTCAAGCCCTGTCGACCGGAGCAACGGATGGGTCAACTCAATCCTGGCCAACACCTCTTCAATGGTTAAGGGAGCAACCCGCTCAGCCGAGACAGTCGCCGCAGAGGCCTCAATGGTCGAGGGCTCCGCGAATGCCATTGTTGGCAGCAATGTCAACATGACCAACACCAATGTCATCAAAGCAGGCTGCTCCTTCTGACCCACTTAGTCTCGTCCTTTTACTTTGTGACCGTGCAATCCTGCTGCCTTAGAAGGATCGCCATACTTGGCCAAGACCTCATTTGCCACAGGCTTTGACAAAGCACCTTTTGCATAGAGGAGACCGCCTCGCGCCAGCACATAGTCGTACTGGGCACGATAGAGTTCATACGCTGCCTCAACGGCGTTCTTCTCGCGTTTATTTACGAATAAAATGCTGGTGGCTCCCATGTGGAATCGAGTCCGTTCACCTTCCTCCAGCGTTTTAGCCAACCGGTACGCTTCCGCGGCGGCCCTTACTCGTTCCCTGGCCCTGACAATCGCCGAAACCCAGTTGTCCACGTCAATACTGACCTGCTGCTCGGCGTACAGCTGTTGCAAGACCAATTGCTGTTGGTCCGCTTCTGCGTACATGACCTTCCCCCGCCCTTCCCGCTGGAACAATGGCATCTTAAACCACGATTCCACCCGATACCCGACTCCCAAATTCCAGTCTGAGCCAGCCTCCATTTGTCCCCCCTTAAGATCAAACTTCGGGAGCAGATAGTTCTTGGCGAGCTTGACATCGATGTTGTTCATCTTGGCTTGAATATAGAGATCCCGTACTTCCGGCCGATCTTCCTTGGCCGATACCTTGGCTGCAGTGATCTCCTCCTCGGTTGGCAAGGGCGTTTCTCCCGTAAACTCAGGCGCCCATTCCGGTCGTGGGGTCACCGGCTCGCCGTTCTCCCAGAGAAAGAGAGACAGCTTGTACTGCTCATATTCCATCTGCCGTTGCGCAGCGATGGCAGCCTCCCGTCGGCGTTGTACTTCCTGATTGATTTCAACCGCATCGAGGAGCGCTACTTTTCCAGCCTTGGCCTGGCCCTCAACCTGCACGGCACGTGCTTCGGCGACAGCCAAGTTCTGTTTCTGCACCTCGGCCTGCTTGACCGCCACCTGCCAATCCCAGTATTGAATGGCCCCGGCGAGATAGAGATCCTGTCGTTTTTGAGCGATGTGGATTTCCGCCTGCGGCCCTGCAAGTTCAGCCTTTTGGAAATCGGCAAACTCTTCATTCATCATGAGACCACGCAGCAGGTGGGCCTCTCCACCGACGAGAATTTGCTGGTTGTGCCAGAAGAGCAGTCCATCATTCGCCATGAGAGCATGGGCACCTTGGTTGGTGCGATCTCCAAAGCCGTTACGGATACCGCCATGGACCCGGAAACCCCAGGGGTGCCCAACTTCAATCGTGCTGTCGTTAAACCCACCCGTCGTCTCATTCACAAAGGCAAGAAAGTTCCAAGACTGATACCGATCTACCTCTGTCCGGTTCTTGAACGTGGGTTCCCAGGCTCCAAGGGCCTTCAGGATTTTCGCCCGGGCCTGCGTCCGCTCAACTCCGGACGCCCGAAGCAGCGGATGCGTCAGCTCAATACGAGCAAGCACTTCACTGATAGTGAGGAGCTCAGTACGGCCGGGCTGCAGACTCAACACGCTGGAATCGCGCACCGGTTCTGCCAGTGCCGTTACGGGAAGCAAGATCAGAATTACGAATAAGAGAGCGGCCATCGAAGGATGCTCCTTGTGCCGGATTAATCGCGGCCCGGTTGCTTGTAGCCGTTCACACCTGCTGCCGTCAGAGGGTCCCCATACTTGGCCAAGGCGGTACCCGCCACTGGCTTCGACAACGCGCCTTTTGCATAGAGGAGACCGCCACGTGCCAGCACATAATCATACTGAGCACGATACAGCTGGTAGGCCGTCTCGACGACATTGCGCTCGCGCGTATTGACAAACAGGATATTGGTTGCCCCCATATCGAACCGTTTACGTTCGCCGTCCTCCAGGACCTTGGCCAACCGAAGCGATTCTGTGGCAGCTTTCACCCGATCCCTGGCTCGCACGATCGCCGAAAGCCAGTTATCCACGTCGAAGCTGACTTGCCGCTCGTAATATTGCTGCTTCAACGCCAATTGTGCCTGGCCCACTTCCGCGGCCATAATCTTCCCACGCGCTTCCCGCTGGAATAGTGGTATCTCACTATGCAACCCTACCCGATACCCGATTCC
The DNA here is from genome assembly GCA_015904075.1 of Nitrospira sp. The sequence goes on from JABMDH010000026.1 coordinate 18,710, forward strand.
CACAATCCAGTCCGCAGCACCCTTGGTCGGCCCTCCTTCAAGATCCAAGGTCGGGAGCACTTTGTTCTTGGCGAGCTTCAGATCGATATTGTTCAGCTTGGCTTGAATGTAAAGGTCCCGTACTTCCGGCCGATCTTCCTTGGCCGCCACCTTAGCCGCAGCGATCTCCTCCTCGGTCGGCACGGGTGTTTCCCCTGTAAACTCTGGCGCCCATTCCGGTCGGGGAGTCAGCGGTTCGCCGTTCTCCCAGAGAAAGAGGGACAGCTTGTACTGCTCATACTCCACCTTCCGTTGCGCAGCGATAGCGGCCGCCCGACGGCGCTGCACTTCTTGATTGATCTCAACCACATCAAGGAGCGCAATCTTTCCAGCCTTGGCCTGGCCTTCCATCTGCACAGCGCGGGCCTCGGCAACGCCTAGCGCTTGTTTCACCACCTCGGCCTGTTTGACCGCCACTTGCCAATCCCAATATTGAACGGCCCCGGCAAGATAGAGATCCTGTCGTTTCTGGGCCACGGCGATCTCCGCCTGCGGTCCAGCAAGTTCAGCCTGTTGATACTGAGCGTTCTCCTCATTGATGATGAGGCCACGCAGTAGATGGAACGACCCGGCTAAGTAGAAATGTTGCTGCTGATAGGCAGCTATCAAATCAGGGGGATACGCAATCCTGGCGTTACCTCTATCCCCGAAGCCGCTACGGAGTCCGCCTTCGACCGTGAAGCCCCAGGGATGTCCGACCTCGACCGTGCTGTCGGCGTATCCCGCCGTATGTTGACTTGGAATGTCGTACGCTGTCGTGAGATTCCACGTACTGTACCGTTCGATCTGCGTATAGTTCTTAACCGACGGTTCCCAGGCCCCGAGTGCCTTCAGAATTTTCGCCCGGGCTTTCTCTCGCTCAGCTCCCTTTGCCCGAAGCAGCGGATGCGTCAACTCGATGCGGGCGAGGACTTCGCCAATGGTGAGCGGTTCGGTTCGAGCGGACTGGACCTGCACGGCCTTCGAGTCACTCAACGGTTCCGCCAGTGTGGGCATCGGCAGCAACAAGATGAGCACGACCTGCAAGAGGGCAATCACTTAGGACGCTCCTTCCATCTCATTCATGTATGTGGGGCTTGATGGCGCGGAGACTAGCAATCCCACGGTCAATTTATAAAATAGATAAAACGGATTTGAAGTATTGTGAAAGCCGATGTATAGTGCCTTGGTCTGTACGCATACGGCCTTCGGAGCATAGGGGCATGTCTGCATGGAGTGGCTGAACTACCACCATCTACTGTATTTTTGGTCCGTTGCAAAGCACGGCACCGTGACCAAGGCCTGCGAAGAATTCCGCTTGGCTCAGCCAACGATCAGCGGGCAAATACGGCTGCTGGAGCAGATGTTGGGAGAAAAGCTGTTCGTCCGCGCCGGGCGTCGCCTTGTGTTGACGGAGATGGGGCACGTCGTGTTCCGATACGCGGAGGACATCTTCTCGACCGGACAAGAGTTGATGAACGCGGTGAAGGGGCGCGGAACAAATGGGCACCCCTCCCGATTGGTCGTCGGCATTGTGGACGTCGTGGCGAAACCGCTTGCCACTCAATTCCTGAAGTCAGCCCTGAAGCTGGATCAGCCGACACGCTTGAGTTGCCAAGAGGACAAACTGCCATTTTTGCTGGCCGATCTGGCCACTCACCAGTTGGATCTGATCATCGCCGACACCCCCGCCCCGCCGAACAGCAAAGTTCAAATGTATACCCACCTTTTGGGTGAGTCGGGGGTGACTCTATTCGCGTCGGCCAAGCTCGCGGCGCAATATCGGCGCGGATTTCCGAAATCGTTACATGGCGCACCGATGCTACTGCCGACAACCGATGCGATGCTTCGGCGGCTGATGGACCCCTGGCTGGTCCATCGAGAACTGCATCCCAAGATCGTCGGCGAGTTCGATGACAGTATGACGCTCAAGACTTTCGGGCAGGACGGATACGGAATTTTCCCCGGCGCCACTGCGATCGAAAAGGAAATCTGCAGGCAGTATCGGGTGCAGGTGGTCGGACAATTGGACTCTCTCAAACAACACTTCTACGCGATCACCGTGCAACGACGGCTCACACACCCAGCAGTTCTCGCAATCGTGCAAGCAGCCAGACGAGACCTCCTTCATTAACTCGGAAGTCAGGTCTCCATCGTCACGGGTCTTGATCCGAACTGTGTTGTCTGCGATGCCAGCGCCTCCTACTGACATTTCGATCGGCCCACAGCCGCCAGAAGATCGTCCCGTTCCTGCACTGTCAGTTCTTTCCAGACACCAACACCCAGACCTTTGACTGCAATGTGCATGATCCTGACCCGATGGAGAGCGGTCACCCGATAACCCAGCGCCTGACACATACGCCTGATCTGCCGGTTACGCCCCTCGATAAGGACGATGCGAAAGCGATTGTGCCTGATACGAATCGCCCGACAGGGCTTCGTCTTGCTGCCGAGAATCACGACTCCATGAGACATCCGGTCCAGAAAGGTCTGATCGAACGGACGATCGACCTCAACGATATATTCCCGCTCGTGGCCGAATTCCGCACGAAGGATTTCATTGACGATATTGCCGTCGTTCGTCAACAGAATCAGACCGGAGGAATCCTTGTCCAACCGCCCGATCGGAAATATTCTCTCCGGGTACCCGATTTCCGCAATGATGTTTCGCTCGATATGCGGCTCACTGGTCGTCGTGACCCCGACCGGCTTGTGATATTTGATGTAGATCGCGAGCAATAACGTCCGTAGGGCTTACCCGGTCACCCAGTTTGGCGACCTGCCCATTGACTGTGACGACGCCCGACTCAATCAGTCGGTCCGCCTCGCGCCGGGAACACAGACCCTGTTCTGTAAAAAATTTATTGATGCGGATTGCAGTGGTCACGAGAGATCGGTCTAACAGACTACATCGAGCGAAGAGGCGAGACGTACGCTACGTTGCGCCTCTGAGCAATACGACCGGCCTGCGCAAAGCGCTTCGGCGAAGGCACGGAACGTCGCTGGCTAACTTTTTCAGCACCCTGTTAGTGGACGCGGCGACCGGCCTTGATACGGCCGAGCATGCGATAGATCAACCGGGCGATGGAAAATTGCGGCGCAGCAAACCCTTCAATGGGAGCGATTTCGCTGACATCCATGCCCACGATGCCGGGCCCATTGGCCAAGGCCGTAACGAGGTTGAGCGTATCATACCAGCCCAGTCCACCCGGCTCTGGAGTCCCTAACGCAGGAATAATGGAGGCATCCAATCCATCGCAGTCGAAGGTCAGATAGACCGGGCCCCCACAAGCGGCGACAACATCGGGAATCCACTTTGACGCTTTCCCTTCGTAGGGACCGGAGGGATCCAGGATGTTCGCGGCAAAGAAGGTTGTGATCCGATCCGTTTTCTCGATCCGCGCGACTTCCTCCTCACTGATCGATCGAATACCGACCTGCACCAATGCATGCCCGTCCTCCACCACCCGCGCCATGACGCTCGCATGGCTGAATGGATTCCCTTGGTATGCGTCGCGCAAATCGCCATGCGCATCGATCTGCACCACACACATCTCCGGATAGCGCTTGGCATGTGCGCGAATCGCTCCCAACGCCCCGGTGTGTTCGCCTGTCAAAGTGACGAGAAGCCGTCCAGTCCCGACATATGGGGAGACAAATCGTTCAATTGCGTCAACGGCAGCACGATCGACTTGTCCTTGAAGGTCCAAGGATGACGCCGTGGCAATCCCTCCCCATTCGCGAAAGGGTTCGCATCTGAGCTGCTCATCATAAAACTCCACCTGGCCCGAGGCCTCAAGAATGGCGGAGGGGCCGCGATCCGACCCGAGAATATAGCTGGAGGTGTGTTCGTATGGCGCCGGCAAGACATAGACGCCGGCCCGGTCCGGATGGCACCAGGGCTCGTCGATTCCGAGGAAGTTATGCTCCGGTCCTTCCCAGCCGGTTGGAAGCGTCATGGTCTACAGTATCCGTTCATCACGAGCCCCGTTTCCTCACACTCGTGGAAGCGGAACAGACGCCCACTAGCGGCGGGAGCGCTTAGGAACATTCTCCCCTGGAATGAAAACCGCAAACGCAACCACGGTGGTCCACTTGCCCGCCTTGCCGATGGCCGACTGCGTGACATTCTGGGTCTTGACGATCTTCCCACCCATCTTGAACACTTGTTCACGCTCTTTCCATGCCACATTCGGGTCGAACTCGACGCCTAACGTCGTCGCCAGCATCTGCGCGGCCAAATCTTCGGTATACTCTCCGGTCTCCTCGTCCGTCTCACCATGGGCATGGTGCTCGGACAGATAGCCATATGTGCCGAGGTCGGTGGGCTTCGCAAGACCGACGGAGGCTGACACCAGCTGATTTCGTTCGTTGGTTTCGGAACGGGCCATGACACAAAACGTAATCTCTCCGGGCTTCAACAGTTTCTCCCCACGCTTTCTGGGAATGACCTTACAATGGGGCGGGAGGATGGACGACACACTGACCAGGTTGCAGTAGGCCACACCGGCACTGCGCAACGCTTCCTCGAAGGAGGTCAGCTTTTCCTTGTGAACCCCCACTCCTCTCGTCAAAAACATATGCGTAGGTACCATTATCTACCTTCCCTTTCGTCTGATTGATTCGCGTATCCGGCGTTCTGGTTTGTTCGGTGAGGATGACAGCGCACCACGCCGGACAAACGGCACGCACCGGGTTTATTTCAATTACAGGGCCGATGTTGTATCAAGATTGGACCTGCTTCGCAATATCATCGGCTGAATATTTTTCAGGGAAGCCCGGCCGGATCTTTTACATTGAAGACCAGCAACCTGGGCTCCGTCATATCTTCGATCGCCGCCTTGACCCCCTCACGCCCCAAACCGGAATCCTTCACGCCGCCGTACGGCATATGATCGGCGCGAAAGGTAGGAATCTCATTCGCCAGCACAGCACCGACCTCCAGGTGGCGAAACGCATAAAAGATCTTGTTCACGTCTTGCGTGAACACTCCGGCTTGCAGCCCGTAATCCGATTGATTGAGCAGAGTAATGGCATCGCTGAATTGGCGGTACGGCGTCACCGTGATCACCGGGCCAAACACTTCCTGGCATGACACCTTCATCTCCGGCTTCACATTGGATAACACCGTCGCCTCAACGACCGATCCCATCCGGTTTCCACCCAACAGCACACGCGCACCTGCTGCCACGGCCTCGCCGATCCAGCTCTCGATGCGGTGGGCGGCAGCCGAGTCGATCACGGGGCCGACGGTCGTCGATTCGTCGGTCGGATCGCCGGCCTTCAATCGCGCAACGTGCATCAGCAACTTCGTCGTAAACAGTTCCGCGATCGAATGGTGGGCGAACACCCGCTGCACCGAGATACAGGTCTGCCCGGCGTAGCCGAATCCTCCGGCGGCGCAACGCTGGGCCGCCAGATCAAGATCGGCGTCCGGCTCGATCACCACTCCCGCATTGCCACCAAGTTCCAGAGTGACTTTTTTCTTTCCGCACCGCCTGGCTTCTTCAGCCGCGACGGTGAAGGTCTGCACCGCCCGACTGACTTCTCGTTTCGCATCCGTGATCGGCTTGCCGGCCTCGGCAGTGATCGTCGACGCAATCTCATCCCGGCGTCGGTGAAGCACTGCGGCAATCCGCTGAAGAATATCGTAGCGGGCGTGTGCGGGGAGCGCGCCCATTACAGACGCCGCGTCAACCGTGGAAGTGATGGCCTGTTCGATATCGGATTCTGTGGCCTGAACGACATCGGCAATGACGCGGCCGTTGAACGGATTGACGACACGGGACGTCCGGTCGCCTTGCTTCCATTGGCCATGAACGAGAAATGGACGCGGTTCCTGCACGAAGACACTCGCGGGAATTGGGAATGATTAATCCGCCGCTTCAACCGGCGCTGCGGATTCAACGGCAGATGGGGCAGCAGCGGCTTCCCGTTGCGCCGCCACAGCCTTGGCGATCAAATCGTCCGTCCCCCAATCGCGAACCGCTTCAAGTGTAAACCCTTCATAGGTCGACACCCCGTGGCACGAAGGACAATCGGGCATCGGGACTTTCCGATAGAACACCTCGCCGAGGCACGACATACAAACCCAAAAATCGTCGTCACGATGAGAGACGGGCCAGAACAACTGCGTTGAAGCCATAACACATCCCTACCTGGTTACACACGTGGTAAATGCGTTTACACTGCCCGCGCTACCTGGCCACCGCGGGATTCCTCAACCCCATCTCACGGGACTCACCGGCTACTGCGGGGACTTTTTCAACAACCGGTCGATTTCTTCGGCGAACATTTCGAACGGAAACGCCCCGGGAATTGCAACCGCCGGTTCCTTGTCCGTCGGGTCACTGTTCGTCCGAATAAGGATAAAGCCCGGCGTTCCGTGAAATCCCCACTGATTCGCCTCTTGCCGATCTTCGAAGATTGACGTGGTGTACCGTCCGTCCTTGGCACACTGTTCGAACAGTGTCCGATCCAGTCCGATTGCAGCCGCATGCTTCAGATAGACATCCTGGCCAAGCCGCCCCCCTTCGGCAAACAACCGATCGTGCATCGGCCAATATTTGCCTTGCGCGCCGGCGCATCGCGCCGCTGTGGCCGCATCGACACCGGGCCCCTGATCGGCACGGGGGTAATCTCGGTAGAGAAACCTCACCTTACCGGTATCGACGTAGCGAGCTTGAATCCGGGGCCACGTCTCTTTGAAAAATTTCAGACAATACCCGCAGGTAAAGTCGGAATATTCGATCAGGGTGACCGGCGCATTCGCCTGACCTCTCGCCCGGTCGTCTGTCCTGGTTGCATCGGCGGCCCAGAGCGGACATACCCAGAGAACACCGCACAGGAAGACGGTTGCCTTTAGCCATGTGGACAATCGACTCATGAACGGCTGACGCCGGCGGCTTTCTTTTTCCGTTCCAGCAGGCCCATCATCAGTAGCGGCCACACCACGGTCGCGTCGCTCAACACTTCGGAGAAACGTCCGCCGTCCTTAGGTGTCACGAACTTTCCCCACGAAAGTCCTTCTTGATACGTGCAGCCGCTCAGCCCTCCCCAATAGTCCGGCTCAGGGCAGATTCTGACGCCGTAATGGAATCGGGGAGGTTTTACGTTCAGGCCCAGGCGATGATTGCAGATCTCCAGGTAGGGTCCGACTTGCTGAGCCCAATTTCTCGGTACGCCTCCGCCGATCGTAAAAATGCCGAGCCGCTTCGCCGACAGCACATGATCGGCATAACTGTTGAGATCGAGATA
>JABMDH010000026.1:26084-32557 GCA_015904075.1 Nitrospira sp.
TTGCTGAGCCCAATTTCTCGGTACGCCTCCGCCGATCGTAAAAATGCCGAGCCGCTTCGCCGACAGCACATGATCGGCATAACTGTTGAGATCGAGATAGGGATTGAACGACGGGTACGACTGATAAATAGCCGTGAAGACGGCCAAGTCCCCTTTCCCACCGGCCTGCGAACGAGCCCGATCGACTTCATGCGCCATGGCCCACGTCCCCACGTCGAGCCCCACTTCGGAATCAGTAAAGGCGGGGATAAAGACCGGCACCTTCTTCAAATAGGCGCTCTTCAAAATTCCATCGCCGACATATTCCTCAGTCAATGTCTTCCCCAATTCACGCGTCAGGAGTTCCGAAGAGAGCGGCTGGTCGCGGTCGACTTTTTTCAATGTCTGCGACACGACATGTTCGACGTAATTCAAATTCGATTCCATTTCCAACGTGTCGTAGACGCGATTGTAGCCCTTCTGAAACAGCTCTTCATCGCTCATCGAGGGATGATGCTGGTAGTGTGTCTTGCCCACGGACTCACTCAGACCATGCGCGATCAACGCGCCGGTGGAGACGATGCACTGCACCATCCCCTCATCCACCATCCTGCTGACGATCTTGCCCATCTTGGCAATCGTCATCGCGCCGGACAGGGTCAGGACAACCTTGCAGTCGGGGTCGGACACCATGGCCCACAAGACTTCGAAGGCTTCACCGAGCTTCCTGCCGCCGAAGGCGGTTTTGCCCATCGCCACCAGCAAGTCTTCGAACGACACGATCCGGTCAGGGTCGAACGGCTCGAGCGCCTCCAACCCATCTTTTGCGCCGTCATGAAATTCGCGTGCAGACATGACACACCATCCTCAGAAAAGATCATTGCACAAAGCGCATTCTTTATACACAACCGGTGCTAGAGGCGTCAACGAAGTTACGACGCAGCCATGTCGAGGCGAGCAATTCAAACGAAGCGCGTGCGCACAGGTGAGAGAGATGATTCAGCAGATTGTTCGCACGACGACATGAACAGGCTGCACCGATGATGAGATTGGCGGCACACACGGAGTACGGCATCAGAAACGAAATCCCGGTGGATTGTATCCGGCGCCGACACATTCGAAACGACGACGAAGAGGTCCTGGTGCGTGCGAGTATATAAGGCGAACGATCCCTGAGATGTTTATCCGCTGACGTCACTAAAAAGAACGGCTTCGCTCAGTGAGTCGGTGGAACAAGCAAGGTCCCAACAGGATTTGAATCCGTGTATAAGCCTTAAGGATTCGTATCAGGACACTCGCGCAGGAATGCGTCTGAGTGATTGGAAGTGACTTGAAGTCACATGGAAGCGGGGGGCACACATCTCTCCGGCCTCATGGAGTGATTGCATTTGACACGGATAAACACCCGCGATAGGCACTATCGCAAGGGGACCTATTACCGGCGGACCTGAGGCTTCAAAAAGAAGCCCGACGACGAGCACCTCACGCCCACGACACCTTGTTCAACGCCATGGCGCTGACTCAGCCTGCCCTATTGCAGGCTGTTCGCACAGGGTCTAGGAGAGGAGAGTTAGTGGGGCGAGGGCAGCGGGAAAACAGATGGACTGCATCGGACAGCTCCCGGTCCGGAGGGGAACCGAGAGCCGCTCCTGATCGATCAAAAATGATAGCCGATGCCACCGGCAACGATGTGCGCGTTATAGTCATAGGACATAGAAAGGGCACTTCCCGCGATATTGTCGTGTTCGATGTTCGCATAATTGTATTTCCACTCCGTGAATACGGAGAGGTGCTGATTCACGCGATACCGAATCCCCACTTGGGTGTTCAGTCCTACATGGGTGCTGGCATCGGATTGACTACGCGTTTCAAGGTTGGAAAAGAATACACCCAGCCCCACTCCGGCATAGGGTTCGAACGCCCCGGCTTGATAACGGACTAAGACGACCACCGGTGCCCACGTCAAGACACGATTGCGTAGCCCTAACAGGATCCCAGAAAGGCTTCCTATGGTCGCCCCTTGCTGCTGAAAATGAGGTGTTGCATTGAACACCTCGGTTTCGACTCCCAGATTGAACTTCCCGAACTTCAACTGATCAAAATAATACCCGAGTTTCGCTCCATACATTAGGGAGGTCTGCCGTGAGAGGTCACTCCCGCTGAATAGAGCTCCAGATCCACTCCACGTCACATTGCTCGCGTCATTAGGCATGTGCGCTCCAACCTGACCGGCAACATACAATTCAGCCTGGACTGGGCGGCTGAGGAGCAGCAGGGCAAGCATGCCCATGATCACGGAACTCCATCGAGTAACAGCCCATGCACGATTCATCTTACACCCACTCTTTCTCCAGCCTTCCGATCAGGAGCGATCCAATAGGCAAGCCAGGAATTTGAGGTTGAAAGAGGACAGCTTCGACTGGTCAAGCGGCTCGACAGCCACCAATCCGTCTTGTGCGCGACCATGACATTCGCGTACGGACATGACACACCAACTTCAGAAAAGACCATTGTGCAGAGCGCATTCTTATACACAACCGGCGCCAAAAGCGTCAACGCAGTTACTGTCGAGGAGAGCAGTCCAGGCCAAGCACATGAACACAGATGAGAGATTATTTACTAGGGTGTCGTCCTACGACGTAAACAGGCTGACCAGATGAGGAGAATTGGGGAATTCTCACGAAGTGCGGTATCAAAAACGAAATCCCGGTGGATTGTATCCGGCGTCGACACAGTCGAAACGACGATAAAGAGGCGCCGGCTCTTACGAAATGTGGAAGGGTGGTGGTCCCAACGGGATTTGAACCCGTGTTTAAGCCTTGAGAGGGCTCCGTCCTAGGCCAGGCTAGACGATGGGACCATCTTCAGCCAGCGTGAAGCTTGGACCGTATCATAAGCCCTTTTCTGTTTGCAACGAAGCCGCCGTGGCTAGGCTCGCGGCCCCATGCCGGGACGCTCTTGACAGAACTCGATGGAAGTCCTAGCCTTCAGGCATTGCTATCGGCACCTGAGGCAACTCGGGTCATGCCCACATCCATCAGTTGAACTTGTTTTCCTGAGCACGATGACGGACGACACGCTGGAACCCCTGCACACCTTACCCTCGCCCCATACAGAGTCCACCACAACGGTAACCCAGCCGTTGGGCCCGGAGCTTCTCATTGGATCGAATATTTTTCGCAATACCAACGGCGTCGTGAAGATTCAGGGGAAAGAACAGCTCGTCCTTGAAACCAGACCAGCACAAGGCTTGCTACTCGTCACGGTCGACCTCTATGACGCAAACGGGACTCAGATTGCGCACGTCCGACGGAATACGGTGGTCATAAACCAGGCCGCGCAATTCACGCTTGATATCCATCAAGCCACGACCAACTTGCCGTCCGATGCTCCGTGGGTCCGCTTGTACAGTCGACAATCCGACGAGATCGCATTTGAAGCCCGGATCGTATCGGACAATAGAATTCAGATCACATCGGGAAAGTTTTATTCGCATACCGGCGCCTTGGTGGATATCACACCGCACTACTGCCGAATCGGTGCTGGCCGAACGCTCTTCGGCGACGTCGTGGAGAACCGCGGCGGTACCGTCGTCCTGGGCTGACCGCTTTTCTCCCGATCCCATGCTGAAATGCGATAACTGTGTTGCAATTGCTATGTCTCCTATAGACTACGTCCATGACGGATATCGTAAAGCCCAGCGTCCAAGCCTTCCTGGTCTGCGATCAGGTGATCGAAGATAGTCTGACGAAGAAAAAAAGCCTCATCGGCATTTTCACACACCTCCAAGCAGGCGTCTTTCCGTTCCAGCATCAACAAATGGGATTGTATTTTTGCTTCACGGACGCCGAAGGCGCCTACCACTTCGACATCGACCTGATCTACCTCAACAACGAGCAACTGATCTGCCGGGCCACACTCCCCAATATTGTCATCGAGGACCGCCTGCAGATTTCCGATTTCGGCATCAACATTCCCTCCTTGGTCTTTCCCGCTCCCGGCCGCTATGAGTTCCGGCTGAGAATGGACGGTTCTCTTATTGCCCAAAAAGACTTCAGTGTTATGCAGCTATCCGGCCAGCAGATGGTAGAGCCATCCTCCTGAACGGGTAACCATTCCCATTCCTCCCCCCTACCAGTCTGTGGTAGAACTGCCTCCGGCACGGACTCTATGTATTCGTTCAACTCGACGCAAGACGGAACCCTATGACGACACCGGCGCCTTCGGGCTCTTCGAATTTCATTCGTGATCTCGTCACTGCGGACCGGACCGCCGGCAAGCATGCAGGCCGAGTCGTCACGCGATTTCCCCCGGAACCCAACGGGTATCTCCATATCGGCCACGCCAAATCCATCTGCCTCAACTTCGGTATCGCCGACGAACATCCCGGAGGCAAGTGCCATTTGCGGTTCGACGACACCAACCCGACGACCGAAAATCCTGAATACGTGCACACGATCCAGGAAGATGTCCGCTGGCTTGGATTTAACTGGCAGGGAAACATGTTTTATGCGTCGGACTATTTTGAGCAGCTCTACAGCATCGCCCTCACATTGATCCAAAAAGGCACGGCCTACGTCGATAGTCTCACGGCCGATCAGATGCGCGAGTATCGCGGCACACTGACCGACCCGGGCCGCGACAGCCCTTTTCGCACGCGACTCCCTGACGAGAACCTCGACCTGTTCAGACGCATGCGGGCCGGAGAGTTTCCCGACGGTACGCACGTCCTGCGTGCCAAGATCGATATGGCCGCCCCCAATATCAATCTCCGGGATCCGGTGCTGTATCGAATCCGGCATGCGTCTCACTATCGGACCGGCACCGCATGGTGTATCTATCCCGCCTACGATTTCGCCCATCCGCTGTCTGACGCCCTGGAGGGCATCACTCATTCGATTTGTACTTTGGAGTTTGAAGATCACCGCCCCTTGTACGATTGGATCGTGGCTGAAACCAATGCCCCGCATCGCCCGCAGCAAATCGAATTCGCGCGACTCAATCTTACCTCCACCGTCATGAGCAAACGGAAGCTGCTTGAATTGGTCGAGAAAAAACTGGTGGCCGGTTGGGATGACCCACGCCTCCCTACGCTGAAAGGTCTGCGTCGCCGAGGCGTCACGCCTGAGGCGATTCGCGCGTTTTGTGACCATATCGGCGTTGCTAAACGCGACGCCATCGTCGAGATGCAGCTGCTCGAACACTTCATCCGCGAAGACTTAAACAAGCGGTCTCCGCGCGTCATGGCGGTCCTTCGACCGCTGAAGGTCGTGATCGATAACCATCCGGAAGGGGCGGTTGAAGAACTCGATGCGGTGAACAACCCTGAAGACGCGTCGGCGGGAACCAGGCACGTGCCTTTCTCGCGAACGCTCTATATCGAGCAGGACGATTTCCGCGAGGATCCGCCGAAACAGTTTTATCGGCTCGCGCCAGGCCGAGAGGTCCGGCTACGCTATGGGTACATCATCAAGTGCGTGAGCGTGACGAAGGACCCTCAGACCGGCGTCATCACCGAGCTGCACTGCACCTACGACCCGGAGACAAAAAGCGGATCGTCCCAAGAGCAGCGCAAAGTCAAAGCAACGATTCACTGGGTATCGGCTCCCCATGCCGCTACAGCCAGCATCCGGCTCTACCATCCGTTGCTGCTCGCCGACCAGACCAAGCTGCCGGCTGATCGGGATTGGACTCAGTCGTTGAACCCCCAGTCGTGTGAGCTTCTCACCGGCTGTGTGGTCGAGCCAAGTCTTCGCTCTGCCACGCCGGGGTCCCGTTTCCAATTCGAACGCCAAGGGTACTTCTGTGTGGATCCTGACTCATCAGCCGATACGCTCGTTTTTAACAGAACCGTGTCGCTCAAAGATGCCTGGGCCAAGATCGAGAAAACACAGCAAGCCCCTCAGCGTTAGAGAATCGTCATGACCTGCCCCATCTGTCATCGGCCGACCTCTTGGGCCAAAAATTCTTGGCGCCCGTTCTGCTCCGAACGCTGCCAGCTCACGGATTTAGGAACCTGGGCTGCGGAACAATACCGAATCCCCGGCGATCCGCTCACAGTCGAACCGGACCGGCACGAAACGGACACATCAGGCTAATCCGCTTACACACCCACTTCTTCCCCGTTGGCAAGCTTCGGCAAACTTGCTAAGGTCACGGCCTCGTTCACCTTCGCTTAAGGAGAAAACGGATGCTTCCTACTTCTGGCTATGCCGCATTGTCTGCGAATGCCGCTTTACAACCGTTTTCATTTGAACGACGGGACATCGGCGATCACGACGTGCTGATTACGATCACACATTGCGGAGTTTGTCATTCGGATATCCACCAGGCCCGCGATGAATGGGGCGGATCGTTGTTTCCAATGGTGCCCGGCCATGAGATCGTCGGGACTGTGGCGACGGTCGGGAGCGCGGTCAAGAAGTGGCTCGTCGTCGACCGCGTCGGCGTCGGCTGTTTCGTCGATTCCTGCCGGACCTGTCCGGCCTGCCGTG
>JABMDH010000027.1:0-9385 GCA_015904075.1 Nitrospira sp.
TCTTTAAACGCGACCATACCGGCCCGCGCCTCCGCCCGCTGGCGTTCCGCCTGTTCCATGCGCGCCATGTCGGTCCGGAACGCGCCCAACAACTCATAATCTTTTTGGGATAAGGTGGAGAGATATTGCCGGCGCCGTTGGAAGTCTGCGTAGGTATCGGACGTCAGGAGCGCTTTCATATACCCGAACCGTCCTTCCATATACTGAACGCGCAGACGCGCAAGAATCGCCTCACGCCGATCCTGAATGCCGTCCCGTAACACGCCGAGCTGTTCCGTAATGTCTTCGATCTCCTGGTCCTTCTTCCGCAGTTTCTTGGTGATGTCCTGATGGTCCTGACGGTGACGGATGAGCCGCTCGTCCAGGGATTGGATGCCCTGCAGAATCGATTCCCGTTTCTTTTCGGCTTCATCCGCCCGTTTTCGTTTTTCTTCGATCTTACCTTTCAGCTGTTCCAGTGTTTTCCGTTCCCGCTCGATTTTTTCGGTGATGGGATCGTTGCCAGCGATCAGGGCAGACTCCCACCCGCCCCACACCGCCACACACCAGACGATGACTGCGAGCGGCTTCTTCACCCCCGCCCCTCTCCAAACCGGCGCAACGACACAACGCTGCCGGCGACACCAAGCCCCATCCCCACCGCGACAAACGCCACACAGATCGACAGCGGAAAGAACGACACCATGTTCTCAATGCCCTGGAAACGGCCGGCCGAACTGATCTGCTGTCGGAACAGCTCAAACCCCAGTTTGAGAATTCCCAACGCCAGGGCGCTGCCGCAGGCCCCTAAAACGGCGCCCTCAAGAAAGTACGGGATTCGGATAAAGGCGCGGGTCGCCCCGATCAGGCGAAGAATTTCGATCTCTTCCCGCCTGGCAAACAGCGCAAGCCTGATCGTATTACCGATGATGGTCACGGCGGCGGCGGACAAGATCATGCCCACGCCGATCGCCGTCAGCTCGATGTACCGAATGAGTCCGGCCAGCGCATCGATCCATTCTTGGTTGTAGTCGACCTTCGCGACACCGGCCATCGTCCGTGCCCGTTCCGCCCAACGGTTCACCGCATCCGGCGACTGGTAGCCCGTCGCCGGGGTCACGATAAAGGATGCGGGAAGGGGATTCTCGCCGAGCCCTTCGAGCAGATGGGAATCGGACGGAAATTGCGCGCGAAATTCGCCCAGCGCCTGCTCCTTAGAAATGTACCGCACGCCGGACACCATCCGATCGGCCTTGAGCTTGCCTTCGAGCTCCCTCGTCTCCTCGCCTGACATCCGATCGTCCAAATAGACAATGATCTTGATATCCTCCTGCAACCAGGCCGCCGCGTTGCGGAGATTCACATACGACACGAGAAAGATCCCGACACAGGCCAGCGTAAAGGCCGTGGTCACAATCGCCACCACCGTCGTCGTGCGATTTGTCCGCAAGTTCGCCCAGGCTGCCCGGAAGAGATACCAGAGCCATCTCATGTGTCTACTCGGTCGCCTCCCCGCTGCTCCGGCATCAACACCCCCTGCATCAAGGTCATTACGCGCCGGTTGACCAGCTTCATGACATGGGGATCGTGCGTCGCCACCACCACGGTCGTACCTCGGGCATTGATCAGCTTAAAGAGCTCGATCAGCTCGGCGGTCCGTTCGGGGTCGAGATTACCTGTCGGTTCGTCCGCCAGGAGCACGACCGGTCCATTGACGATCGCCCGGGCGATGCAGACCCGCTGTTGCTCACCCGTCGAGAGGCTGTTGGGCGACTGGTCCTTCTTATGATCCACGCCGACCGCCCGCAAGGCGTCCATGACCTTGCGGCGAATATCGGCCTCGGAGGATCGTTGTACGATCAACGGCAGCGCGACGTTTTCAAACACGGACTTTTTCCCGAGCAAGCGAAAGTCTTGGCAGACCGTCCCGAACTTCCTGCGAAGATACGGCACTTCCGACTGCTTCAGGCGGCTGACATTCTTGCCCTGGACAAAGATCTGCCCCTCATCCGGCCGCTCCTCGCCGATCAGCATACGGAACAATGTAGACTTTCCCGCCCCGCTCGGCCCCATAAGCAATACGAATTCGCCCTTTTCAATGTCCATCGTCACGTCGAACAGGGCGACGCGCCGGTCGTAGCTCTTGGACACATGGATCAACTGAATCATGAGATCCTTACCGACATGCTCGAGTGTCGCCTACCGCGGCCCTCGTTCGGAAACCTCGAATGCATTCTGGAGATGTTCGATTCGGCCGCCTTCGGACGGCCGCCCTTGCACCAACACGACATCGAACCGGCAGAGTGTATCCGATAAGTGGCGCTGCGCCAAATACTGCGACGCCAACCTGATCAGTTTCTCCTGCTTGCGCCGGTCGACCGCCAGCAACGCGCCGCCGAATGCATCCGTCGACCGGCCTTTGACTTCGACGAACACCAGCACGCCATGATCCTCGGCCACAAGATCCAATTCGCCCAGCGACGTCCGCAGATTGCGCTCCAGGATCCGATAGCCTTTGGCCCTCAAGAACTGTTCCGCCCACGATTCACTGGATTGACCGAACTGATGCCGCGGGTCCTGAGGATCGGAGGTCGTCATGACACTCAGGGTAACGCAATGGCCGGCCCTGCCATACTGAGTTCGACTGCCGGCGCAGACAGAATCACCTCCCGCACCGGCGCAAACGTCCGGCGGTGAATGGAGCAGGGCCCGAACTGCGCCAGCCTCTGCAGATGCTCTGCCGTACCATAGCCTTTGTGTGAAAGAAAATTATACTGCGGGAACCGCTCATGGTACGCCGCCATCAGACGATCGCGGGTCACCTTGGCGATGATCGATGCCGCGGCGATCGAGAGGGACAGGGCATCGCCCTTGATAATAGGGCGCAGTGGAATCCGGATGTCTGGAAGGATGACGGCATCCGTGAGCAGATAATCGGGAAGAGGAGCCACGTTTTCGATGGCTCGCCGCATGGCGAGGCGGGTGGCTTCCAAAATATTGAGGGTATCGATCTCGCCGGCATCGGCGACGCCGATCCCTACGCCCACTGCTTTTTCAAGAATCCCCGGATACAGCCGTTCCCGTTCAGCCTCGGACAACTGCTTCGAGTCATCGACTCCCACCAGCCTGACATGAACCGGTAAAATGACGGCTGCAGCGACGACCGGACCTGCGAGAGGACCTCGCCCTGCCTCATCGATGCCCGCAATACGGCGATACCCACATCGCCTGGCCTCTTGCTCGAACTCGTCGGCAGGCCCCATCAGGCGCGCTCCCAAACCAGATCCTCTGCCGAAGACACCCGCCCGCCCTGTCCCGGCTGGACCGATTCAACGGAACGATTACGCCTTAGCCGGCTCTGCTGGCGCGGCAGTCGGCTGCTCGGCCGATTTGCTTCCTGCGACAAAGTCGCGCTCTTCCACTTTGGCGAACCGCCCCTTCTTCCCGCGAAGATAATAGAGCTTGGCCCGCCGGACGCGTCCCTGACGGACGACATCGACCTTGGCGACAATCGGCGAATGCACCGGGAAAATACGCTCGACACCGACTCCGTAGGACAGCTTGCGAACCGTAAAGGTCTCCGTATTCAAGGAACCCTTACGGGCAATCACCGTGCCTTCATAGACCTGAATGCGTTCCTTGTCGCCTTCGACCACCTTGACGTGGACCTTGACGGTATCTCCGATCTCGAATATCGGAGCTGACTTCTTCGTATAGGACCGTTGAATACGCTCTAACTGATTCATGACCTCACTCCTCCTCCAGCATCATACATCGGCACCATTGAAACATCTTCACTCATCAATTCATTCAACAACCGCTGATCTTCATGTGTGAGCACGCGATCTCTCAAGAGATCAGGACGCCTGAGAAACGTGCTGCGCAAGGCCTGCTTTCTGCGCCAGACACGAATCGCTTCGTCGTACAAGCCCTCGCCGAACCCATCCTGGCCAGCGGAGGTCCACGTCACCACATAGCCCCCGTCCGCCAATGCTGCCACGGCACTGTCAGACTGATCGTCGGCCGCCTCGGTGTTGACCGGCACTTCTCCGCCCACGGCCGTCCCCGTCGCATCGTACCGTTGGGCATAGATGCCATAGGTGCCCCCCGCATCCTGGCCAGAAGAGGTCCAGGTCACCACGAACCCCCCGTCTGCCAGCCCCGTCACCGCAGGCTGAAACTGGTCGTCGACCGTTGTACTATTCACCAGTACTTCCCCGTCCACGGCGGTCCCCTCCGCATCGTACCGCTGGACATAGATGCCAAAGGTGCCCGCCTCATCCTGATCGAGGGACGTCCACGTCACCACATAACCCCCGTCCGTCAAGGCTGTCACCGCAGGCTCATTCTGAATGCTTGCCGTCTCGGTGTTGACCCGCACTTCCCCGCCCACGACAGCCCCCGCCGTATCGTACCGCTGGGCGTAGATGCCAGCGCCAGACCCATCCTGGCCGTTGGATGTCCACGTCACCACATAGCCCCCGTCTGCCAGCCCCGTTACCACACTCTGGGACTGGTTGCTGGCCGTGGTGCTGTTGACGCGGCGTTCACTCGTTACCGTGAGGCGCGCATCACTGAATTGCACCTGCTCGATCGTCGTGAGCTGGTCCGTCCCCTCATCCCCGTTCGTCGCCTGCCGATCCGTCAGGGTCAGGACCCCGTCCTCTGTACTAAACAGATACTCGTGGACGAGCCCGCCATACCAGGCCGTATCTGACCCGCCGCCGGTGAGCTGATCGTCGCCGCCGCGCCCGGCTAACAGATCGTCGTCGCTGGTGCCCTGCAGTTGATTATTTGCATTGGTCCCGATGATGCGTGCCATCGAATGCCTCCGTCAGATTGACGTCACATGAGAACCCGTCTGCAAACCCTGGTCGGCGCTGCCTTGATGAACCGGGGCTTCCTGCCGAATGAGATCGCCTCGACCTCCCTCTTCGGAACGAATGACGTAATCCTGAAGCATGAGTGAGCCCATTGCGCCACGTTGTCTGACCTGGTCAGCCACACCGAAACGACACCTCTCGCCCTCCCCTGGGGGCTTACCGGCGCTGAGAATCGCGCCCGACTACGCGCCCTCTCAGACGATTCTATGAAGACGGTGGAGCACGACTGATGGGTTCCGACCAGGAATGATGTTGGTGTGTAGGAATGAGGAAGAAAAACCAGCGATCATGCAGATACTGTTTGCAGTAGTAGCGTAACCCTGCTCAATTGATACAGCGGGACACTCCATTAGAAGCGGCGGCTATGGGGAAACGGGCGGACGGGTACGCTACAGTGTACCTGGCAGCCTCAGAGCAACATAACTGTCTCTCAAGGCAGCCTATTCTAGGTGCGGGCTCATACAGCAGAGACCGTCGGCCTGTTATCCTCGTGAGCAATGCCTTCGAGCGGAGTGCGCTGGTTACTCTCTTCTGAATTTGGCACCACATCGATGCGGCTCAGCGACCGTAAATCACAGACAGCGGGCAGGGCTTCGGGTTTCAACCGGTTGAGGGGAAGTACCTGCAGCACGTTTGCCATCTCGACCGGCACCTGGCTCTGTTCCATGTCGTCTGCGTTGAGCTGTCGTTCTTTCCTTCTGTCGACGTAGGCCGCATGCAGTTGCTCGACCGCAGCGGAAACGGCCAACAGGCCTTTCGCAGCCGGGGACTGCGGAGCACATTCAATGACGGGCAGGAACTTTCTGACGGCCTGGCTTACGGCCGGATCGTCGGGGATTTCGCCGAGCATCATCAGATCGCCGCCGACATAGTCCTGAAGAATCTTGCGGAGGTACAACACATTGACCTGGGAACGGCCTGACGTGCGATTGATGATGAGACCGGGGCGAAACGATCGCAAGGCAGCAGTTGCTACATCACGCCCCTCTGCGTCGGTGGCGCCCGCGACTTCCATGACCTCCTCCCCGCTCGTGAAATCACGATTGGACAGCACCTCGGACAGAGGACTGCGCGCGAGGAAACAGGCCAGCACGCGACGGATGGCTGCCAGCTTGATAAATCGATAGAGATCCAGCACCGATGTCGGCTCCGGCGTCGCCACGGTCAGATGGATGTCGGCCATCAGAAAGAAGTCGAGGGCGTGGTAGTGGGTGCCGGCCCCGATATCGAGAATCACCACATCGGCATCCAGATCCCGGAAATGTTTCATCAGCCTTTTCTTGCGGGCATAGGCCATATTGGCTGTGGCCAAAGTCTCACCGGTACCGGCAATCAGACGGAGATTCGGATGAAATGCGACGGGAATTGCGACATCCTCCAGCCGATTCACCCGTTTGTTCAGAAAATCCGTCAAGGTCACCGGCGGATTCAATTCGCCGAACATGATGTGCGCATCGGCCCCGCCCACATCCAGATCGGCCAGGATGACCTTGCGGCCGGCCTTTGCCAGCGCCAATGCGAGATTCACTGAGACAATACTCTTGCCCACACCGCCTTTGCCGGATGCCACTGAAATGAGCGTTGCCATCGTATCTACCGTTTCGTTAGTGAGGAGAGGTGCGCGCCATTAAGATCGAAGTCTACCGGGCTGGAGACTTCTCTGACGACGTCATTGTACCGGCTGACGAACAAATGAAAAGAAAATAGGAGATTCCACACGTTCGGATTCAGAAACGAACGTGACCCGGAGAGATCGTACGCGTCTCCCGCAAGGACAGAGGCCCAGGAAAAAACCGTCGGCATGATGGGATGGGAGACCGCTGCAGATTGGACCGAGGCGCCTGGACGCGGTTAACGCCGCGTCCAGGCTTGTTACAACAGAGGATGTCCGATTATGGCACGCAGGCCATGAATACCGGAGTTAGACCGGCTTCAGCTCCTTGAAAATTTTCCAGCTCTTCAACAACTCCACCGCTTTTTGCAACTGAACATCCTGCTCTAACGAAATGTCGCCTCCTGCGTCCGGCGAGGATGCCGGCGGATGTGTTCCGTTCTTCGGGCTTGTCTCCTCCGCAGGCTTTCCTACAGGCGGAGTCGCCTCTTTTCCTGTCGCCGGCTTTCCGCCTTTCGCGTCCGCATCCTTCTCGCCGTTCTTGCCTTCTGCCGGCTTCGCAGCGACCGGGTTTGGAAGCTTAACAACGATATCGGGAGTGATACCCGTTGACTGAATGGAGCGCCCCTTCGGCGTGTAGTACTTCGCCGTGGTCAGCCGAAGTCCTGACCCGTCTCCGAGCGAAAGAATCGTCTGTACCGATCCCTTGCCGAACGAGGTCGTCCCGACGATCACCGCCCGCCCCCAATCTTGAAGGGCGCCCGCCACGATTTCCGACGCGCTCGCCGATCCCTCGTTGACCAAAATGATGACCGGAAGATCTTCGAGCTGATCCTTGGATTTTGAGACCCATTCGTCCTTCTTGCCTTCCCGGCTCTTGGTATAGACGACCAGTTTGCCGTTCGGGAGAAACTGTTCGGAGACATCGACGGCGGCGGTCAGCAACCCGCCCGGATTATTCCGCAAGTCGAGAATGGTGCCCTGTACTTTTTGCTCCTTGAACTGTTTGATCGCTTTGGCCAGATCACGCCCGGTCGCCTCCTGAAACTGAGTCAGCCGCACATAGCCAAGATTGTCGATCACCTTCGATTTCACGCTCTCGATCTTGATCGTATCCCGGACCAGCGTGAACAACATCGGATCCGGTGTGCCCTCCCGCTGAATCGTCAAATTGACCTTGCTGCCTTTCGGCCCCCGCATTTTCTGGACGGCATCCATCAACGTGAGGTCCTTGGTTGTCTCATCATTCACCTTGACGATAAAATCACCGGCCTTGATTCCGGCCCGATGCGCGGGCGTGCCTTCGATGGGGGCAATGACGGCCAAACGGTTTTCTTTCACGCCGATCTGGATGCCGACGCCGCCGAATTCTCCCCTGGTCTCCACCTGCATCTCTTTATACATTTCGGGCGTCATGTAGGCGGAGTGCGGATCGAGTGTCGCCAGCATGCCGCGAATGGCCCCTTGAATGAGGTCCTTCGGCTTCGTCTCATCGACGTAATGCTTCTGGACTTGATTCAACACTTCGGAAAAGGTCTTGAGCTCTTCGTACGTTTCTCCTGCATGACCGGTCCGCTCCCATCCCTTGCCGAGGATCACTCCACAGAGTAGCGCGAGCGCGATCATCGGCCCGACCACCCAGGACTTCCGCCGAGGCTGCTGTTCCATCATCATGTCCCTTCCATGAAAAATCAGACTGCGCCGTACGCCTGTGCGTTATCGCCGTGCCAGCCACTGCAGAGGGTCCACCGGCTCGGCGCCTTCTCGCAACTCAAAGTATAGAGTATTTTCTCCAATTACGCCCGTATCTCCTGTCTCGCCGATCGGACGGCCTTCGGCAACCTGTTCGCCCACTTTGGCCAGAATCTTCGACGCATGGGCATAGAGTGAGAAGAATCCATTGGCATGGTCCAGGATTATAACGAGTCCATAGCCTTTCAACCAGTCCGCATAGACAACGGTACCGGGCATGACGGCATGGATGGAGCTTCCCTCTTTTGTCTTAATCTCAATTCCCTTGCGCTGCACATAGGTATTGAACGTCGGATGTTTCTGGCGCCCGAAAAATGAGGTCACCTGCCCATCGGCCGGCCAGGGCAACGCGCCCTTCGCCCCACGGGAAGGAGCAGGAATCGTCGCCGGACGCATCGCCAGCGTCCGCCGTCTGGTTTCCATCTCATGCAACAAACTGTCCACCCGTGACGCGGAACGCTCAAGTTCTTCGAGCGTCCGATTATAGGCGTCTTTTTCCAGCGTGATCTTAGTGAGATAAGATTTCTTCTCCCGCTGAGTCGCCCGAATATCCGTGAGCTTCTTTTCGATACTGTCTTTAAACGCGACCATACCGGCCCGCGCCTCCGCCCGCTGGCGTTCCGCCTGTTCCATACGCGCCATGTCGGTCCTGAACGCGCCCAGCAGCTCATAGTCTTTTTGAGACACGGTGGAGAGATATTGCCGGCGCCGTTGGAAGTCCGCGTATGTATCGGAGGTCAAGAGCGCTTTCATATACCCGAATCGCCCTTCCATATACTGCACGCGCAGACGCGCAAGAATCGCATCACGCCGTTCCTGAATGCCGTCCCGTATGACGCCGAGCTGTTCCGTAATGTCCTCGATCTCCCGGTCCTTCTTCCGCAGCTTCTTCGTGATGTCCTGATGGTCTTGACGGTGTCGAATGAGCCGCTCGTCCAGGGATTGAATGCCCTGGAGAATCGATTCCCGCTTCTTCTCGGCTTCATCCGCCCGTTTTCGTTTTTCTTCGATCTTATCTTTCAACTGCTCCAGTGTTTTCCGTTCCCGCTCTATTTTTTCGGTGATGGGATCGTTTGCAGCCGTCACGGCGGATTCCCACCCGCCCCACACCACTACACACCAGACGATGACTGCGAGCGGCTTCTTCACCCCCGTCCCT
>JABMDH010000027.1:9485-14116 GCA_015904075.1 Nitrospira sp.
CGTCATGATCCGGTGTTCGAGATCAACCGCCGTTACCCACTCTTTAGCCGCTGGAATCAAGGTCTCCTTGGCGCCTTGACGAACGACGAACACATGGCCGCCCGGCAATTCCACGATCTCTTCCAGCACGCCGATCGGTAGTCCCTGATCGGTCTGCACGCCAATACCGACCAAGTCACACTCGTAGTACTGACCGGCCGGGAGCGTAGGCACAATGCCGCGAGGAGCCTGAATCAGACTGCCGCGCCATAGCCCCGCCTCTTCCGGCGTGGTCAACCCTACAAACCTCACGATGAACCGCTCTCCGGCGCGCCTCACATGGGTCACGCTGGTGTCCATCGTCCTGCCGTCTTTTGCAACCAGACTCACGTTGGTCAACGTCTCAAACCGCCCGGGCACGTCGCTCAGCGAACGAACCTTGACCTCGCCCCTGACGCCAAACGCCCGTTCAACCAGGCCTACCGTCACCGTGTCAAGATCGCTCACCATACACAACGCGAGCTACTTCGCCGCAGTCGCCTTCCGCGCGGACTTTTCCGCCTCGAACTGCTTCCAGACGCCGGCCCGGCGAAGCAAGGTTCGCACGGTGACAGAGGGCTGCGCCCCCTGATGCAACCATGTCAGGACACGGTCCTGCTTGAGCTCCGGAACACCTTCGACCTTGAGTGGATCGAAGATCCCCAGAATTTCAAGGAACCGCCCGTCCCGGGCCTTTCTTGAATCGGCGGCGACCAGCCGATACATCGGTCGTTTGTGTCTTCCTGTCCGAGCCAGTCTTAAATGAACAGCCACACTGTCCTCCTTCTGAACGATACGTTCAAGTTCAGGTTACGGCTGAGTCCAAGAAAAAAGCCGATTGCGATCTCGACCTCAGCCTTGACCTTTGCCTACGTCACTACATCGAGCGCATGAGCTGGGCGAGATGCCGCCGCCCTCCTGCGCCAGTCATGGCCTTTGCCAGTTTTTTCGCCGAGAGAAACTGCTTGATCAGCCGATTCACATCCTGGACCGTGACACCGCTTCCACGTGCGATCCGTTTTTTCCGACTTCCGTTGATGATGGTATGGTCCCGGCGCTCGCGTTTCGTCATCGAATCGATCATCGCCGCTACCCGGCCCATCTCCCGCTCCGGCTTATCCCCCTCGATTGCGCTCTTGAGCTTCTGCCCGCCCGGAAGCATCCCGAGAATCTGATCCAACGAGCCGAGGCGGCCCATCTGCCCCAGCTGGGCGCGAAAATCTTCCAGCGTAAAGGTATTGCTCGTCAACCGCTGCTGCGCGGCTTCCGCCTGCTCGCGGGAAATACTTTCCTGGGCTTTTTCAATGAGCGACAGCACGTCGCCCATGCCCAAAATGCGCGATGCCATGCGATCGGGGTGAAACGGCTCGAGCGCATCCAGCTTTTCTCCCACACCGAGAAACTTGATCGGCTTGCCGGTGACGGCCCGGATCGACAAGACCGCGCCGCCGCGCGCGTCGCCTTCCACCTTCGTCAGAATGATGCCGGTCACGCCGATCTTCTGATCGAACTGGCCTGCCATCGTCACTGCGTCCTGACCGGTCATCGCATCGGCAACCAGCAAGACCTCTTGAGGAGCCACCGCCGCCTTCACTGCGACGAGCTCTCCCATCAACTCATCGTCGATATGAAGCCGACCTCCCGTATCCAGCACAACCAGATCGAACCCCTGCTCCCGTCCCTGCTCGACGCCGGCCTGACAGATACGCACGACATCCGATTGAGAAGCCTGGGCCTGATCGGCGCGATACACATCGATCCCAAGATCGCGCCCCAGCGCGCTGAGCTGTTCACCGGCCGCAGGCCTGCGCGGATCAGCCGCGACCAGGAGCACCTGATCGGCGCGATACACATCGATCCCAAGATCGCGCCCCAGCGCGCTGAGCTGTTCACCGGCCGCAGGCCTGCGCGGATCAGCCGCGACCAGGAGCACCCGCTTGCCCTGCTGTTTGAACAGGCGGGCCAGCTTGCCGCAGGTCGTCGTCTTTCCGGCTCCTTGCAATCCGACCATCATCACGACGGTAGGCGGATGCGCGTTGAGCGCAAGCCCCGAGCGCTCGCGCCCCATCATGTCGCTCAGTTCATCCCACACGATCTTGACGACCTGATGACCCGGCGTCAGACTTTGCAGCACCTCTTGCCCGATCGCCTTTTGGCGGACACGTTCAATAAACTCCTTCACGATCTTGAAGTTGACGTCGGCTTCGAGCAGCGCGAACCGCACGTCCTTCAACGCGTCAGTGATATTCTGCTCCGTGAGCACACCTTGCCCGCGAAGTTTCTTCAGAACCTTTTCAAATTTGTCGCTCAGTGCGTCAAACATAGGACCATACAGAACGAGGCCATCGAAGCCTTACACCAGATCTCCGATCGCCTCGAAAAATCTAGAAAAAGAGCATCGGTGAGTGTATAGAACCGGGGAATGCAAGTCAAGGCAGTGCTCGCCCACATTATTCATGACAGTTCGTGACGAAACCGCCAAGACGCCAGGCGAGACGGGCACGAGGAGCCCTGAGAGACCGAGGCATACTTGAAACAGTATGTTGAGGTCACGAAGAGCGAGCCTGTCCGCTGGCCGCGCAACGCTCGCGGCCACGCTGGTCGTAGCGGCGTATCGGCGGTTGCAGTAGAAGCGTTCATGAATAATGCGGGCCAGGCTATATCAAGTCGGCAGATTTGTTGACTTGCCGGAAACCTTTCGATATGGTGCCGTGATCGTACCGCTTCCACAGCGTCTCGTTTCACACATGGAGGATCCGCGCACCCGTGCGAAAGTCACCGTGGGTTCTGTTCATCTTTATCATCATCGGCGGGCTGCTTGGCGGAATTCTTGGAGAAATCCTCCACGTCATCGCACCCCAAGGCACGATTCAAAACATCTTCTCCACGCATTTCATGCCCGGCCTCAGTCCTCCGCTCACGATTGACCTGGTCTTGATGAAACTCACCTTGGGGTTCAGCATTAAAGTCAATATCATCAGTGTGTTAGGTATGTTTGTCGGGGTCTATTTCTACAAACACGTGTAGCGGGCTACGACTTCACTTCCAGGTCTTTCAGCTTCAACGCTCGAATCTGATTGCGCAACTCCGCCGCCTGTTCGAAGGCCAGTTCCTTGGCCGCCGCTTTATTTACGAAGGCAAATCGAGGAGAGCGCGAACTTCTTGGCCAATCTCCAACCCATCAGCTTGTGCGATCAGGCGCTTTCTATCCTCAATGCCTGGGTTGCGCACAGCCACGATACTCCTGGCATCCTGCACATCGACCGGTCCGCCCGCATAGAGTTTCATCAGCACGAGCGCTTGCCAATTCACCACCGGTACGACACACCCCAATACCTTCAATATTTCAATCCCCTGAAATACCACGTCGGTCCACTTCGGCCTGAGCACGATAAGTTGCACGGGCACTTCCTGCCCCTTGTACTCAATCGTGAGATGGAACACGCCTTGTAAGGGATCATCGGCGTCTCCGGCCTCGTATATCGCACCAAGATGAGTGGCAAGTGCGCGAGGCTCAGAAGTTCCCAGCACCACCGCCAGATCAATGTCTTGCGTTGCGCGCGAGACACCCCATGCCGATACGGCAAATCCACCGATCAGCGCATACGCCTGGAGCAAGCCGTCCTTGCGGGCTTGTTCAAGCCGGAGAATGATCTGGCTTAGGATTTCAGAGAACACGCGCGGCTCAACTCAAGACAGAAATCAGATAGGTACAACGCAATCATCACACGTTCCTCCGGCGTCATGCGTCTGGCCCGCTCGATTTTCTCGTGCGAAAGCTGCTCGCTCAACTTGCTTGGCCGCCGTCGGGTGTTCTGCAAAAGCGCTGGCTGCTGGGCATTCATCAGTCCAAGTATACACGGGTCCCCCATGGCCTCAAAGGAGGAATTCATGAAGTCCTCACACACAGCGACACTCGCAACGCGGCGGTGGTGCGACGCGCCCTAGATATGAACCACGTGGATCACGCGCACTACGATTTCACTTCCAGGTCTTTCAGCTTCAACGCTCGAATCTGATTGCGTAACTCCGCCGCCCGTTCGAAGGCCAGTTCCTTGGCCGCCGCTTTCATCTCCGTCTCCAGTCGTTTGATGCGCTGATCCGTCCCCTCGGCCGTTCCATACTGCCCGACTGTTTCAGCCGCCAGGTCCAGCTGAACATAATCCATTTCGGCCACCGCATACTCCAATTCCTGAATCCCTTTCTTCACGCCGGTGGGAGTAATACCGTGGACCTGATTGTAGTCGGCCTGAATCGCCCGGCGCCGGTTCGTTTCATCGATCGCCAGTTTCATGGAATCCGTGACGGAATCCCCGTAAAAAATCACTCGGCCCTCGAGATTCCGCGCCGCGCGCCCCGCTGTCTGGATGAGTGAGCGGTACGAACGCAGATAGCCTTCCTTGTCCGCATCCAGAATGGCGACCAGGCTCACCTCCGGCAAATCGAGACCTTCCCGCAGCAAATTGATACCGACCAGCACGTCGAACACGCCGCGGCGGAGATCCCGCACGATTTCGGCCCGTTCGAGCGTCTTGATGTCGGAATGGAGGTAGCGCACCTTCACCCCGAGATCGTGGTAATACTCCGTCAGGTCTTCGGCCATGCGCTTCGTC
>JABMDH010000027.1:14216-15785 GCA_015904075.1 Nitrospira sp.
TGACCATTCACATCCGATACTGCAGTTACTACAGAGGAAAAGACGCCTGTACTATTTCGGCGTCCCTGGTTTCTTTATTTGAAGGATATCCTGCTGCAACCGGTCTCGCTCAGCGAGCAGTGTCCGTCGCCGCCGCCACCGATTCCAGGTCCACCATCGCAGTTTCTCGCGAAACGTCACAATCGGGGCCGGAGCGCTGCCGCCAGGAGCCTGCTGAAAGGAATAGCCCACGTGGCTGTCACGCTCCGCAAAAAACTTCTTATAGAGATGATCGTACAGCCCGTTTCCTGATCCACCTGCTGCCACTGGTTCTCCTTACTTAGCCCGCATGATTCATGCGTTGCTGGTTTCATGTTGCGGGTTGCGTGTTTTCGGAACGCATTTCTGACAACTCGAAACCAGAAACTCGCAACCCAAAACTCCGCTCCCCAGAGCACTAGCGCACCCGCGCGAACGCTTATAGTACCTGCTCCCGCTGAGATGGTGCAATGGGTTGCGCAGCCTATGCTATAGTCTCGCGGGCAATTCGTCCTTCCTCGGAGCCTGCGTGGACACATGCGACTCATCACCGTATTGCTGACCTTCATCATCGCCGCAACGTCCGCTATCAAAAGCGTGGCAAGCGGCACGACACTCGATTCAACTATTGCAGATTCAAGCTGGATTGAGCGTGGCCTGGAACAGATTTCAGCCGAGCGGATGGTTGCGGATATCGCGGAACTCAGCAGCCCGAGATTCGGAGGACGACAGACCGGCACCGATCAGGATCGGGATTCAGCGGCATTCGTAGCCGACCGGTTCAGCGCGCTTCGGTTGCATCGTTCAACCGCCTCTACTCCGGAAAACCGGACCAATCCCCTGCCTCAACGGGAATGGAAACAGACCATGCCGGTCACAGCGGCCACGATCCAAGACGAGCCGTTTCTGCAAATCAACGCTCCGAACAACCAATCGACGCTACGAGTCGGACCTGAGTTTTTGCCCATTTTGGATTCGCCGTCAGCCGACATCCACAGCTCCATCATCTTTGTCGGGTACGGCCTCTCCGACCCCGTGCAGGGCATCGACGACTACGCGGGCCTCGACGTCAAGAACAAGATCGTTCTATTTCTACGCGGCAAGCCGGAGCCGTACAAAGGCGCCTTCACACATGCAGACAAAGTGCGGATCGCCAAGGAGAAAGGGGCCGCCGCCTATCTGACGGCCACGGGTCCGGTGTTAAGTGCCTACGAACTGCGCCGAGGCACGACCGGGACACCGACCGCTTTGTACGCTGGGACCGACCCATCGCAGCAGCTGCCTGGCGCATGGATCAGCACAGACATCGCCGAGACGATCCTACGGAGCGGATCGCCGGACAATACGCCGCTTCGGGATCTCCAGGAAGCGATCACCCGGACCGGCTCATCACGATCATTCGTAACCACTGCGACGGCACGATTGGCTTGGACCACCCTGTCGTCACCGGGCACGCTCTACAATGTGGTCTCGCTGATCCGTGGCTACTCGCTGCGTAGCGACGAGACGATCATCATCGGAGCCCATCGCGACCACTTCGGCAGGCAAGCC
>JABMDH010000028.1 GCA_015904075.1 Nitrospira sp.
TTCTATTCCCTCCAGGACACAAAGACGCCGGCAATTTCAGCGGCGATTGCAGTGGCAGCGAACATTCTCTTCTCGCTGGCACTGATGTCCTCTCTAGGAGCAGCTGGGCTGGCCCTTGCGACGGCATTAGCGGCCATGGTGAATGGGGGTATTCTGGTGGCGGTGCTCAACCGGCGGCTGGGGGGCATCGAATGGGGGAGTGTGGGGCGGTCGTTTCTGCGAGTGCTCGTGGCATGTATGCCGATGGGTATCGCCTGTTGGTGGGTAGCCGGAGCGCAGATATGGACGCACCCCGACGACTGGATGGCCAAATCGTCGATGCTCGTCCTTGCCATTGGTTTGAGCGTATGCGGCTATCTTGGAGCCCATGCGCTGCTGCGATCCGATGAACTCGAGGTGCTGTGGGGCATGGTGCGAAGAAAACTCGGACGACTGGCCGGACAATAGGAGCTGCCATGCGGCGTGCAATGATCTTCAAGTCGCCTTGGGGCTGGGTCGGCATTTCCGAGACTGCCAAAGGGATCGACGCGATCGCGTTACCCAAGCAATCGAAACGGGCCATTGAGTTCGGCCTTCGTGCCATGGCAGGCGGATTGTTTGAGCCGGGAGAGTCTGCGCGATTGGAAGCCGCGCGCCGCCAGGTGCTCGACTACCTTGCGGGGAAACGGAATAGGTTCGACCTTCCGCTTGACCTCTCGCGGGGGACTGCATTCCAGCGGCGAGTATGGCGGACGCTGCAACGGGTTCCTTTTGGCAAACTCCGTTCGTACCAATGGATTGCGGTTCGCGTCGGCGGACGGCGTTATGCCCGGGCTGTTGGCAACGCAGTTGGTGCCAATCCTCTACCGATCGTCGTCCCCTGCCATCGCATTGTCGCGCAGGATGCGTCGCTGGGCGGCTACTCGTGTGGTCTGCCCATGAAACGAAAGCTATTGACGCTTGAGGGGACGTTGTCCATGCTGAAGAGCAGATAGTCTGTGGCGTCTGGTTCGAACGAGTCAGATTTTGGAAGGCTGGTGCCATTGACCATCGGCCATCTGCCATGCGCTCTTGGATATTCGGATGAAAGCCGTACTTCAACGAGTCACCAGCGCGTCGGTTGAGGTTGAGGGCACGAGTGTCGGCCAGATCCGGTCCGGGTTACTCGTGTTGCTAGGTGTGGCGAAAGGCGACAGCGAATCTGACGGGCGGTATCTCGCGGAAAAAATCAGAACCTTGCGCATTTTTTCCGACGAGCAGGGGAAAATGAATCGGTCGCTTGTCGATGTGGGCGGAGCCGTGTTGTTGGTATCGCAGTTCACACTGCTTGGCCGGACATCGAATGGCCGCCGCCCCAGTTTTGACGACGCGGCACCTCCCAACGAGGCCAAGCGGTTGTATGAACAGGTTGCGATGGACTTGCGGGCACAAGGGACCGTCGTTGAAACCGGAGTCTTTGCCGCGCATATGCGGGTGGCGTTGTTGAACGATGGACCGGTCACATTTGTCATAGATAGCCGGGAGGACCGCTCCTGATGACTCCCGGTCAAGTCTCCCGGACGAGGACCGATAAAGCAGCAGGAGCATCAGCATGTTGCCGCGAGTCTGTTATACTTGATGCCATAGCGTGGTCACATTTCATGAGGTGTTGCGATGGGAGCTCAAGTCCCTCCACAGCATCCGTTGCGCCGGCTGTTCGGAGCCCTGACCGAGAAAAGCTTCACTGAGCATCTCGGTTGGCCGGACCAGAATGTCACCGGTTACGTCTCCGACCTTCTTGTCGATTTTACGCACACCGATCACCTGTATAAGATCAGAAATCAGCACGGTCAGCAGGTCGATACTGTCGTCGAGCTGTTGTTTGAGTCTGAAGTGATGCTTGAGGCCCAGTCGTTGGACCGTGAACGGGATGTCCACCGCCATATCGGAGATTTTACCCTGTTCATGGCCGGGCTGTTTCCAGAATATCTCCGTCGGCTCAAATCAGCGGGATTGATCTATCACAAGGACTTTCTCGTGGATTATATGAAGACCGGCAAGCGGTCATACGGCATTGTGGCTAAGATCAGTCGTGACGATGCTGAAGGCGATCCTCCCTTGTTTCAAAAATTGTCCGAGAATTTTGAGCTTTGCGTCACTGGTTTGGGGTTCGTTCGATCTGATTTGGACCGCATGCAAAATCCTGCCTACCAGCGTGCTCGGGATCTTCTGTTGAATTGAAACCGGCGAATCCTATTCTACTCGTCCATGGAGGCGCAGGCCGTCGTCCGATGACCGCCGCTCAGGCAGCCGGTTTGCGCGCTGCATTGCGTGTCGGTTATCATCTGCTCGATCGTGGAGGTTCCGCGCTCACTGCAGTGGAACAGACCATTCGTGTCCTCGAACAGAGTGGACTATTCAACGCGGGCGCAGGTAGCCGTCTGCAACTTGATGGTGTCCGACGGATGGATGCGTCAATTATGGAAGGGGATGGCTTGCGCGCCGGTGCCGTCGCATCCATCGAAGGGATCGTCCATCCGATTGTTGCCGCTCGTCTTGTGATGGAGACCACGGGCCATGTGTTGCTCGTGGGGCCTTTGGCGACGAAGTTCGCCAGGTACTTCGGGCTAGAGCGCCAGCCACAGCGGACTAGACGACGCCGACTCTCGTATGAGGGCATGCTCACACGGAACAGTCTCGCGGGAGAACGGCATGGAACAGTCGGCGCTGTCGCACGAGATCGGTCCGGCACAGTCGCAGCCGGCGCGTCGACCGGTGGGATTGATCGTATGTTGCCCGGTCGAGTTGGCGACACGCCACTGATCGGTTGCGGGGTGTATGCTGATAATCAGAGTGGAGCTGTGGCGATGACCGGCATCGGGGAGGGGATTATTCGGATGGCGGTGGCCAAAGAAATCTGCGACCATCTTGCAAAGGGAAGGCGTCCAGCGGCTGTCGCTCGGCAGGTGTTGAGAAATCTGGTGACGAGAGTTCAAGGAGCAGCCGGCACATTGGTCCTGGCTTCAGACGGCCGATTTTCGATTTCGCACGTGACCCCCCGCATGGCCGCAGGATGGTGGGATGGAAAAGGTGAGCCGACAGTCGGAGATCGGTTCCGATGACCGAGAGCCTGTTTCATCTTGCCTTTCCGGTAACGAATATCGAGGCCACGAAGCAGTTTTACGTGGTCGGTCTCGGTTGTACGCTGGGTCGTGAATCACAACAAGCCGTGACCCTTGGCTTGGCCGGGCATCAGCTTGTCGGCCATCTCACGCCGGATCAGTCCATAAAACAGCAGGGGATCTACCCCCGCCATTTCGGACTTATTTTCTGCTCACAAACAGAATGGCAGGCGCTGGCAGATCGCGCCAAATCCAAGGGGCTGACGTTCTATCAGCAGCCACGCGTACGGTTTCCTGGCACCCGTATCGAACACCGCACGTTCTTTTTGGAAGACCCTTCGCACAATCTGCTCGAGTTCAAACATTATACGTACGAATCGGCTGTTTTCGGTGAGCAGGAGCATAATCAGGTCGGTGATACCGGTGAAGGATGACCGGCAGCCCGATTCATAATGGAGTTCTCAGACAGTTATGGCGCGCGCGTGTGCGTGGCGGTGGACACGTTGTGGACCCACCGAAGGATGCGCTGGTGCCGCTTTGTCAGCGCCACAGTTTTTCGGATAGGGTCGTATCGTTGTGGCGACGGCAGCATGGCGGCCAGCCAGGCGGCTTCGTCCAGGGTCAGCTCGGCGGCAGATTTGCCGAAATGGTGGCGGGCAGCGGCTTCCGCGCCATACACCCCGCGCCCCCATTCGGCCACATTCAGATACAGTTCAAGGATGCGCTCCTTGGTCAGGTGGTGCTCGAGCGATCGAGTGATCAAGGCCTCGCGTGCTTTTCGAGTCAACGAACGCTCTGAAGACAAGTACAGGTTTTTGGCCAGTTGCTGCGTAATTGTGCTTCCGCCTCGTTTCATTTCCCCTGCTTCAAAATTATGGAGTGCAGCCTCTCGAATGCCCTCCCAATCGAATCCTTCATGGGTGAAGAACGAGGCATCTTCTGCCGCGATAACAGCCCGTTGCAGGTGGGAAGAGATCCGCGACAAGGGCACCCAGGACCATTGCTTCAGGACGGGGTGTTTCTCTTTAGCCGCTTTCTCCGCCC
Source organism: Nitrospira sp. (assembly GCA_015904075.1). The sequence goes on from JABMDH010000028.1 coordinate 4,125, forward strand.
GGCTCTCCATGAGAGCGGTCGATACTGGATTGTGCCGGGCGAGTGTTCCCACATCGGGTAAGGTGGCCAGCCAGGTCAGTGCCAGTGCGCCGAGCGGTAGCCCCACAATCAGGATGCTCCAGAGGAGTAGGCGAACGATTATCGGGCGTTTGGTTGACATCAGTATGTGGGGTGCGTATGTGTAGCAGCGTGAGATAAGGGTGAAGCAACTTATCTGTTACCCTGAATCCCGTGCATCCCCCTAGGAACGGCATGAAAATCGTTACTGCTGAGTTTATCAGAAGCTGTGTTGATCCAGAACAATTTCCTCCGGGAGATCTTCGTGAGATTGCCGTAGTCGGGCGCTCCAATGTGGGCAAGTCTTCTTTAATCAACTCGCTGTTGAATCGGCGGGATCTGGCGAAGGTCAGCCGGACACCAGGAAAAACGAGGGCGGTGAATCTGTTTCGGGTGGCGACGTCCGATCAGGATTTAGCGCAGTTCTATCTGGTGGATCTGCCGGGATATGGGTTTGCCAAGGTTTCCCGGTCGATCCGGGCCGAGTGGGCGCCGTTGCTCGAAGCGTATCTGACCGATCGATCTCCGTTACTCGGTGTTATGCTGCTGGTTGAAAGCCGTGTGGTGACCGATCAAGATCGCCAAACCCTCGCCTGGCTCCGTTCCGTCGGGCATAATCCGCTCGTCGTTGCTACGAAGGCTGATAAGCTCAAGCCCAGTGAACGGGTGCGTACTCTTCGTCAAACCCATCTGGACTTGGGATTGATCGAAGGGGAGATGTTGATTCCCTATTCGGCTGTGACCGGGGATGGGCGGGAGCGGGTATGGGGAGCGCTGCGGGACCTGGCTAGAACTTGATTTCGATGTAGGCTTTGTTTTTCAGGTCGGCCAGCCAGGATTGGAACCCATCTTCAGTCTTCTGCTCGAAGACCAGTCCTTGGATCTCATATTGCACTTCCTGAAATGGGCGATACTGCTTAGGTTTCTTGTCCTCTACTCGAAAGATGTGAAACCCGTCGGCACTCTCGACGATATCGGAGATACCGCCTGGAACAAGTGGTGCGATCGCTCGTTCGATTGTCGGTAACAGCTCGCCGCGCCGCACGAGTCCGATCCGCCCGCCTTGCAGCGCATTCAGTCCATCCGAATATTGCAGCGCCACATCCTCGAACTTCTCGCCGCGCTTCAATTCATCCATTGCTTTGCGTATCTTGGTGAGTGCATCAGCCGCACCATCGCGTGAACGGGACTGTACGATTATCTGGCTCAGCATGTATTCTTCTGGAAGGGCGAAGCGGTCGCGATGACCTTGATAATAGCGTTTCATTTCTGATTCCCCGACCATGATGTTGCCGCGCACCTCACGGTCGATCACTTTCAGCAGCATCAACTGGTCTCGAACGGCTTTCGCGCTCTGGGGGTTTGAAGGATCAATCACTCCTCCCTGCTGCTTCATCTGCTCGAATGCGACTTTTACTTCCTGATCAGACACCTCGACTTTCCGTGCTTTGGCTTCTTGCAGTTGCAGCTTCCGTTCGATCATCTTCGTCAGCGCCATGGACTCCGCGAGTTTCAAGTGTTGCGCGAGCTCGTCGCCCTGATGTTGCTTTTTAATGCGTTCCTGTTGTGCCGCAAACTCGCGTTTGACGTCCGATAGCATGATCAGATCGGAATTCACCACGGCCACAATGCGGTCTTCGAGGTGAGCCGATGTGAGGGTCGGGGTCAATGCCAGGAAGCCGACGGACACTGATAGCGCAGTGAACAGGACCATCGGATATTGTCTGCGAGAAACGGACGGCACGCGTGCGCGCTCCTTGTCACGAAGGATTGAGAGCCGAGAATCAGCCGATTCTACACGAAATGAGTCGGTTTTGGTCCACTCGAAAGATGTGAAACCCGTCGACACTCTCGACGATATCGGAGATACCGCCTGGAACAAGGGGCGCAATAGCCCGTTCAATTGTCGGTAACAGCTCGCCACGACGCACGAGTCCGATCCGCCCGCCTTGCAGCGCATTCGGTCCGTCTGAATATTGCAATGCCACGTCTTCGAACTTTTCGCCACGCTTCAATTCATCCATTGCTTTTCGTATCTTCGTGAGCGCATCGGCCGCATCGCGTGAACGGGACTGTACGATGATCTGGCTTAACGTATATTCTTCTGGGAGGGCAAAGCGGTCGCGATGCCCTTGATAATAGCGTTTCATTTCTGATTCCCCGACCATAATGTTTCCGCGCACTTCACGGTCGATCACTCTCAGCAGCATCAGCTGGTCCCGAACGGCTTTTGCACTCTGTGGGTTTGACGGATCGATCGCTCCTCCCTGCTGCTTCATCTGTTCGACCGCGACCTTTACTTCCTGATCAGACACCTCGACTTTCCGCGCTTTGGCTTCTTGCAGTTGCAGCTTCCGCTCGATCATCTTCGTCAGCGTCATGGACTCCGCGAGTTTCAAGTGTTGCGCGAGATCGTCGCCCGGGTGTTGCTTTTTGATGCGTTCCTGTTGTGGCGCAAACTCGCGTTTGACGTCCGACAGCATGATCAGGTCGGAATTCACCACGGCAACAATGCGGTCTTCAAGATGAGCCGATGCGAGGGGCGCCGTCAGTGCCAGGAAGCCAATCGAGACTGATAGCGCCGTGAGTAGGGCCATCGGATATGGTCTGTGAGAAACGGGCGGCACGAGTGTGCGCTCCTTGTCACGAAAGATTAAGAGCCTAGAATCAGCCAATTCTACACGAAATGAGGCGGTTTTGGGGAGAGTCAGGAAACTACGGCTTACCCGCATCGTCGGTAATGTGGCGAGAGGCGTCGGCGAGTCGAATCGTGGCATTCGTCCTGATATCGGCGATCACTTCCTCGAAGCGCTTGCGGCGCTTGTCGGCTAGAAGTTCTTGACGAAGCCGTTCTTGGGTGGCCAAGTCGGCCTGGATGATTTCCGCGTCGAGGGGGGTGGTCATGACCAGATAATAGCCGCTCTCGGTTTTGATCGGAGCGCTGATCAGCCCCGGTTTGAGGGTGTGAATAACGGCATCGACGTCGGGGATAACCAGGCCCTTACGGTACGGGCCAAGATCGCCGCCCTTGGCTTTTGATTGTTCGTGGATCGAATAGCGTTTGGCGAAAGCGGCGAAGCTTCCTCCGTGATTAACCTGTGTTTCGAGATCTTTCGCAGCTGAAAAATTCGGCAGCAGCATCAGGGAGACCTGGATCTTCAAGGGGTCCAACAGTTCTCGCGAATGCGCCTCATAATACGCATCGAGTTCGTCCTTTGTGATCTCCACCTTGGACTGAAGTTTGTCCTTCAACAGTTCGTCGAGAATCAATTGCTCCTTGTACCGTTGGGCTTTGTCGCGGATCGCATCGTTTTGATCGAGCCCTCGACGGCGGGCCTCCTGCATCAGCAACTCACGGGTGATGAGTTCGTCCAGAAATCGCCGTTTGCCCCCGTCTTTCGTGTAGCGGGTGCGTGTGGCTTCCGAGAGCTCGCGCCAATGGATATCAAACTCGGTTTGCGTAATGGCCCGTCCATTGACCAGGGCCACGATCGGTTCCTCGTGCGGAGGCGCGCAGCCGGTCAGTATGGCTCCCGATCCGACCAGTAGGCCGGCAAGGAATAGAGAGAGACGGAAGGGGGTATAGCCAGTGCAACGGATGTGGCGTGACATCATGGGGCGTAAGGTACAGGTTCCGATCACAATCCAGCGGCGTCCTTTCCGATTGTGTTGGTATCACAGAGGCTGAGGCTTTGCAAGGTTGTGTTGAGTTCTGAGAACATGGCCGGCCAGTCCTCCTCCGGCATCTGGATCTGAAAGGAGAGGGGGCTCAGGAATCGTAAGCGCTTCTTGAGGCGATCCATCAACCGGTTGACAGACTTGTCGGACACTGCGGCTTTGGGACTGAACGACACGGTCACCGACGTGTGATGCACTTCGATCGACACCAAACGCAGCCGTTTGGCATGAGTGCGGAGCTGCATGACTTCCAGCAGCCGTTCGACCGGTTCAGGCGGATGTCCGTAGCGATCCTGGATTTCTCCGTGTAGCAAGGCCAGTTCCCCGACTTGGTTGCAGGCGGTCAGCCGTTTATAGAGCGACAGCCGTTGATGGGGGTCGGCTACATAGCCTTCGGGGATGAAGGCGGATACCGGGAGTTGCAGGGTCGGGTCCGGCTCGTCCTCGACCACCAGGCCCTTGAGGCGCTGGACCGCCTGTTCGACCATCTGCATGTAGAGGTCGAGGCCGATCGCGGCGATGTGGCCGGATTGCTGTTTACCCAGGAGATTTCCCGCTCCCCGGATTTCGAGGTCGGCAGCCGCGATGCGAAACCCCGATCCCAATTCGGTGAATTGTTGAATCGCAATCAGCCGTTTCTGCGCGTCGCCCGTGAGTGTGCCTTCGTCGGGAATCAGGAAGTAGGCGAAGGCCTGTTCGCCTCCGCGCCCAACGCGCCCACGCAGTTGATACAACTGCGCGAGGCCGAACATGTCAGCCCGGTTCACGATGATGGTGTTGGCGTTCGGGACATCGAGGCCGGACTGGATGATCGCCGAGGCAATCAAGACGTCCGCCTCGTGCTTCACGAATTTCAGCATGACGGCTTCCAGCGGTTTGGCGTTCATTTGGCCGTGCGCCATCACCATGCGGGCTTCCGGGACCAGCCGGCGAAGCCATGCGCCGATTCCCTCCATGGTTTCGACGCGGTTGTGCACGAAGTAGACCTGCCCGCCACGGCCCAGCTCGCGCAGGATCGCATCCCGCACGGTTTTATCGCTGGAGCGGATGACGTCCGTTTTGATCGCCAGGCGGCCGGCCGGTGGCGTATCGATAATGGAAAGGTCGCGGACGCTCGACATGGCCATCTGCAGCGTGCGCGGGATGGGTGTGGCAGTCAAGGTGAGGACGTCGACCTGGGTACGAAGTTGTTTGAGTCGTTCCTTGTGTTTCACGCCGAACCACTGCTCTTCGTCGATAATGACGAGGCCGAGATCGCGGAACGTGACGTCTTTCTGGAGCAGGCGGTGGGTGCCGATCATGACATCGATGAGGCCGGCAGCCACATCTTTGAGCGCAGCTTTGGTGTCCTTGGGCGATTGGAATCGAGAGAGTAGCGCCACGCGGGCCGGAAAGGGAGCGAATCGTTCCGCGAAGTTGTCATAATGCTGGTGGGCCAGCAGGGTGGTGGGCACCAGGACTGCAACCTGGCGGCCATGCTCCACCGCTTTGAACGCGGCGCGCATCGCCACTTCCGTCTTCCCGTATCCCACGTCGCCGCAGACCAGGCGGTCCATGGGCTTTGTTGATTCCAGATCGCGAATGATGTCACGGATGGCGTTGAGCTGGTCCGGCGTTTCTTCATATTCGAAGGCGGCTTCGAACTCGTGGTACAGCGTGCTGGACGCTCCATAGGCGTTCCGCTTCACCAGCTCGCGGTTGGCATAGAGCTCGACCAGCTCATGCGCCATCTCTTCGATATCTTTTTTCACCCGCGCCGTGGTTTTGGCCCAACTGGTGCCGCCGAGGCGATCGAGCCGGGGAACGTGGCTGTCGGCTCCGCTATAGCGCTGGACTTGGTTCAAACGATCGAGCGGGACATAGAGCGTATCTCCGCCGGCAAACTCCAAAATCAAATAGTCGCTCTCGAAATCCTGAACGGCGAGGCGTTTGAGCCCCCGGTATTTGGCGATACCGTGCTGGACGTGGACCACATAATCGCCGACGTTCAGGTCTTCCAATGAGGACAGGAACGTGGCCGTTTTGGTTTTCGGCTGCGGCTTGTGCCGTGCGCCTTTCGCAAACAGTTCTTCTTCGGTCAGCAGGGCAAGCCGAAGATCGCTCGAAAGAAACCCTGCCGATAGATCGCCGTGCACGACGTAGAAAGGAAGTTTGCCCGTGCTTCGGCGAGGCCAGATCGACGCGGTCCATTCATCGGCCGGTAGATCATGCTCTCGCAGAAGAGCCAGCAGCCGATCAACCTGTCCGCGGCTTCGGGCCACGACGGTCACCCGATACTCCTCCCGGAGGTGTTCCAGGAGGCTGAGAGTCTGCGTGAAAGGTGTGCCCCTCACACCCAGCCCAATACTGGCCGGTGTTTGCCCGGCAAAGGGCAACACCGGGGTCCAGGAAGAGTCCGGTGCTGCCAGCGGTTCCAGGGCCAGTGTTGGCCAGGGTGCAAAGGCCCGCTCCAAGTCATCCCACTGTAGAAAAAGCCGTTCCGGCGTCGGATACGGCTGTGCGGCGTCACGGTCGACATGGCGGAGATACCCGTCGTCGATCTTTTCCCAGGCGGCCGTACAGGCCTTCTTCAACGCCTCCGGCTGATCGAGGGCGAGGCGGGGAGGGGCAGGCAGGTAGTCGAACAGCGTGTCCATCTGCGTATACAGATCGGGGCTCCGCCATTCGGCGTCCGGCGCGATCGGCGCAAGCGTATCCGGAGCGTCCATGGGGCGAAGAAACTCTCGCGCCGGTAAGACCACCCCATCGCGCAGTGTCTCGATCGAGGTCTGGGTTGAGGGATCGAACAGGCGGATCGATTCGACCTGGTCGCCGAGAAATTCGAGGCGGAGCGGATCGGCATAGGCGGTGGAGAAAATGTCGACGATGCCGCCTCGAACGCTGAACTCACCGGGGATCTCCACAACCGATACACGCCGGTAGCCCAGACGCAGGAGCCCGGCCAGGAACGGTTCGCGTTCACAGGCGCCGCCGGTGTTGAATCGAAGCACCGCTTCTTCGAACGTGGCGCGTGGAATCAAGCGATGCATGGCGGCAGCGACCGACGTAACCAGTATCAAGGATGAGCCGGTGAGCAGCTGATACAACGTCGTCATGCGGCGTGCGATCAATCCCACATGCGGCGCCGTTTCTTCGTAGGGCAGCGTCTCCCATTCCGGAAATAAGGCGAGGGCGCCGAGCGGGAGGCCCATGAGGCCGTGAAAAAACTGCAAGTCGTTGTAGATGCGTTCAGCCGATGCGTCGTCGGGGGTGATGACGACCCATGGACCAGATTGGTCCGGTGCGTGCTTCTGTGTCCGGGCGAGCAGCGTCAATGCGCAGGCCGGCGTTGAGCCGTGCAATCCTGTCAGGCAGGCGCGGGCCCGGTCTTGGCTCAACGCTGAGCGGAGCGGAACGAGCCATGCTGTGGAATCGGCGCCGGCGTTGGAGGACATCACGTCGCGGTCGCACGTATACGTTGAAGAAGTGCCGTAGTGGACAGGCCGGGAACCAGCGAGATGGTCGTCACGATGCCGCCGCGGGCTTCGACGATTGCGCGGCCGACGATCTTGTCAATCGCCCAATCTCCGCCCTTGACCAGGACGTCCGGCTGCAAGGCCGCGATCAATTGCTCGGGGTCCGGCTCCGCAAACAGCACGACATAATCCACGCATCCTAAAGCGGCCAGCACTTCGGCCCGCTGGGCTTCCGGTACGATCGGACGGTCTGCGCCTTTGTCCAACCCACGAACCGAGGCATCGGTGTTCACGCCGATCACAAGCAGGTGGCCGAGGGCTTTTGCGGCTTGGAGGTAGCGGACATGGCCGACGTGCATCAAGTCGAAGCAGCCGTTCGTGAAGACGATCCGCTGTTGATGTGCGCGCGCCTGTTCGAGAACTGGAACCAATTGCGCGCGGGTCATGATCTTGCCGGACATGGCCCCATCATACCTGCCGCGTTCGGAGATGGAAAGAGTGAGAGCGACGCGCCGTCCCATTGAGGAGAAGCGCGTATAGCCGATGGCCTGTGAGCGGACCGGGACCTCATACCATCGGCGGTTCGTTTATCCTCTCTCGTGCTCATGCCGTACGCCCCCAGACTCATCCTGCCATCAGCCGATTTGCTATCGGCTCTTTTGGGGACGATCAGCTACTCGTCGTTCGGGGTTACGCCGCCGAGTCCGATGACAGAGGGCCCATGGCGAGCCACAAGCGCATCCATTGCCTCGATCGCCTTGGCACGTCGTTGGTCGAACAGGCCCGGCACGGCGGGGGTCAGCGCGGTCAGCGCCAAGCCGGCCAGGCGATAGGCTGTGCCTGGTGTCATGACGTCTCGTAAGGCGTGCTGGACTACCGGCCACATGTCCGGGTCGTAGTTGAGCGGATGGGGAAACCGGCCATGTTTGGTGGTGATCGTAAAGTGTGAGTCCTTCAGTTTAACGGCACAGCCGCAGGCCGCGAGCCCTTCTTGTCGCAGATTCTGCGCCAGCTCGCGCAAAAATCCACGTAGGGTACGTTCGAGCAACGCCCGGTCCTGTGTGTCGCGCTCGAACGTCGTTTCATGGCTGATGCTCTTGGAGTCCCGATCGGCCACTACCGGTTCGCGGTCGAGGCCTTGCGCCAGCTCTCTGATCCAAGCCAGGCTATGGCCGAACAGGCGGTGAAGGGGCACCTCCCAGCGAACGTCCAACAAGTCGCCGATTGTCTTGAGTCCGAGCGCATCCAGCCTGGCGGCCGTCTTCGGCCCGATGCCGGGCAAGGCGCGCGGGGGACGGAGTGCGAGAAACGATTGTTCCGTGCCGGGTTCGATCACGGCCAATCCGTCCGGTTTGTGGCTGTCAGCGGCGATTTTCGCGACGGTTTTGCTCGTGGCCACGGCGATAGTGTAACAGAGGCCGGTGGCGGCGTGGAGTTCGTGTTTCACCAGCTGCGCTAGCGCCGATGGATCAGGGTGCAACGATTGCAGATCCGTCGTGTCTGCGTAGAACTCGTCGATGCTGCTCCACTCGGTGAGGGGAAAGAGCCGGCCGGTGACTACGTGCATGGCGTCGTGCAGACGCCGGTACAGCGGCCGGTCTGGCGGAAGCAGAATAAGTTGGGGGCACAGTTGCAACGCCTTGGCCGTCGGCATGGCCGAGCGCACGCCGAAGGGTCTGACGGCATAGCTTGCGGCCGCGATAATACCTCGCGGCGGTGGGCTGCCGACCGCGATTGGTTTACCGGCGAGGCTCGGATCTTTAACCACGGCCGCCGACGTGAACATGGCATCGACATCGCCGAAGAGAATTTGGCGGGGCCAGCGCATAAGAGGCATCGTTATTCGTGAAGCGTCATACGTCAAGCGTGGGAAGAGGATCGGAGTCAGAACCAGCAAATCCTAGGCTTCAGAGAAAGAAAACTCCAGCGTCAGTTGTCTGGCCGGTCTGTCGGTAGCGGTGTGGGCGGCGCGGGGTGGCTGGTTCTCTGTCCTGCCGATTGCCGAATGACGGTTGACGTTCCATCCAGGCAGTTCCTGGAGGGCGCCTCTGCAGCTGCCGCATTGATGCCGGCGTGGTTCAATGGTTTTCCGCTGCCGGCGATAGATCCGTCCGCAGTCCACACAACGCCACGCGAAGCGCGACAACGCCAGAACTTCTTTCTGCAACGAGTGGTAGGTGGTGACGGCGATCTCGCCTGCGCGGTTGATTTGCGTCATTTTTCGCAGAAAGTCCGGGCCGTGAGTCGGCCGTCGCCTG
>JABMDH010000029.1:0-2596 GCA_015904075.1 Nitrospira sp.
CGCCCCGACCTGATCATCATGGCCGTCACGAGCCAGCGACCCACCACGGACGCTCTCGGCGAAGTGATGGTCGAAGATTGGCGAGGAGCCGGGCTCCTTAAACCCTCGGTGCTCAAACCAGTCCTGACGACGATCGATCCTGCGCTGATTACAAAAAAGCTTGGACGACTCACGGCATCGGATCAAGCACTCCTTCGGCAAGCCCTCGCACAAATTCTCGGCTAATTCTTGAAAAAGGATGTGCTCGATGAGTGGGCTGCTTAAACTGCTCTGGCTGTGGTGCGTGAGGCTCGGACATACGATACGTGACTGGCTGAGGAGGCGGGTGACGCCTCACATCCGCACGCCCCGTTGGAGCTTCCAGCGTCACCGTCTACCGACCTACCGCCGCGGGTCCAGCTCGATAAGGCCCTTCCGGATAGCCAATATAGCGGCTTGCGTGCGGTCATAGACTTGCAGCTTGTGGAAAATGTTTCGGACGTGATTCTTCACGGTCTTTTCACTCAAGTCGAGATTATTGGCAATCTCCTTGTTCGTTTTTCCATCGGCGACCAATCGGAGGACGGTGATCTCCCGCTCGGTCAAATCGTGCTCGGCCCACGCTGATTTCTTGCCCTTCTTCTGAGCCATCAACGAAAACTCCGCCAAGATCTTGCTGGCCACGGACGGGTGAATGAGCGATTCGCCTCGATAAATGGCCCGAATAGCGGCGACGATCTGCGACGATTCCGAATCCTTAAGCAAGTAGCCTGTAGCGCCGGCCCGGACCAGATCAAAGATATACTGCTGTTCCTCATACATCGTCAGGGCGACGATGCCGATGTGCGGAAACTCGCGCTTGATCTGTCTGGTCGCTTCGACACCGCCCATCCTCGGCATGCTGACATCCATCAGAATGACATCGGGAAGAAGGACACGGGCTTTTTCCACCGCCTCAATGCCGTCTTGCGCCTCGCCTAGAACATGGATGTCGTCCTTGGTCTTGAGAATCGCCGCCAGACCTTCACGGACTACACGATGATCGTCGGCGATCAACACCTTAATTTTCTCCATGACTCGCATCCTCCCTCTTATCCTTATCGAACAACGGCACTTCGACGACAACCTTTGTACCTCGTCCCTTTTTGGATTCGACACGCCCTTCTCCGCCAACCAGCCGGGCCCGTTCCAAGATTCCTTTGATCCCGAAATGGTCCCACTTCTCGGGATCACGCAGGACGGTCTCCATATCGAACCCCACACCGTTGTCGGTGATCGTAATCCGCAGGATTTCCAGGCCGATCTCCAGCCGGATCAACACCCGATTCGCCTTTGCATGTTTATGGACGTTGCTTAAGGCCTCCTGGATGATGCGGAAAAGGAAGATCTTGGTCCGTGGAAAGAGCGTCTGCTCATCACCCGTAACAGTGAACTTGGCGGCGATATGCGACTCTATCTCGTACGACTTGAGATAGTTGGTCAGCGCGGGAATCAATTCCATTTTGTCGTAATGAAGTGGCCGCAGATTGAAGATCACCTGGCGGGCTTCCTGAATGGCGAGTTTGAGTTGCGCCTTGCTCTCTTTGATAGTTACCAGCCCGGCTTTCGGATTTTTTCGCATCAGCTGCAGGCACAGGTCGAGCTTAAAATTGACACCCGCCAGGCTTTGGATGAAGCCATCATGGATTTCACATGCGATGCGGGTGCGCTCATCCGTCACCGCCGCACCGGTCTCTTTGACATACAACCGATAGAGGGACTGATACTTGTTGAGTGTCCGTTCGATCTCCGCCGTCGCGCGGATACGGGCTTCGATCAGCTCCCACATGAATTTGGCGCTGGCGCCCCCGATGATCGTCACGCCCATCCGATGAAAGTCCTGAAGCAATTGCCACACTTCGGTATTGCCGGAGACGTCGATAATCAAATCGACCCGTTCCATCGCCAACAGCTGCCGATAGTCGTGGGTGACCGGAATTCCCAGCTGCTTGGCAAGACTCACGCCAGGTGCCTGCTGGTCAACCTCTGCCACTCCAACGATCCGCACGAGAGGGTCGTCCGCAAAGATTTCCATCAGTGCCGTGCCGCCACGGCCTGCGCCGATGATGGCAACATTGGTGGTGCCGAAACTCGCCGCTTTTCGTCGATTGCGCTGAGATTGCAGGGTGGCCATGTCTTCGACGCTCCGCGCACACTGTTCGCTGGGACGGACGATCGAGGCCGCTTACATCAGTCGGGGGTGATACAGAGAAACGAGAGGGTGGCTCAAAGAACCGGCACTCAGCGCTCGCGACGCTGTTGAGCCAGAACTTTCAGCTCATCCATGAACTGATCAATGTCCTTGAACTCACGATATACAGATGCAAACCGGACATAGGCGACCTGGTCCAACTGATGCAGCTCTTTCATCACTTCCTCGCCCACCACCAGGCTTTTAACTTCGCTCTCACCCATCTCCTGGATCCGCTTTTCGATCCGATCGGCGGCGTCTTCAATTGTCGCGGTACTGACCGGCCGTTTCTCACAGGCTTTCTTGATTCCGGAAAGGATCTTGGCCCGGTCGAATGACTCGCGGCGGCCGTCTTTCTTGACGACGACCGGGAGAATCTCCTCGACC
>JABMDH010000029.1:2696-12274 GCA_015904075.1 Nitrospira sp.
ATCCCGGAGAAGTTGACTTTGCTTCCATGGGTCAGATGCCCCCCTTGGGCCAGATCCATCCCGAGTATCGTGTCACCCGGCTTCAATACCGACAGGTAAGCCGCCATGTTGGCCTGGAAACCGGAATGCGGTTGCACGTTGACGTGCTCGGCTCCGAAGATCTCCCTGCACCGCTGAATCGCCAGGTCTTCGACCGTGTCGGCATGCTGACACCCGCCGTAATACCGTCTACCGGGATACCCCTCCGCATACTTGTTGGTCAACACAGAACCCTGTGCGGCCAACACAGCGGGACTGGCAAAGTTTTCCGAGGCAATCAACAGCAGCTTGTCTCGCTGCCGCGTTTCTTCCGCCTCAATCGCCGCGTAGACATCAGGGTCCGCGGATTTCAGAACATCGGCTGATCCGATTCCCTCGTACATTTTGTTCTCTCTTAATCCTGCGGCTGGGCCGGCACTTCAACTTCCTGTTTCTTCACGACACACACAGTCACCGTGGCCGTCACATCTCTCGGCATCTTGATGGGCACCGTGACGGTTCCCAATTCCTTGATCGGCTGCCCCAATTGAATCTTCCGCCGGTCCACCGTGAAGCCTTGCGCGGCCAACCCTTCAGCAATATCCTTGACCGTCACCGAACCGAACATCTTGTCGTCTTTGCCCACTTGCGCCTCGATGGTCAGCGTCACCGCCGACACCTTCTTGGCATGAGTCTCGATCTCCAGCTTTTCCTTCTTGGCCTTTTCCGCCGCCGCCCGTTTAGCGTGCTCGAAGGCTTTGATACTCCGGCTGTCAGCTTCAACCGCTTTACGGCGAGGCAGCAGGAAGTTCCTGGCAAATCCATCGGCCACGTTGATGACATCGCCGAGATGCCCCACCCCGTCCATCGTCTCTTGCAGAATGACTTTCATACCCCTCGCTCCTTCTCTGAGAAAGGAGTGGAGAATACTGGGACGACTGCAAAAAGTCAATTCGGATCGGCAGGTTTCACTGAATGACGGCCAGCGCCCGACCCACCTTCGCAAAGGCCTCCACAGCCTGTTCCAGCTGAACTCTCGTATGGGCCGCCGACATCTGGACACGAATTCTTGCCCGGCCTTCGGGAACAACGGGGTAGCTGAATCCGACCACGTACACGCCCTCGTTCAGCAGCGCCTCGGCCATCGAGGTGGCGAGGGCCGCCTCGCCCAACATGACAGGAATAATAGGATGTTCGCCGGGAATGAGACGGAATCCCAGCGCAGTCAGCTGGGTGCGAAAAAACACCGCGTTGGCGTGGAGCCGCTCACGCAACTCATCGCCTTTTGACACAAGATCAAGCGCACATAAGGCTCCGGTGGCCACAATAGGCGGAAGCGCATTCGAGAACAAATAGGGTCTCGACCGCTGGCGAAGCAATTCAACGATCTCAGCCTTGCCTGATGTAAATCCTCCCGTGGCCCCACCCAGCGTCTTTCCCAGAGTACTTGTAACGATGTCCACGCGATCAGCCAGACCGTAATGAGCCGGGGTGCCACGCCCCTGAGGGCCAAGGACACCGGTCGCATGGCTGTCGTCTACCACCACCGCCGCATGGTACCGCTCGGCAAGCTCGACAATCCGGTCAAGCCTGGCCAGATCCCCATCCATCGAAAACACTCCATCGGTCACGATGAGCCGCAACCGGCTGTTTTGCGATGCCTTCAACCGCTCTTCAAGCTCACTCATGTCCGAATGGGCATATCGCAATCGTGTCGCCTTACAAAGCCGGATACCGTCAATCAGGCTGGCATGGTTCAACGCATCGCTAATGACCTCCAACGATCCGCACAAGAGGGTCGTCCGCAAAGATTTCCATCAGCGCCGTGCCGCCACGGCCTGCGCCGATGATGGCGACATTGGTGGTGCCGAAACTCGTCTTTTTCCGCCGATTGCGCTGAGATTGCAGGGTGGCCATGTCTTCGACGCTCCGCGCACACTGTTCGCTGGGACGGACTAGCGAGGCTGCTTACTTCAGTCGGGGGTGACGCAGAGAAACGAGAAGGCGGCTCAAAGAACCAGAACTCAACGCTCGCGGCGCTGTTGAGCCAGAACTTTCAGCTCATCCATGAACTGATCAATGTCCTTGAACTCACGATACACGGACGCAAACCGGACATAGGCGACCTGATCCAGCTGATGCAGTTCTTTCATCACTTCCTCGCCCACCACCCGGCTTTTAATTTCGCTCTCGCCCATTTCCTGGATCCGCTTTTCAATCCGATCGGCTGCATCTTCGATCGTCGCAGTGCTGATCGGCCGTTTCTCACAGGCTTTCTTGATCCCGGAAAGAATCTTGGCTCGGTCGAATGACTCGCGGCGGCCGTCTTTCTTGACGACGACAGGGAGAATCTCCTCGACCCGCTCATATGTGGTGTAGCGGCGGCGGCACCCAATGCACTCGCGGCGGCGGCGGATGACTTCGCCTTCCTTGGCCATCCGCGAGTCGACCACCTTGTCTTCCAGCTCATCGCAGAAGGGACATTTCACAGGCGGTGACCCTGGCTCATGAATGGGGACTCGTCAGTAGGAATGAAAGATAGGGAACCGGTTGCACAGTGCTTTCGCTTCCAGGCGAACTTCTTCCAGCACCGCCGGTTCTTGCCGATGCTGCAGCACACGATCGACCAGCGTCACAATGTGTTTCATCTCCGGCTCCCGCATCCCTCGCGTCGAGACGATCGGAGAACCCAGCCGGATGCCGCTGGCGACCGCCGGCGGCTTTTCATCGTAGGGGACAGCATTCTTGTTCAGGATGATGCCGGCCGCATCAAGAGCGGCATCGGCGTCCTTGCCCGTAATCCCCTTATTCGAGAGATTGACTAACATGAGATGTGTATCGGTCCCGCCGGAAACGATCTTGTACCCGTGATCCATCAACCCCTGTGCCAACGCTTTCGCATTGGTCAGGACCTGCTGCTGGTAGCGTTTGAACGAGGGAGACAAGGCTTCCTTGAACGCGACGGCTTTGGCCGCAATCACATGCATGAGAGGCCCGCCCTGCAGGCCTGGGAACACCAGCTTGTCGACGCCCTTCGCATACTCGGCCTTGCACATCGTGACCCCGCCGCGCGGGCCCCGAAGAGTCTTATGGGTCGTCGTAGTGACAAAATCCGCATAGGGTACGGGATTGGGATGCAGCCCTGCGGCAATAAGACCGGCAATGTGGGCAATATCGACCAGCAAATAGGCGCCAACCGATTTGGCGATGGCTTGAAATCGCGGGAAGTCCAATACGCGGGCATAGGCACTGGCACCGACCACGATCATGCGGGGCCTGCATTCTTCGGCGGCTTTCTGCACCGCATCATAATCGATCGTTTCTGTCTGCCTGTCTACTCCGTATGAAAACACGCGAAAGAGAATCCCGGAGAAATTAACTTTGCTGCCATGGGTCAGATGCCCACCTTGGGCCAGATCCATCCCGAGAATCGTGTCACCCGGCTTCAATACCGACAGGTAGGCCGCCATGTTGGCCTGTGAACCGGAATGCGGCTGCACATTGACGTGCTCGGCTCCAAAGATCTCTTTGCACCGCTGAATCGCCAGGTCTTCGACCGTGTCGGCGTGCTGACACCCGCCGTAGTACCGTTTTCCGGGATACCCCTCTGCATACTTGTTCGTCAGGACAGACCCCTGCGCGGCCAACACAGCAGGACTGGCAAAGTTTTCCGAGGCAATCAAGAGCAGCTTGTCTCGCTGCCGCGTTTCTTCTGCCTCAATCGCCGCGTAGACATCGGGGTCCGCGTTTTTCAAAGTGTCCACTGATCCGATTCCTTCGTACATCTCGTTCTCTCTTGTCCTACGGCTGGGCCGGTGCTTCAACTTCCTGCTTCTTCACCACACACACAGTCACCGTGGCCGTCACATCTCTCGGCATCTTGATGGGCACATTCAGACCTGCCTTAAAGAGCCCCGCCAGCCTATACCACGTCCCAAACAAATGCCGGCCCGTCACTCCATACACACGAATGCCCTTAAAAATGATTTCGTTCGGAAGGTCGAAGCACACCTGGCCGGTCGGAATCCCGAAGAGGGTCACCCGCCCGCCGTTCTTGACAGCGCGAAACGCTTGGTGCAACGCAGTCGGGTCGCCCGACATTTCCAGTGCTGCATCAACACCTTCGCCGGCCGTCAACTCGCAAATCGCCTCATTGACTGCCTCCGGATGACCGGTTTTCACATTCACCGTAAGGTCCGCACCCACTTGTTTGGCCAATCCCAGCCGATACTCGCTCGTATCGGTCGCGATAATGACAGCCGCGCCCGATACCCGAGCAATGGCGATCGCAAATAAACCGGTCGGCCCGCATCCCGTTACCAGGACCGTATGGCCGGTAAGATCTTCGGCGAGAGCGGCATCGACGGCGTTTCCGAGGGGCTCCTGAACACAGGCGAACTCCGGAGGAATCTCCGCAGCGGTGCGCCACAAGACGCCTTCAGGCAGTGCGACATACTCGGCATACGAGCCATCGCAATCGAGGCCGAGAATTCGATACTGTTTGCAGACATGCGCCTGCCCGGTTCGGCATTGAAAACACACCCCGCATGTAATGTGCGATTCGGCTGCGACATAATCGCCGACCTTCACCAACGACACCTCGCGCCCAGCCTCCACCACATGGCCGCACAACTCATGGCCAATGATACGAGGAGGCTGCACGCGCCCTTGAGCCCACGCATCCCAACGATAAATATGGGCGTCAGTTCCACACAGCGAGGTCGCAGCAACCTTGACGACAACCTCGCGCGGACCGGGAGTGGGGTCCGGCCAACTCGTCGCCGTCAAACCCGGAGCGGCCATTGTTTTAACCAGGGCCCTCATAGAACTATTCTATACCAACTGCGTACATTGGGCATCCTGATCCGCACAACACTGTTCGTATAGCCATCCATCCGTGCAAGCCCCAAAGCATTTACCAATACACGATCATGTCCATCCGGGTTAAAACTGGTTGCGCACCATCGCCACGATGAGTAGGATGCCGAGAACATGCGCCTTCCATGCTTTCGATCTGTTGCCCTCATGGCCGGCCTTTTCTGGGCATGCTTGGGTGGGCCTGTCTTCCAGCCGGAACTTCACGCCGCGTCCCATTCCAATGCGGGACAACCGGGCTCACAGGGAAACCACCAGGTCGTCTTCGATTTTGCCGGCTTGGATGCTTCCGGAGATATCCGTGTTGGCAACCCGCTGAAATTGTCGTTGACGCTCTATGGAACGGTTCAGAGCCACACCCCCTTGATCGCCATTTGTGAATCGATCCACTTCGAACGACAGGTCGTCACCATGGAAGCGGATTCCCGCTCCATGGAAATGCACACCACCGCCATTCTCGAACCCATTGCCCCGGGAAAACTCTCCGTGTCTCCAAAAGCCGCGCGCATCCAAGTCACATTCGCTCGGGCTCAGGCCGACAAGAAACCGGAACGGGTGATGAAACGAATCATCTATGTCACCTTGGGAACACCAACACCGCAAAGTAACCACGCCGATCTTCCTCCTCCACGTCTGTACGAACCCGGCGAAGAAGACGCCGGAGACGATGACCTTCCACCCGAGGTGACGCCCATTGCCGACAACTCGCTGGCGGAAGAAAATCTGTTGCCGTTGCCTGCCCCGGGACCGGGACCTGGACCGGCCTATTGGCAGCATGTCAGCACACTCCTCAGCCAAAGCTGGGGCCGCACGGCGCACCAGGTGCGCCATACTCCGTCGAGCGAAACCGTTCATGTTCGATTTCGCATGTACCCGAACGGGCGAGCTCAGTTGATCCAGATTGAAAAAGGCTCCGGCTCGCGAGAAATCAACGAGGCCGGCATTTATGCTGTCGTCGATGCGCAGCCATTTCCTCCCTTTCCAGACCACGTGGGATCTGAGCCGGTCGACGTACATGTACGGATGCGAACCGGCGCACGGCCGAGCCCGCGTGACGTGAGACCGGCTTCAGCATCGACCGCACGCTGAATCACAAGGACTTCGGCATCGCCCGGAACACGCCACTCGACAACGACAACCTAGCGATGGACGACGACGCGAGACAGCGAGGATCGATATGAGAGCAATGGTGCTGAGCCGGACCGGCGACGTGTCAGATAACCGACTCGCGTTGCGCGAGCGCGCGGTCCCGAAACCGGAAGCGGATCAGGTGCTGGTGAAGATTCATGTGTGCGGAGTGTGCCGGACCGATCTGCATGTCGTGGAAGGTGAATTGCCCGGCATCACACTCCCGTTGATTCCAGGCCATCAAGCCGTTGGAACCGTGGCACAAGTCGGCCGGGCAGTTCAGAATATCCGGGAAGGGGATCGCGTCGGGCTCGCCTGGCTTCAGGGCACATGTGGCGCCTGTGAATTCTGTACAAGTGGACGGGAGAATCTATGCGAGGCGGCACAATTTACCGGCTATCAGGTCGATGGCGGGTACGCGGAGTATACCGTGGCGCCAGAACGATTCACCTATCCACTCCCGCCGGTCTTTTCAGACGATGAAGCCGCTCCGCTGCTCTGTGCCGGCATTATCGGCTATCGGGCGTTACGGCTCAGCGGCATCAAGCCGGGCCAGCGACTGGGGCTCTATGGGTTCGGCGCCTCGGCGCATATTGCCATCCAGATCGCACGCCATTGGGGTTGCCAGGTCTATGTGAGCTCACTCAAACCAGAGCATCAGAAACTAGCCAAACAGCTGGGCGCAGTCTGGGTCGGCGGGGCAACCGACATGCCGCCTGACAAGCTGCACGGATCAATCATTTTCGCGCCTGCCGGCGAATTAGTTCCTCCGGCGCTACGCGCGCTCGAACGCGGCAGCACGCTCGCGCTGGCCGGCATCCATATGTCTCCGATCCCTACACTGGATTACGATCGTGAGATATTCGGCGAACGGATCATCCGGAGCGTGACGGCCAATACCAGACAGGACGGGATTGATCTCTTACGCGAAGCCGCCGCCATTCGGATCACACCTCACACTGTACGATTTGCTCTCGAAGACGCCAACCGGGCACTACAAGCATTGAAGGCAGGGGGCTTTCAAGGGGCGGCAATACTCACGATATAATCGTGCGTGACGGGAAATGATTCGGAAACTGTGCGTCCCTGGTGATCTTGTCAGCTCGTCTGCATCACGTTTTCGATTGACCAGACCACCAGCAATGATGGCCGGTGGGTCGTTACACCTGCCGTCAGGTTACTCCCCATTCCCGCCAACCGGAACAATTTGTGTCAGGAAAATTTTACTCGCAGCACAAACTCTGCTATACCACACATAGGCAATCACCATTTTGAAATCGAAGGGAGGTGGAGTATTCATGGCAACGAAGAAAGCAGCAGCGAAGAAGCCTGCAAAGAAGGCGGCTAAGAAAAAGTAGTCGTCGCACCATGAGGAGGCGTCGGTCACGGCGCCTCCTCACCGTCCCGTGTCCTCGATCTTCCTGAGTCTCACACCGCACACACACGTTACTGTCTGATCAACCACTTCCTTGGCAATGCCTCCGATAGACTCAACTATCCGAGAGAACCTGCGTCATAGACAAGCATTCCCCTTCACTGACCAGCACTCTATCGGGATGGAACCGGCGGAGGTATCCGGCTGCAACTGGTTATCCCAGCGGGGCCCATCTCATGACATGAAGAATGAAGGCGAAAGAGAATGGAACGGCCGGTGCGCTGAGACCACGATACCGAAGAGACGTCGCGGCAAAAAAAAGGGGAAGTGATGGCCACATCACCTCCCCCGGTTCCCAAGCGCCAGAAGAGAGTCCATAGCGCAAAGAAAGCAGCGGGTGAATCTTACCATGAACACCCCCCCGACAACAGAATATATATATCAATACAATCATATACTTACGACACAGCATTTGAGGACGCCGTATAAATGGCTGCCTGATCGTCCCCCAGAAAATACACCATTGGCGTGGAAGTTTTGACCCGTCCCTCGTATAGAGACCGATCGAAATCTGAATATTTTATTTGTACGTGACCGGTTGACGATGCTGATGCGACGATACGAACCTGCCCTGGAACCATTGCTCACAATGAATAGTTGCGAGAAGCTGACGCTATCGTTTGTGGTCGAGAATACTGGGGGCCCGCTCAGACGTCTCCTTGACCAACACTCCCATCTTTGGATGCGACGGCTCGAAATCGATTGGCCAGTTGTGTTGACGCAATCGTTCAC
The DNA here is from genome assembly GCA_015904075.1 of Nitrospira sp. The sequence continues at coordinate 10,885 of JABMDH010000029.1, forward strand.
TAGCTGTGGGGCCGATCGAGGCAACAACCACGTTCGTGAGAGCAGATCGAAAGGGCTCGACTTTTCCATCCAGTTCCAGCACCTGCATCACATGATCGGCCTGCGCCGCATTGGTAATCAGCATCACGCGAACACGCCCGGCGATGATTTCATCGAGCGCACGGCGTATCGGACCAAGATCCTCGGGCAAGGCCCATCTATAGATCGGAACCGCGAAGACTTCTGCCCCTCGTTGCTCCAATGCTCGCAACAAGTCAGGATTTGAAGTTCCATACTCCTGGACGACGACCCGTAGTCCCTTCACAGAACGATGCCCATCCAAAGTAGAAATCAGATCGACCCATGTATTCGGTTCCGGTACCGTCAGTGCGGCTTGGAGACCAACAGCCTTGAGAGCCGCGGCCGGCTTGGGGCCACGTACAATCATCGTCGTCTGGTTCAGTGCCGTCAGAATTGAAGGCCAGGGATAGCGTGTCTTGAGCAGATCGAACAACGCGGTTGTACCGACACCTGTGAGGAGAACGAGCAGATCGATACGCCCGGCCATGAGCCGCACCCCACACTCCTGCACGACTGCATTGTCTTCCAGCGAAACTTCTCGCAGAACAGGAACAACCAGCGGCTGCCCCCCGTGGCGCTCAATCAGCCTGGTGATCTCGATGGCCATCCGACTCTCAAACGCAGCGACTGTCATTCCATTGAATGCCATAGATGTACCGATCGTATCATAGCCGGCAGGCCCGAACATCTGACCAGATTTCCCGTTGACGGCTTGGCGGTCGCCTCCCTACTATACAGACTTCAATCTGATTCACTCACTCGTTGCCCTGCTATGACCACTCCACTCCATCGAGGACTCCGACACTTGGCGCTACGCGTGACCAACCTGTCTCGCTCACGTCAATTCTATGAGCAGCTACTTGGCTTCCAGGCCGTGTGGGAGCCCGATTCTGAGAATGTGTATTTCAGCTCTGGAACAGACAACCTGGCCCTTCATCAGATATCGAAGAGTGAGATGGAGTCCTATGATCGTACTAAAACCCAACTGCTCGATCACATGGGAGTGATCCTCGACAGCCCACAGGCGGTCGATCAGCTATACCAACATATCGCTCCAACAATCGAAGCGATGGGTGGACGAATAGCTAAAGAACCGAAGCAACACCGTGACGGCAGCTATTCGTTTTACTTTGCTGACCCGGACGGCAACCTCATCCAGGCCCTCTATGAACCATCAATTAGCGGATTGCGGTTCTGGGCTGACGCATGAGTCGTATGTGGAACACGTTATCCCGAGACCAGTATGTCACCCTGGCCCCCTGGTGCTGGATACAGCTGGAGAGCGCCGACGCGCCTGGGCCGTTTCCCTTTGTGGCCGGCGTCGCACCGG
>JABMDH010000029.1:12374-22773 GCA_015904075.1 Nitrospira sp.
ACTGCGCGGCGATCCCTGAAACGTTGATTGAGAGTGAACTGTTCGGCCATGAGAAAGGGTCCTTTACCGGGGCCACCTCGATGAAGCGGGGGCAATTCGAGCAGGCCGACGGTGGCACGCTGTTTCTCGATGAAATCGGGGACATGAGTCTGAATACGCAGGCCAAGGTGTTGCGGGCCTTGCAAGAGCAGCAGTTTACACGGGTGGGTGGCACCAAGTTGATGAAGGTGGATGTGCGGGTGCTGGCGGCATCGAACAAGGATCTGGAAAAAGAAATTCAGAAAGGGCATTTCCGCGAAGACCTGTATTACCGTCTCAACGTGGTGCCGGTCGTCGTTCCGTCGCTACGCGAACGACGGGACGATATTCCGGCGTTGGTCCGGCACTTCATGAAAATCCATGTCGAAGAGCAGGGGCTGCGGATGAAAGAGATTTCACCGGAGGCGATGGCTGTTCTGCAGCAATATGAGTGGCCGGGCAACATCCGTGAACTGCGGAACTTGATCGAGCGGCTGATGATCATGGTGCCGGGGCATGTCATCGAAGCCTCGCAAGCGGCTATGTCGATCCAGGGGCGTGCGGCCGGTCCGTCCGTCTCTTCCAATTCAGGCGGCCAGGCTGCCAGTCCGCTCTTTGCCAAAGCCTACGATTCGCTGCGAGACGCGCGAAATGCCTTTGAGAAAGAATATATCGGTCGCAAGCTTCGGGAGCACCACTGGAATATCTCGCGTACCGCGGAAGATCTGCAGATTGAACGAAGCCATCTGCACCGGAAAATTAAACTGCTGGATGTGGAGATGAGGCCGGAAGGATGAGGGGCGCAGGGTGGCCGGTCTCCAGTTTCCTCGCGTCCGAAGCGCTGTCGTGGCGATTCGAGAAGTGGAAGCTTTCGGAAATTCCCTCGCAGACTCAGTCAGTTTCCGCTTTCCTTCTCCTTGAATCAACGACAGCGGTGACGCTTCATCCGCGCAGTCAACCGGAGGCCGGCCACCCTGGCTAGAGGGGGAACACTGCGCGCAGTGGGAAACGGTCCGCCGTCCCGTAATGTGAAAAGGGAAAGAGCATCGGAAGAGCGTGAACGCTTCGTTGACCTCCGGAAGACCCCTCCGTTAAGATGCCCCTCCGAAGACAGGTTGACGCTACGGTGTTGGCTGAGAATGACTCTGATCGTTCCGGCTTCCCGCTCAACCTCAACCGCAACCTCCCCGGTCTTGATTTGCCATGACTACCTATCGTGAATCAGGTGTTGATATCGATGCGGGAGACGAGTTTGTCGATCGCATCAAGCCGCTCGTTCGTTCAACTTTCCGTCCCGAAGTACTGGCCGATCTGGGCGGGTTCGGCGGGTTGTTTGGCTTACGGGCCGATCGATACAAAGAGCCGGTGCTCGTGTCCGGAACCGATGGCGTTGGGACCAAGCTGAAGATTGCGTTCATGATGGATCGGCACGATACGGTTGGCATCGATCTTGTCGCCATGTGTGTAAATGATATCGCGGTGAGTGGAGCGGAACCGCTGTTCTTTCTTGACTACTTTGCGACGGGTAAGTTGGCGGTGCCGAAGGCTCAGGATGTTGTCAAAGGAATCGCCGAAGGCTGTCGCCAAGCCGGATGTGCGTTGATCGGCGGAGAGACGGCGGAGATGCCGTCGATGTATGCAGACGGCGAGTACGATCTGGCTGGTTTCGCTGTCGGAGTCGTCGAGAAATCAAAAATTGTCGACGGCAAGACAATCAAGCCGGGCGACGCGATCATCGGGTTGGCGTCGACGGGACTCCATAGCAACGGCTATTCGCTGGCGCGTCGTGTGTTATTTGATCAGGCACAGTTCACGGTCACGAGCCGGTTGCCTGAACTCGATCGTCCGCTCGGCGAGGTGTTGCTGACACCGACCAGAATTTATGCGAAGCAGATTCTCTCGCTTCTCCAAGAGTGTCCGGTCAAAGGGATTGCGCATATTACCGGCGGGGGCATTACGGAGAATTTGCCGCGTGTGTTTTCGGAAGGGGTGCGGGCCAGGATCAGCCGCACGGCGTGGCCGGTGCCGCCGATTTTTGAGGTGATAAGTCGTTTAGGGCAGGTCGATCGCGAAGAAATGTATCGGGTGTTCAATATGGGAATCGGGGTGATTCTTGTGACGCCGTCTGATTCGGTGTCGGCCGTGCTTGCCGCTGCGGCGGCGCTGGGCGATCGGGGCTGGCAGATCGGAGAAATGACGTCATCAACCGGACAAGAGCCTGCGGTGGAGTATGTCGATTAAGCGAACGACTCCATTGCGCGTGGCAGTGCTGGTGTCAGGCCGCGGGTCAAACCTGCAAGCGGTGATCGATGCAATTGAAGCCGGGCAGGTTCACGCGACTATCGTGGCGGTCATCAGCAACAAGAAAGACGCGGTAGCGCTCGAGCGGGCTCGCAAACACGGTTTGCCGGACCTCTTCGTCGATCCCAAACCGTTTGTCGGGAAACCTGATAGCCGAGAGGCCTACGATCGCGCGTTACTCGACGTGCTTGAAAGGCACCATGTCGAATTGGTGTTATTGGCCGGTTACATGAAGATTGTGACCGCGGTGCTCGTCAATGCCTATGCCAACCGGATGATGAATATTCACCCGTCGTTATTGCCGTCGTTTCCGGGCTTGGACGTACAGAAGAAAGCGATTGAGTGGGGTTGTAAGCTCGCCGGCTGTACGGTGCATTTCGTTACGGAAGGAGTCGATGAAGGGCCGATTATTCTGCAAGCGGCCGTGCCGATTCTCGACGACGACACGTCTGAAACCCTTGCGGCTCGAATTCTCGTCCAGGAACACAAAATTTATCCTAGCGCTGTGCAACTCTTCTCCGAGGGGCGGCTGCGTGTCGATGGCCGGCGCGTCCGTATCGACGGCGGCAAACCGGTAGGGGACGCGGTCATCAGCCCGGCATAATCTGTATTGCCTTCTTGAGTGTGACCACGCGACCTCCCTCGTCTTCTGCCGGTTGCATGTGGTCTCGGCGTGGTTGTTGCGTGTGTGCCAGCAATCCGCTAGTTCGGCGAGATGCCTAGTCCTCCCAGCAGCGGCATCAGGCTCTCTTCATCTGGCCCGGTGCCGTCTTTTGTGGCGGTACTAATGTCATCCAGAAGTTGGTCTGCTTCCGGGTTGAGCTGTTTGAGCTTTTCTGCAAGACGACCGGACATCAGTCCTTGTTTGACCTCCGCGTCCGTTAATTTTCCATCCTTGATTCCCTGTTGAAGCATCTGTGCTAATGCCTGAACTTTGGCCAGGACATCGGGAGGCATCCCGTTCAAGATTTTGGTGGCGTCTTGTTGTCCAGCGCCAAGTTGAGCATAGGCAGGGACTCCCAGCCCAAATGACAACATGAGCGGCGATTTCCAGTGAAGAAGCGTGGGCCGCATTTTCCGACAGAGGAACAGCGAACTGCCATGAAAATACGGAAAACCTATCTGATCGAGAACCAGCCGGCACAGCCGACAAGCGTTGCAGTGTAGCTAGTAATTCGATTCCAGGCTTGATGGTGCTTTGTTCAGAATGGTTGCCGCGGCACGGGAAAGCGCGGCGTCGTGAGCATGGTCGTGCGAATAGATTCGAAATTGGACCAGCCTGGTCGGCAAGAGATCCAAGAATTCTTCCAGTGGCTCCGTCGATACCTGTTTGGTTCCCGGATCATAGACATAGAGTGGATTGCCGCGCCGGTCTTTTGGGTCGGGGCGTGGATCGAGCGGCGCCATATCGACACGAAATTCCAACCCCCTCAATGCTTTCGGTAATTCTTTCGCGATCTGTTGTGCAAATTCCTGGTGGCTAGGGAAGGCCATCCCTCGCTCCTGTCCTTTTTCCTTCAGCGACGTACTGTAGGCCATCTTCCATTTCACGTCACGGTCCAAAATTCGTCCCCACTCATCTCCCAGCCGGCGGCGCGATTTCAGACTGGTCCGCTTCCAGCCTCTGACTTCTTCCAGGAGAGACCAATCCGTGAGTCTGCAATAGGCATCCATGTGTTTGCCCGGGTTGCGTGGGAAGATCAACTTCATGGTTTCGCCGAAAATGTCGCGCAGGTGAATGTCAATTGCTCTGGTGGTGCGGTGAAAGTAGACGTTGGAATACAGGTACATCCGAGTGTTGAGGAACATTTGCAGGGCCGGAAGCCCGGTCTTGTGAATGGTAAAGCCCTTGTCGGTCACGATCGTATAGTGAATCAGTCTTGTCAGATCGACGGGTCCGACGGCCACACCGCACATGTATGAATCCCGCAAGACGTAATCCAGATTGTCTCCCGTATAACTGCCGGAGATAACGGGTTGGAGCAGGTTCAGCCAACGTGGAAGCCGTGAATTGTCCTTTCCCTTCTCCTTGAGGATCAGATGCGCCACCTGGTCGGGATCCAGCTCTTCTCCCTTGGCAAAGGGGCCAGAAGGGCTGCGGCGGATCTTTTTGATGATGGGTCCCAGATACTCTCGAATGATGATCTGTCCTAACTTTTCATGCGTGAGATGGAACCCATGGAGAAAGTTTTCATCGAAGAAATGGCAAAACGGGCCGTGGCCGATATCGTGAACGAGCGCTGTGACACGCAGCAGCTCTTCGACATAGTTGGCCGAAGGCACGTCTTTCACAGTTTTTTTAAGGAAGGGGTAGAGATGCCGGGCGAATCGCCCGGCTACGTGCATTGTGCCGAGTGAGTGCACAAACCGGGTGTGTTCAGCTGAGGGATAGACCCACCGGGCGCTTTGCAGTTGATAGATGTAGCGCAGCCGTTGGACCCAGGGTGAATCGATCAGATCTTTCTCGGTGCGTTCATGGGGATCGGGGTCGGCATAGGGAACCGTGAACGAGACGTACCGGTGAATGGGATCGGCAATCAAGGCCGATCCGTCATAGGGCGCGTTTGATTGTTCTGATGAAATCATGACAGGTGAGCATCTTAGCCCACCTGATCGTGGGGCGGCAATGGCGGGGTGGTTGAGACACCGAGTGAGGGGCGGTATCTGAGGAGCAGTCGATAGGCAATCGGGTACGAGACCAGCGCACCAATCACGCTCAAGACCAATCCACCGAACGCGAATGGAACGAGGTAGGGAGCGATTTGTTGGTAGATGCCATCGAAACTGAGGTCATCCCAGTTGAAGGTTGGCGTCTCCGTTCGTCCCAACAACCAGGCTCCGGTCCAATAAGTGGCTCCGAGAATAGGCACGATGGTCCAGGGGTTGTTGACAAAGGCTCCGGCCAGCAAGGCCAGAAAATTGAGGCCGAAGAGCCACGTGCAAAAGACGACCATGGCCGTATGCAGCCCATAGGCTGGAGAAAATGCGATGAAAACGCCCACGGCAAATGCCAACGCAGTCCGTTGTGGCGGTTCTTGGAGGTGGAGTACTTGACGCAGCAAGGCCTGGAACGATCGGCTGCGCGAAGTTGGAGAAGGGCTGCTTTGATCGGACATCAGTGGAAGTGTTCGTAGCTGGTCATAGGAATCGGCCGCATCGCGCCGTCGGTGATGACTCTCCTCTTGATGAATAGTGACCAATACATAACAGGATAGGGATCTGTTCATGGGAAGGTGATGCAGGATCCCTGCCACTTGATGCGGGCTGAGGACGCCATGGCCTTTGATGAGTTGCGGGGAACACTGGCTGTATGATTTAGAGGGAAGTGACTGACTCTGTTAGGAAATAGTGAATTTTGTAGGAGATCAAAATGACTGTTGCTATCCTCATGCCAGCATGTCTTGTCATGGATGAGGAACGGGTATGCTCGAGGGGATTCACTTTCTAGACGTGACACCATACTTGGTGGCCATTCTTGGACTGTTGGTTATCTGGCAGTATTATCAATTGCAAATCATGACCGGGCGGATTTTGGCCGTCGATATCTTCGACCGTTCCGGTATCCGCATGTACATCTATGTGACGCCGGATGACGACAGCCGGTGTGAGGTCTGTGCCCGGGCACATGGGCGGGTATTTCTGCCGTCACAGGTGGCCAAGAACGGGTTTCCCCCCCTGGATGAGAGATGCAAGGGATCGATTCCCTGTCCCGGTGTGTTGGTGGGATTGTATGGAGCCTGGCTGGAGGCGCGAGCAGTCATGGAACGGGTGCGGACGAACGCCAAAAATGGTGGGATAGCACTGTCCCCTGAAGATCTGCGGGCGTTGGTGAATGGGCAATGGGAGCAGAGTATCAGCGCCGACACCGATCGGCTGGGGATTCACATGATCGAAGCGGTCTGCTACGAGAAGATCAATCAAGCCGTGTCTATTGCCGGATATCGCTATGTGATCAGCGAAGTGAAAGAAGTACGGCATCTCCTGCTGCTTGTTCCTGCCTATCTTCGGCTCTCACTGCTCCTGGTTCGTTCCGGAGCGACGAAGGACGCGCGTGAGGTCATTGAGCGGTTTGAACGGCGATTTCCAGTGAAGAAGCGTGGGCCGCATTTTCCGACAGTGGAACAGCGGACTGCCATGAAAATACGGAAAACCTATCTGCTCGAGAGCCAGCCGGCCCAGCCGATGAGTGTTGCCGTGTAGTCCTCGCCCGCAGTATTCGCGAGCACGTCTGCGCAGACTCCACGCGTCGCTCGTGACGCGTATCTCGCACAGAAGATGCGATCCCTGTCTCTCCCGTCCTGTGCTTCGCAGACACACACATTCACGTAACCGAATTCACGACGAACGGTCACGAATCATGCGGGCTAGTAATTTGATTCCAGGCTCGATGGGGCTTTGTTCAGAATGGTTGCGGTGGCACGGGAAAGCGCGGCGTCGTGAGCGTGGTCGTGCGAATAGATTCGAAATTGGATCAGTCTCGTTGGCAAGAGATCCAAGAACTCTTCCAGTGGTTCCGTCGAGACCTGTTTGGTTCCCGGATCATAGACATAGAGTGGATTGCCGCGCCGGTCTTTGGGGTCGGGGCGTGGATCGAGCGGCGCCATATCGACGCGAAATTCCAACCCTCGCAATGCTTTCGGTAACTCTTTCGTGATCTGTTGTGCAAATTCCTGGTGGCTGGGGAAAGCCATCCCTCGCTCCTGTCCTTTTTCTTTCAGGGACGTGCTATAGGCCATCTTCCATTTCACATCACGGTCCAGAATTCGTCCCCACTCATCTCCCAGCCGGCGGCGGGATTTCAGGCTGGTCCGCTTCCAGCTCCGGACCTCTTCCAGTAGAGACCAATCAGTGAGCCTGCAATAGGCATCCATGTGCTTGCGCGGGTTGCGTGGGAAGAGCAACTTCATCGTGTCGCCGAAAATATCGCGCAGGTGAATATCGATGGCTCTGGTGGTGCGGTGGAAGTACACGTTGGAATATAGGTACATCCGGGTGTTGAGGAACATTTGCAGGGCCGGGAGCCCGGTCTTGTGAATCGTGAAGCCCTTGTCGGTCACGATCGTATAGTGAATCAGTCGTGTCAGATCGACGGGGCCTACGGCCACACCGCACATATATGAATCGCGCAGGACGTAATCCAGATTGTCTCCCGTGTAACTGCCGGAGATGACGGGCTGGAGCAGGTTCAGCCAACGCGGAAGCCGGGAGTTGTCCTTTCCCTTCTCCTTGAGGATCAGATGCGCCACCTGGTCGGGATCCAACTCTTCTCCCTTCGCAAAGGGACCCGATGGGCTGCGGCGGATTTTTTTGATGATGGGCCCCAGGTACTCTCGAATAATGATCTGCCCTAACTTTTCATGCGTGAGATGGAACCCATGGAGAAAGTTTTCATCGAAGAAATGGCAAAACGGGCCGTGGCCGATATCGTGAACGAGCGCAGTGACGCGCAGCAGCTCTTCGACATAGTTGGCCGAGGGCACGTCTTTCACAGACTTTTTGAGAAACGGGTAGAGGTGCCGGGCGAATCGCCCGGCCACGTGCATTGTGCCGAGTGAGTGTACGAAGCGGGTGTGTTCAGCCGAGGGATAGACCCACCGGGCGCTTTGCAGTTGATAGATGTAGCGCAGTCGCTGGACCCAGGGTGAATCGATCAGGTCTTTTTCGGTGCGTTCATGGGGGTCGGGGTCGGCATAAGGAACCGTGAACGAGACGTACCGGTGAATGGGATCGGCAATCAAGGCCGATCCGTCATAGGGCGCGTTTGATTGTTCTGATGAAATCATGACTAGGGCGCGTTTGATTGTTCTGATGAAATCATGACTGGCGAGCATCTTAGCTCACCTGGTCGTGGGGCGGCAATGGCGGGGTGGCTGAACCACTGAGTGACGACCGGTATCGAAGGATCAGCCGATACGCAATCGGGTAGGAGACCAGTGCGCCAACCACGCTCAGGACCAATCCACCAAACGCGAATGGAACGAGGTAGGGAACGACTTGCTGGTAGATGCCGTTGAAACTGAGGTCATCCCAGTTGAAGGTCGGAGTCTCCGTTCGTCCCAACAACCAGGCTCCGGTCCAATAGGTGGCTCCGAGAATAGGTACGATGGTCCAGGGATTGTTGATAAAGGCTCCGGCCAGCAATGCCAGAAAATTGAGGCCGAAGAGCCATGTGCAAAAGACGACCATGGCTGTATGGAGTCCATAGGCTGGACAGAATGCGATGAAAATTCCCACGGCAAACGCCAGTGCCGTCCGTTGTGGCGGCTCTTGGAGGTGGAGTACTTGACGCAGCAAGTCCCGAAATGATCGGCGGCGCGAAGTTGGAGAAGGGCTGCGGTGATCGAGCATTAGTGGAAGTGTTCGTAGCTGGTCATAGGAATCGGCCGCATCGCACCGTCGTCAGATTTCATCCGCATCCCGAATCGGCGGGGGCGAATGGTCCCGATGCGTGTGATGTGAAAACCGCGCGTGCGAGCTTGCCGTACCAAGGCGGTATGTTTCACCGGAGGAGCGGTGAAGAGGAGTTCATAGTCTTCGCCTCCGGTGAGCGCTAATTCCAGCGGGCATAGGCGGCGGCTTTCGGCATAGGCGGAACAGGCCGGTGAAATGGGAAGGGCGCTGAGATCAATTTCCGCGCCGACCTGGCTTGCGTCACAGATGTGCCGAAGGTCGCCGGAGAGGCCGTCGGATAGGTCGATAGCGGCGGTCGCGAGCCCGGCGCGGTTCAACCACTGACCTTCACCGATGCGGGCGGTCGGGCGGAGATGGCGATGGATCAGATAGTCTCGGTGAGATTTTTTCAGAGCGCCTGATGACTTCGGCGTGGACCGCTTCAATCTTCCGCCGGCCAAGAGTTGCAGCCCGGCCAGTGAGTCTCCCAAGGTTCCTGTCACATAGATGCCGTCTTCGACATGGGCGTTATGGCGGAACAGCGCCCGTCCGGAGATCGTTGTGCCGATCAGGGTGATGCTCAGGAAGAGTCCGGCCTGTGAGGCTGAGGTGTCGCCTCCGATGAGTGCGACGTCATGCAGACGGCAGGCCTGCATGAGGCCTTCATAGAGTTCAAAGATCTGTGTCTGGGTGAATGTCCGTGGCACAGCGAGTGAGATGAGCAGGTAGCGGGGAGAGGCCCCCATTGCTGCGATATCGCTGAGATTGGCCATGGCGGCCCGATAGCCCACCGATTCGGCCGAGGCCGTTCGCAGATCGAAGTGCACGCCTTCGGCGAGCAGGTCGGTGGTGGCATGCCACCACATCGAGGTCGGCGCTGCAATCACGGCGGCATCGTCCCCGATACCCCGTACGAGATGCGAGCTTGTCTTGGCAAAACGGCGTGCGAGGGCCTGAATCAGGGGGAATTCTTGAATGCGGTGTCGGCCCTTCCGAATGGCCACGGGTTAGTCTATGCGTGTGAATCGGCGCGGCATCAGCGTTGTGTGAATCTCTTGCGTGCGTCCGTCCCGCTTGCGCTTTCCGGAATGGGACGATTTCGAACGGGCCGGTACGGCGGAAGGCGACGAGTGTTGTTTAGCCGGCACGGCGGCCGCTTTTCGCCGGAGGGCGATTTTCATCACATCGTCCATAGTATCGGCAAACGACAATTGAATCCCTTTCAGGAGGTGTTTGGGGATCTCCTCAAGGTCCTTCTTGTTGCGTCTTGGCAGCCAGAATTTTTTCCTTGAGCCCGCCGATCGGAAGGACGCGTCCGCGCAAGGTGATTTCTCCGGTCATGGCGAGATCCCGTCTGGTCGGAATCCCGGAGAGTGCCGAGGCAATGGCGGTTGCCATAGTAATGCCGGCCGAAGGGCCGTCTTTGGGAATGGCACCGGCCGGGACATGAATGTGCAAGTCTTGGGTACTGAACATGTCAGGGTCGATCTTCAAGGTTTTCTCCCGAGATCGGACGTAGCTGAGCGCCGCTTGGGCCGATTCTTTCATGACGTCGCCCAAGTGGCCGGTCAGGGTCAGTTGTCCTTTCCCTTTCATGATGGTCGCTTCGATGTAGAGCACATCGCCGCCGGCTTCCGTCCAGGCCAGGCCTGTCGCTACCCCGATCTCGTCTTTCTCCAGTTCAGCCTCG
>JABMDH010000029.1:22873-27739 GCA_015904075.1 Nitrospira sp.
ACAAGAGATATTCGTTGAAGTCCGTTCCCAACGTGGGGTTCTTGAACGCGAACTCAACGGTTGATATCAAAAAACCCAGCTTGTCGCCGGCATCGTGCCGCTGCCCTTTAATTTCTTGTGCGAACATCGGGGACTTCTTTGCCAGTTCCCTGAGCGCGTCGGTCAACTGAATTTCTCCATTTTTGCCCGGAACAGTTTTCCGCAAGATGGAAAAAATCTCCGGCGGAAGGACGTACCTGCCGATGACGGCCAGTGTAGAGGGTGCATCGGAGGGGGACGGTTTTTCCACCATATCTTGCACGCGGTGCAAGCCGGCAGCAAGGCGCTTGGGCGTCACGATACCGTATCGACTGACATCCTGTTTGGGAACATCCTGCACGCCGAGGACTGCGCCATGGCGCTTCTTATAGACGTGGATCAATTGGGCAAGCGCCGGCACCGCGGCATCGATGATCTCGTCGCCGAGAATCACGGCGAAGGGTTCGTCGCCGATCAAGTGCTGTGCGCATAAGACGGCATGGCCTAAGCCCAGGGCTTCCGACTGGCGTACGTAACAGAAATTCGCCAAGTTTGAAATTTGCCGGATCTGATGCAAGAGCTGGCTCTTGCCGGCGTTTTTTAGGTTTTCTTCGAGCTCGACCGAGCGATCAAAATGGTCTTCGATGGCTCGCTTGCCTCTGCCGGTGACGATGATGATATCTTCGATGCCGGAAGCCACCGCTTCCTCGACCGCATATTGAATGAGCGGCTTATCGACCAGCGGCAGCATTTCCTTCGGAGATGCTTTTGTGACGGGAAGGAAGCGCGTCCCCAATCCTGCGGCGGGAATCACGGCTTTTCTGACAGTGGTGCGCGACATGCAGCGAATACTATGTGATGGGTTTGGTGATGTCAAGAAATGGGCGATTGCGATGTATCGGCTGCGTCATTTGTGGAACGCATTTCAGAAACAGACCTGATGGCGCATGGCATGTGACTCGGGCGAAGTTTCGATCCGTTTGACAGCCGCATGCCTCGCCATACGTCATAGGCTCTTTCGGCCATATTGTGTTTTGCGTTTCACCGTTCGACAGCGTACGGTGCTGAGTAGAATCGGAGGATGAGATATGGTTCACGAAAGACAGCCTCTCGGATGATCGAGCGTCGTTCTGCCGGATCGGAACCGGATCGTTACGAAAAGTCAGGCGAGTCCTTTACAACGTCAAGACACCTCAATATAATCCGGCAGTTTTGCAAACACGGGCTGATGACGGCAGTCGTGTTCGATATGGTCTGCACATCAAGACAGGCTGGATGGTATGAGGGTGATTCATGCTTTCCGGTAAGCAGGGAGATTGTGTGGGACGGCCCGCTCTATTGGTACCACGGAATTGGAATTCTTGCCGGTGACCACAGCCTTCCTCAATGGATCCCGATGGCTCTTTGTGCTGGTTATGGCGGCCTCTGTGTTGCTGGGGTGGCATGAAGCGGCGGCTCAGACGGGAGAATCGAGGGTCAAATCGATCGAGATCCGTGGAAACAAACGCATCGAAGTTCCTGCCATCACCGGGCGGCTCACGCTCAGGGTGGAAGACCCATACTTACCTGAGATGGTGCGCGGGCAGGTCAAGATCCTTTACGACTCGGGCTTGTTTGAAGATGTTCACGTCGAAACCGAACCGGTGCCGGGCGGGATAGCCGTCGTGTACGTCGTCCGAGAGAAGCCCTTTATCACGGAGATCGTATACGATGGGAATGAAAATCTGACTGATGAAAAGCTGAAAGAAAAGACGACCATCAAAGCTCAATCATTTCTTGATCAGCAGCAGGCGAACCAAAGCGCTGAGAATATCCGGTTGGCCTATGAGAAAGACGGATACTACAATTGTCAGGTCATTCCAGTAGTCAAAACGCTGGATCAGGATCGTAAACGATTGACCTTCTTCATTAAAGAGGGGGACAAGGCGCGGGTTAAGACCGTGATTTTCGACGGGCTGCGTGCCACAACCAAGGGTGAACTGTTTAAGGTAATCACGACACGGGAATGGGTTCCATGGTACGGACCGATCACGCAGTTCAAACTGCCGTCGTCCATCTCCGACGCGGGCCTCTTGAAGCGGGACGAATTGACGAATGATATCGAGCGAATCAAGGAAGTGCTGCTCAATAAGGGGTATTTCAATGCCAGGGCCAGCCTGGCTTCGGTGGAACTGACCGAAGATAAGAAATGGTTCGTGGTGACGTTCAATGTTTTCGAAGGAGAGCCGTTTACCGTGGCAGAAGTGGGATTTCGCGGACACACGGTCTTTGAAGACGGGGAGCTTCGAGACGGATTGAATATCCAGCAGGGGGAGATTTTTCAGCGTGCGAAGCTGCGGGATGAGATCAGCCGCCTGACGGATCTCTATGGGAGCAAGGGGTACTCATTTGCCGAAGTTGTGCCCACGGTTAATCCAAACAATGCAGAACGGACCGTCGTGATCCTCTTCAGTGTAAAAGAGGGGGAAATGATGCGGATCCGGCAGATCAATATTCGTGGAAACAACAAGACGCGCGATAACGTCATCCGCCGTGAAATTCGAGTCGATGAACAGGACGTCATCGACACCCCCTCCCTCAAGCGAAGCTTTCAACGGTTGAACAACCTCCAGTTTTTTGAAACGGTCGAGATCCTTCCTGACAAGGTGGCGGTCGACAAAGTGGACTTGAACGTTCGAGTGAAAGAAAAACCGACGGGCCAGTTCAGTGTCGGCGGCGGGTTCAGTTCCTTGGACCGGCTGATGGCCATCGCCAATATCACCGAAGGCAATATCGGCGGGTATGGCTATATGGGCCGCATCAGCGGACAGTATGGCCAGCGGAGGCAGTTCGGATCGATCACGTTCCGCAATCCCTACATCAACGATTCGCTGACCTCGGGGCAAGTGGATCTCTATCGCAGCATGACGAATTACCTGACATTTTTTGAAGAGCGGACCGGCGGGAGTGTGACGTTCGGCCGCTGGTTGTCGGAGTATAATACGGCGACGTTCAGTATTTTCGCAGAAGAGTTGCGGTATCGAAGTCCGGCAGCGGGGATCTGTAGCAACAGTGATCCCGAATTAAACGCGGTGATCTGCAGCCAGCTCGGGCATCAGTCCTCGACCGGGTTCCGGATCCATGCATTCAGAGACACACGTGATTATTATCTCGATCCCAGATCCGGCTGGCGGGTTGGCGGCGGGTTTGATATTGGTACGCCATATATGGGTGGGACCAACGATTTTATCAAGTATACCGTGGATGTCATCAAGGTGACCCCGCTACTCTTCGATACCAGAGTGTCGATCCGCGGGCGGTTTGGAGGGGTAGAGACATTCGGCGGGAGCTTGGTTCCATTGAGCGAACGGTTCTATGTCGGCGGGATCAATACCATGCGGGGCTTTGCCTTCGGCCGGGCCGGCCCTGTGGTCCCAACGACTCGCACCCCGTTCGGCGCGTCACAGCAGCTCATTTTCAATGTTGATTTTGTGTTCACCATCTCGGCTGAAGCGAAGTTGAACGGCGTGCTCTTTTTCGACTACGGAAAAGGGTTTGGCGATGATGAATCGGTGTCGTTTTTTGATCTCAGAAAAACCGCCGGGCTTGAAGGGCGCTGGATTTCTCCGTTCGGTCCCTTGCGCGCTGCGTACGGGATCAATCTTGAACCCAGGACCGGCGAGCGCAGCGGGGTGTTCGAGTTTACGATCGGATCGATATTTTAACGCGTGCGTGTTGTGCGATGGATCGGAGTGACATGAGTCCGAATCGAATGCTGCGAACAAGTCGGTGGCTGACAAGTGCGGCGCTGGTTGCCACGGTAGCCGTTACCGGGTGTGTCGGAACCGGCGCCCAGGTCGAGGGAAAGATCGGCGTGATCGATGCCCAACGTATTCTCGATAATACGATTGCCGGCAAGAAGGCGAAAGATAATCTGGTGTCGTTCTCCAAAAACCGGCAGGCGCTGATGGAGTTCGAAGAAAAAGAGTTACGACGGATGGAAGAAGACTTGGTCAAGCAGGCGGGCATCCTGAGTCCCACCGCCAAACGTGAGCGAGAAGAGCAGTTCAGACGTCGTGTGCAGGAATATCAGCAGAAGGCCGCCGAGCTCAATCGGGAAGTTCAAGAAAAACAGAAAGATGTGTTGGAAGGATTTCGAGACAAAGTTGAAGTCGTCGTGAGTAAGGTGGCCAAGCGGGTGGGGCTCCAGATTATCGTCGACCGGAGCAAAGGCGGTCCGACCATCTATCATGAGGAGAGCCTCGATATCTCCGGCCAGGTTATTGAAGAGTTCAATCGACTGTATCCTTAAGGCGGACGGAGGTCTGGCGGTATGAGAGGGATGGACATTGTCAGAGTAGTGGGCGTGGCTGTACTGGTTATCTGGGCACAGCAGGCACAGGCTGTGGATGCTCAAAAAATCGGTGTGATGGATCAGCAGGCGGTGATGGAGCGATCCAAGGCCGGCAAGTCAGCGTTGGATGAGATCAAACAGTATTCGGTGACCAGGCAGAAAATCATCGATGCGGATGAGCAGGAGCTGAAGGATCTGGAGCGGACGCTCCAGGAGTCGCTCAGCAAGTTGAGTGAGGCGGATAAACAGGCAAAGCAAGAGCAGTTTCGCGGCAAGGTAGAGGCCTATCAGCGTCGGCTGCAAGAGTTTAGTCGCGAGGCTCAGCAGAAGCAGCGTGACATGGTAGGGGAATATTCGAAGAGGATTGGAGATGCCGCGCAGATCGTCGCTCAAAACGAGGGGTATGTGGCGATTTTCGATAAAGGAAACGAGGCGCTTCTCCGCATCGTGTTGTATCATCATCCGGGGCTCGATGTGACGGACCTCGTGGTCAAAGAATTCGATCGGCAGAACAA
>JABMDH010000029.1:27839-37584 GCA_015904075.1 Nitrospira sp.
ATCGTGCTGTATCATCATCCGGGGCTCGATGTAACGGATCTCATCGTCAAGGAATTCGATCGCCAAAGTAAATAAGAACGTCGTGAGTCAATAGTAGCGGAGAGGAGGCATCGCCGATGGCAAAAGTTGAACAGGTGGAAATTCAGGGATTACTTCCACACCGGTATCCCTTCTTGTTGGTGGATCGGGTTAAGGAGTTGGAACCCGGCCGGCGGATTGTGGCGATCAAGAACGTTACGATCAATGAGCCGTTCTTTCAGGGGCATTTCCCAGGGCGTCCCGTCATGCCTGGCGTCTTGATTATCGAAGCGATGGCGCAAGCCGGGGGTGTGCTGGTGTTCAAATCGGGGGAGTCGTCCGGGAAGCCCGTCGTGTATCTGACGGGTATCGACGAGGCAAAGTTTCGGAGGCCGGTGGTACCGGGCGATCAGCTACGGTTCGAAATCGATGTGCTCAAGAAGCGTCCGCCGTTTTGGAAAATGCAGGGGAAAGCATTTGTCGACAACGAAGTGGTGTGTGAAGCAGTCGTGACGGCCATGGTGGCCGAAGAAAAAGCCGGCACGCGTTGATTGCCACTGATCATCGCGTGGTCAATTCTCTAGTGTGTCTGTAGGGTGAAGGGGGGGAGCGTGTGAAAATCCATCCAGCAGCGATTGTCCATCCCAAGGCGAAACTTGCCGACGGCGTGGAGGTCGGGCCGTTTTGCGTCATCGGTGAGCATGTTTCAATCGGTAAGGGAACCAGGTTGTTGTCGCACATCACCATCGATGGATGGACGGAGATTGGCGAACGCAACGAGGTGCATGCGTTTGCTTCAATCGGCGGACCACCGCAGCATTTGGGCTACAAGGGAGAGCCGACGAAGGTCGTCATCGGGGACGACAATGTCATTCGCGAGTATGTGACGATCAACCGCGCGACGGTGCAGGGTGGTGGGGTGACGTCGCTCGGATCAAAAAATACTCTGATGGCGTATGTCCATGTGGCGCATGATTGTCGGCTTGGAAGCCATCTCATTATGGCCAATGCAGCCAGTTTGGCCGGACACATTACGATCGGGGACCATGCCATTATCGGAGGTCTCACGGGTATCCATCAATTTGTCCGTGTCGGTGACTATGCGATGGTCGGCGGGTGCTGCGCAATTGGGCAGGATGTTCCACCGTTCATGCGGGCAGCCGGGGGATACCGGGCGCATTTGTATGGGCTCAATACCGTGGGACTACAGCGGCATGGATTTTCGGTGGAACGTATTGCGCTGCTCAAAAAAGCGTTCGATCTGCTCTTTCGGGCCGGGCATCGGGTTGCCGAAGCCATCAGGCTGACGAAGAAGGAGTTTAAGGGGCAGGCGGATGTCGCGAAGGTCCTTACGTTTATGGAAGGGACCAAACGAGGTGTCTCGCGTGTCGTGAACGTCGATTTGGATATCGAGTTCGATCAGGAAGGGTGAGAGTTACACCACTATGACGGTGTCGGTCTCAGTCCAAGAGGGACGTATCGGGCTGATTGCCGGAAACGGACGGTTTCCGATCATCTTTGCGGATAACGCGCGGAAGATGGGTTTGCAGGTGTCTGCGGTGGCTCATGAAGGGGAAACGGAACCCGAGCTTGAACAGCATGTCGATTGGATCCACTGGATCAAGATCGGACAGTTGAATAAGCTGATCAAAGCATTCAAGGGCGACGGTGTTCGGCAAGTGGTGATGCTGGGAGGCATCAAGAAGACGCACGTGTACAGCACGGTGCGGCCTGATTTTCGAGCGCTGGCACTGGCGACGCGTGTGGCCCTGTGGAAAGATGACAACATTCTTCGCGAAATTGCGGCTGAACTCGAGCGGGAGGGGATTTTGATTTGTGAATCCACCTTCGGGCTTGAAGGGATTCTGGTCGAAGAAGGTCCGCTGACCTCTCGCCAACCGACCAAGAAGGAATGGACCGACATCCGCTATGGATGGGAGGTGGCCAAGGAGACCGGGCGTCTCGACATTGGCCAATGTGTGGTGATCAAGGATCGTGTGGTTGTGGCGGTGGAAGCGGTCGAGGGGACTGATGGGGCGATCAAGCGCGGCGGCGAGTTGGCGAAAGATGGGGCGGTGGTGGTCAAGCGAAGCAAGCCGCAGCAGGATCTTCGGTTCGATTTGCCTGCGGTTGGCCCCCGGACGATCGAAGTTATGGCGTCGGTGAAGGCGGCCGTGCTGGCGGTGGAAGCGGGCCGCACGGTGATGCTGGATCGAGAACAGCTGGTCAGCCTGGCGGAACGGGCAGGGATCGCAGTCATTGGAATCACACGAGACGAGTGATCCATTCACGCATCGTTCATCACATCTCATGAAATCACTTCGTGCCGGAGTCGTCGGCGTCGGACATTTGGGGCAGCACCATGCACGGCTCTATGCCGCACTGCCTGACTCGACGCTTATCGGTGTGACGGATCAGGACCGTGACCGGGCCGGCGTCATCGCCGGGCGGCATGGCGCACAGATGTTCGAGGATCTGTCTGATCTTCTGAAGGCCGTCGATATCGTCAGCGTGGCCGTGCCCACATCAGGGCATTATGCCGTGGCGAAAGCCTGTCTTGAAGCGGGCAAGCATGTCCTGGTTGAGAAGCCGATCGCTGTGCGGCCTGCCGAGGCACGCGAGCTTGTCGATTTGGCTAAGGCCAAGGGGTGCCGGCTTCAGGTCGGTCACAGCGAACGATTCAATCCCATTATGCAGGTGATGCGGCCACAGATTCGTCGTCCGGCGTTCATCGAAGCTCACCGGATGGGGACCTACAGCGAACGTGGAACCGACGTCGATGTTGTGCTGGATTTGATGATCCATGATCTTGACCTGGTCTTGTCCTTCAATCCCGGTCCGGTCGAAGAGGTGCGGGCCGCCGGAGTGCCGGTGCTGTCATCGACGATTGATATTGCTAATGCGCGCATCCAGTTTCAAAGCGGATGTGTCGCCAACTTGACCGCCAGCCGAGTGTCTCTCACCAAGATGCGCCGGTTGCGGGTGTTTCAACAGGACAGCTATGTGTCGATCGATTTTCAGTCCCGTCTGGCCTATTCCTCTATGGAGCCCCTCTCTGGGTTCTGCGTGACACAGACGACGCGGCGCTTGAAGTGTCCCGCCTTGAACTTGAGACGGTCCTCAATCGGCTGACCGATCAGGCGGAGCAAGACGTGACGCGTGAAACGTGAAACGTAAGGGGTTCAGGAATGAAGTGGGACGTTTCACCTGGTACCGTTTACGTGTAACTTCGTCATCATGTGGAAAGTACTCTATAACATCGGATTCATCCTTGCTGCTCCTGTGATCGTGTGTGTGCTGTTGGCCAAACCCCGTTGTCGTCCGGGGTTAGCGCAGAGGCTGGGGCTGGAAGATGGTCTGTCTGGTCTGTTCGGTCTATCGCGTCGACCGGACGGACAAGACAGACCTGACCGGCCAGATAGACCAGAGCGACCCGTCATCTGGGTTCATGCCGTGTCACTCGGAGAAGCGGTGGCTGCTGCGCCGCTGGTGAAGGCCTTGCACGGCCGCCATCCTGAGTACCGGTACATCGTGACGACCGTCACTGAAACAGGCCGCGAAGCGGTTGAGCAACGGTTGGCCGGTGTGGCCGAACATCGGTATGCTCCGCTGGATTTGCCGTGGGTGGTTGCGGGTATGATCGACCGGCTACGGCCTGCGCTCTATCTGTTCGTTGAAACCGAGTTGTGGCCCAATTTACTCTGGACGCTGAGGGCCCGGCAGGTCCCGGTCGTGCTGGTCAATGGGCGATTATCGTCGCGCTCGTTTCGCCGTCAAGATGTCGGAGGCATCCGTGCGTTGTACCGGTCGGTCCTCCAGTCGATCAGTCTGTGTTTGATGCAATCCGACCGTGACCGGCAGCGTATCGTGGCGCTGGGCGCCAATCCTGCCCGTGCGCATACGACCGGCAATATCAAGTTCGATCAACCCCTGCCAGACATGAGCGGTGAGTCGTCTCTGCGCCGAACCTTTGGATTGGCTGATCAGGAGCGGTTGATTTTAGCCGGGAGTACGCATTCAGGCGAAGAGGAGTTGCTGGTCTCAGCCTATGGACAGATTGTGAAGGCGCATCCATCGGCTGTGCTGATGCTGGTCCCTCGGCATATCGAGCGAGTAGATCGGGTCGAGGCGATGATCCGCGAAGCCGGGTTCACTGCACAACGCAAAAGCCGGATCGGCGACACGGCGGCTGGCCCGCGAGTCATTATCTTGGATACCAGAGGGGAATTGGCCCGCGCCTATCGAGAGGCGGTCGTGGCCTTTGTGGGTGGGACACTGATTCCGGTAGGCGGACATAATTTACTGGAACCGGCAGTCTGGGGAACACCGGTGCTATTCGGGCCCTATACCGACCATTGTGCCGAAGTGGCGGCCTTGTTAGATGAGGCGGGAGGAGGCCGTCGCGTGACTGGTGTCAAGGATGTGGTCCGATGTGTGAGTGAATGGTTGGCCGATCAGCATGCCCGCGATACAGCGGGACAGGCGGCCAAACGTGTGGTTGTGGATAATCAAGGTGCCTTGAAGCGAAGCCTGGAATTAATCGAATCCTGTCTGGCCCCCAGCGCCGGTTAAGGACAAGGGCGTATAGCTCATTGCGGATGGCACGTGATCGGATCAAGGCATTGGTTCGCCCGGATGTGTTTTTCAGCCCCGTGCCATACGCCATAGGTTCTTTCCTTCGAGCAATATCGCTTCATGCTCACGAGTGGCGATTGATATAGAAGTGCTCATGAATAATGCGAGCTAACCGCATGGCATTGTTGCATCCAGGACGGCCGGTTCGGAAAAGTCTGTACGGGGTCGCGTTTCTGTATGGTCTCATCGTTCGCCTGCGGAATGCCTGTTATCGTGTCGGCTGGTGTCGTTCTTCGCGGATGGCCTGCCGTGTGGTGAGTGTGGGCAATCTCACAGTAGGGGGAACCGGTAAGACACCGGTCGTTATTCTCCTGACACAATGGTTGCAGTCTCAGGGACGGCGGGTGGCTGT
This sequence comes from Nitrospira sp., assembly GCA_015904075.1. The sequence continues at coordinate 32,845 of JABMDH010000029.1, forward strand.
CTTAAGCCGCGGGTATAAGCGCGCGAGCGGGGGTTCGCAGCGTCTCGTATCGGATGGTGTCACAGTCCTGGCTGGCCCGTCAGAGGCGGGGGATGAGCCGTTTCTCCTTGCGCGGCGCTGTCCCGAGGCAGTTGTCGCAGTGGGAGCGGATCGTGCGGCGCTGGGCCAATGGATATTGGCGCAGTATCCGGTGGATTGCATGATATTGGATGACGGGTTTCAGCATCGTGGGCTTCGTCGGGATGTGGATCTGGTGTTGCTGGACGCGACGGATGCAACCGGGCTTGATGCCATGGCGCCTGCCGGACGGTTGCGCGAACCTTTGCAGGGTCTTGTGCGTGCGACGGCGGTGGTGGTGACGAGGGCCGATTCGAAGGAAGAGGTCGACGCGATACACAGCCGACTGCTGGCAGCCGGTCTGCAATACAATGATCCGATAGAAGTGGTGTTCAGGGCAGACTCCTGTGTGTCGGTGCAGACAGAGGAAGGCAAGCCGCTGGACTGGTGCCGAGGAAAATCCGTGTGGCTGGTGAGCGGCATAGGGAACAGCGGGTCGTTTCGACGGTCCGCTCTGTCGGCAGGGGTCGAAGTTGTCGGCGAGACGGTATTTCAGGACCATCATCGTTACGATGCGGACGATGTCCGTCGGATTCGCGCTGCTGCACAGTCTGCCGGGGCAGACATCGTGCTGACGACCGAAAAGGATGCAGGCAAGCTCCCGCCTTTTCTTGTGCCACAGGATTCCTGGTGGGCGTTACGGGTGCGGGCGGAGGTTGTGAGAGGAGAAGAGCGACTGCGGAATTTAGTTTTGGGATACCCAGAGAAGGTCTTGATGCCATGGCGCCTGCCGGACGGTTGCGCGAACCTTTGCAGGGTCTTGTGCGTGCGACGGCGGTGGTGGTGACGAGGGACGATTCGAAGGAAGAGGTCGACGCGATACACAGCCGACTGCTGGCAGCCGGTCTGCAATATAATGACCCGATCGAAGTGGTGTTCAAGGCAGATTCCTGTGTGGCGGTGCAGACAGAGGAGGGCAGGTCGCTGGATTGGTGCCGAGGAAAATCCGTATGGCTCGTCAGTGGTATAGGGAACAGCGAGTCGTTTCGACGATCCGCTCTGTCAGCAGGAGTCGAGGTTGTCGGCGAGACGGTATTTCAGGACCATCATCGTTATGATGCTGAGGATGTTCGTCGGATTCGCGCTGCTGCACAATCTGCCGGAGTAGACATTGTGCTGACGACCGAAAAGGACGCAGGTAAGCTCCCGCCTTTTCTTGTGCCACAGGATTCCTGGTGGGCGTTACGGGTGCGGGCGGAGGTTGTGCGAGGGGAAGAGCGACTGCGCAAGCTGGTGTTGGGGGACGGAGTAGAGGCGCGTGCGTAGAAAATCGATTCAGCGGCTTGTCGTGCGAGCGCCGAATTGGATCGGCGATGCGGTGATGTGCGAGCCGGCGCTCCGTGGGCTCCGAACGCTGTTTCCTGAGGCGGAACTGACGGTGCTTGCCAAGTCTGTTGTCGCAGAGTTGTTCATCGGGTATCCCGGTGTGGACCGTGTCCTGGTATACGATAGCAAAGGCATCCATGCGGGACTTGCTGGGAAATGGACGCTGGCAGGCACCTTGCGGCGACATCAGTTCGATCTGGCCGTGTTGTTTCAGAATGCATTCGAGGCCGCGTTCATCACATGGCTGGCAGGAATCGCGCGCCGGTACGGGTATGCAACGGACGGGCGTGTATGTTGTCTCACGGATCCAGTTGCCGTTCCTGATCGGGCTACCCGCATCCATCAAGTCGGGTATTACTGGAATTTGCTTAAGCCCCTGGGGTTGGCCGGAGAACCGTCCGCTCCGGCGTTGGTCATTTCAGCTGACGAAGAACGCACAATGGAATCGACGCTTGCCTCGGCTGGTATCGGACCTGCCGATTTTGTGATCGGGGTGAATCCAGGATCGACGTATGGGAGCGCTAAACGGTGGCTGCCGGAACGATTTGCAGAGGCGGCGCGGCGGCTCATCGACCGAGTGCGGAAGGACGAGGGCAAAGAAGCGGCGGTGATGATTCTTGGTGCAAAGGGAGAGGAGTCGTTGGGGAATACCATCGCAACGCTTATCGAGGCGAAGTCCGTCGTCTTGTCCGGCACCACGACGATTCGAGAATTGATGGCTGCGACCAAGCGGTGCCGCCTGCTTCTGACCAACGACACCGGTCCGATGCATATTGCAGCCGCCTTTGGTGTGCCGGTTGTTGCGGTCTTTGGCCCGACGGACTGGCGGACCACCTCACCCTATGGGCAGGAACAGTCGATCGTGCGCGAGCCGGTCGATTGTGCCCCGTGCTTCTTGAGGGAATGTCCGATCGACCACCGTTGTATGACAAGGGTGTCGGTGGAACGGGTGTATGAAGCAGGTCTCTCTAGTCTGTCTGGTCTAAGAGGTCTATCTGGTCGGGGAGGTCCGTCTGGTCTATCTGGTGGGGATCGGACTGACCTGACAGACCAAATAGAAAAAATAGACCGAACAGACCAGATAGACAAGACAGACCAAATAGACCAGCCCGACATCCTCTCCGGGTACACCATCTTCTTGGATCGCGATGGAACACTGAATCCGGATCCCGGCTACATCCGATCGTCGGACCAGTTCGAATTATTTCCTGGTGTGGCGCAGGCCCTGTCGAGGTTGAAACAGGCCGGCGCGCGGTTGATCGTGGTGACGAATCAGTCGGGGGTTGCGAGGGGATTCTTCTCGGCCGGCGATCTTGATGGTATTCACGCGAAACTGAGATACCTCCTCGGCGAAGCCGGGGTTTCACTCGATGCCGTGTACGTCTGCCCTCACCATCCCGATGACGGGTGTGATTGCCGGAAACCCAATCGCGGCCTGATCGATCGAGCCGTAGGTGAGCAGCGAATCGATCTCTCGCGGTCGTATCTGATCGGGGACCATCCCCGTGATATCGACCTGGCGAAGCGCGTCGGATCGCGGAGCATCCTGGTGACGACGGGAGCCACTCTTCCGGAACAGGTGGAAGGACTGAACGCGTCGGGGACGGTTCCTGACCGGGTGGCGTCCTCGCTTGCCGAGGCGGTAGACTGGCTGTTGATTGATGCGAGAAGCCGTATGAGTCTTGAGGGTGATTCCCGGGGGCACCTCCGCAGCTGATTCAGGAGCGAAGAGCCGTCCGGTGAGTGATGGTGCGCTTGCGTCGGATCGAGTGTACACCTATAGTGTGTCTACCGAGAAGCGATGCTGAATGATTCCCCGTGTCGTGAACGGGAGTGGAATATGGCGATCAGCCAACAAACAGAATCTTCTTCGATTCCCTGCAACCTCTGCGGCGGCACAGAGGTCTCGACGCTCTCGAATCGAAGCCGCAGCGGGAAGCCGTTGCGGACGGTAATTTGCAAGTCATGTGGTCTCGTCTGGTCCGATCCGCGCCCGCATGATGCCAGGCAGTTTTACGAAGATGAGTATCGGCTTGCCTACAAGCACGCCTACAGACCGAAGCCGAAGCACGTTCTGCGCGCAGGCCACGTGGCGCTGTCGCGTTTCGAGAAGATCGACCGGCTGCTGTCCGGTCAGAAAACCATTCTAGACGTGGGAACCGGCGGGGGAGAATTTGCCTATTTGCTCCAATCATTGGGGCATCGCGTGAGCGGGATTGAGCCGAACAAAGGGTATGCGGATTACTCGATCCAGGAATACGGGCTGGCAGTCCAGGTCGGATTTGTACAGGACGCGGCGTTCCCTCCTGAATCGTTCGATCTCGTGACGATTTGGCATGTGCTGGAGCATACGGAAGATCCCGGTTCTGTGCTGGCTCTATTGCGATCCTGGCTGAAACCTGACGGCTTGCTTGTCGTGGAAGTACCCAATGTAGAGGCGACGTGCCAGGCTCCGCATAGCACGTTTCATGAGGCGCATCTTTATAATTTCAACGCGGTGTCGTTGCGCAGGTTGGCCAGGAAACACGGGTTACATGAAGTCTGGCATCTGATTTCACGCGACGGCGGAAACATTACGATGTGTTTGACGAGTCAGAAGCCCCTGGTGGAAGGCAGTGACGAATCCGTCATCCCCGGCAATTATGAGTGGGTATCCAGGATTGTGTGTGGGCACAGTAACCTCCGCCGCCATTTAACGCCGCTACCCTATCTGCGGGCGTGGCAACGTCTCTGCCGATCGCTGGCCGAACGGCGCGAAACGGCAGGCGCGGACAATGGGAAAACGCTGCTGGATCGCCTGTATGCTTCGTCGACACGTACCTATGCTGTGGGAAAGAGATAACCAAATGTGGATTCTGCACGCATCGTGAGGATGTCTTTTCCCTCCGCCGTGCTGTGACACAGATTGTTTTGCTGGGAAGGTTGGCCGGTGCAATTTGCAGACGTGCTCCCGATTGAGTCCCGCTTCTCCGCGCTGAATCACAGCCGCATTCTTCTGATCAAGCCAAGTTCTCTCGGTGATATCGTGCATGCGTTTCCGGTCGTGTCGGCCCTCAAGGCACAGTGGCCTGGTGCGTATCTCACCTGGGTGGTCAAACGCCAGTGGGCTGAGCTGGTCGAGCGAGCCGAAGGGGTCGACCGCGTGTGGCCGCTGGAGGGGACGGCAGGAAGCTGGCTTGAGCAGGCGTGGGCATTGCGGGCCGAGCGGTTCGACCTGGCCATCGATTTGCAGGGCCTGTTCCGCAGCGGAGTCCTTGCCAGATTGTCCGGCGCGCCTATACGCATTGGTTTTTTTTT
>JABMDH010000029.1:37684-40878 GCA_015904075.1 Nitrospira sp.
TCCTGGTGTGAGGATTGGATTTCTGACGAGCTCGATTGTCGCCCCTATCCTCGAACAGCATCCCGATGTGGACTATGTCCGGACCATAGGTTGGACGGATGCGCCGAGCATCCTGCGAGCCGCGTTTTCCGATGGGGTAGATGCGGCGATCTTTCTCAAGCCGTTTCGACAGCTCATGTGGGCGGCATTTCTGGCGCGTGTCCCGATCCGTGTGGCAACAGGATTTCGCTGGTATAGCCCATTGGCCAATCGGCGGATATACGAGCATCGCAGTGAGTTTATGAAACATGAATCCGAGTACAACGTGGAGATGCTGAAAGGGCTTGGTCTGAATCCGGGTCCAGTGAGCCGTCCGGCGCTGGTTGTCAGTGACGAAGAACGGCGCGATGCAGAGCGATACTGGACGAGCCTGCCGGGTTCTCGCGTTGTAGTTCACCCTGGAGGCTTTTCCGCAAGGCGATGGAGGCCCGATCATTTTAGAGATCTTGCCGTCGAGCTTGCGCGAACAGGATATGGGGTTGTTCTGACGGGCAGTGAGACTGAGCGAACGGAGTTTGAGCGTGACACGCTGTCGCAGAGGGCTCTGCCACCCGGAATCCATAATCTGATGGGGCGTCTCTCAGTCCGGGAATTGATGGCCGTGATCGCTGATGCTCAGGTGGTCGTATCCGGGGCGACAGGACCGGCGCACCTTGCCGCGGCCCTTGGCACTGCGACGGTCAGCCTGTTTGATCCACGGAGAAATAATTTGCCGGTGAGGTGGAAGCCGTTGGGAACCGGAGTGTTGCTGCGGCCCGATGTTCCCACCTGTGAAAAATGTATCGGTGACCGGTGTCCATTTTGGGATTGCCTCGATCGCGTGACCGTGGATCGCGTCACGTCGGCGGTCGGTCATGTTGCTAAGATTCCGGTAGCCTTGAGGATACTCCACATATAAAATGGTAGTGAGTCACTCCTGCCTGCGCACTCTCTGCGTTGTTGGTTTTGACGGACAGTAGATCTATCTGTTGCGGTCTTTTTTCTTGACTCCCACATCCACTTGTGTTCATATCCTGAACGTACTTGTTGGTTTCTCATCTAACCATATGAATCTTCAAGGCCAACGGGATCTTCTTCTACTTACAGAGTTGGAGCGGGACAGCGCCGTCACACAGCGGTCCCTTGCTGTGAAGTTGGGAGTGGCTCTTGGCCTGACGAACTTGTACGTCAAGCGCTTAGCCCGCAAAGGCTACATTAAAGTCACCACGATTCCTTCCCATCGTGTTCGGTATTTATTGACCCCGCAAGGGTTTGCCGAGAAATCTCGTCTGACCTATCTCTATATGCAATATTCCTTGGCACATTATCGTGATATGCGTGCCCGGCTCAGGCAGACGCTGTCCCGTGCGGCAGAAGGCGGCATGAAACGAGTGGTGATCTACGGAACCGGCGAATTGGCGGAGATGGCGTATTTGTCGCTTCGTGAAATGAACATAGTGTTGGTGGGATTTGTGGACGACGAGCAACAGGCCTCGTTCCTGTCCTATCCCGTCTGGCGACCGCAAACGTTGGCTGAGTGGGAGTTCGACGCAGTATTACTGGCGGATCTCGACGGGGCAGCGCGGCAGAAAGAGAGCCTGGGCCGGCAGCATATTCCGGACGCAAAGATTTTGGCGCTCGGGCGCTCCGTGAAATGCAGCTGACGTTGGTTGGCTTCGTGGATGATGGGCGGCAGGAATCGTTTCTCTCGTATCAGGTCTGGTCGTCAGATGTCTTGCAAGAGTGGGAGTTTGATGCGGTGTTGCTGGCGAACGTTGGCCAGTTGGCCGGGCTCCGCACGAAACTGGAGCATCAGCACGTTCCGGGTAACAAAATTGTCGCACTGACTTCGTCGGTGTAAGCGAGCAAGACGGTGGTTTTTCTGCGCACTGTAAGTGAGAGGGCGAAGCTATATCAAAAACAGTCTGTCTGGTGGGAGATGTCTATCTGGTCTGTCTCGTCTGTCCGGTCAGTTGACCAGAAAGACAAAATAGACCAGACAGACCGAATAGACCAAACAGACCAGCACTATGAAAATCACCCGCTTTGAAGATCTGGATTGTTGGAAAGAATCCAGGCAACTTACTCGCCAAGTCTATGAGGCGATTAGACTGAGCTCTCGATGGCAAAAAGATGTGCGGCTATGCGGTCAAATCCAAGGTGCAGCCGGATCTGTGATGGCGAATATTGCGGAAGGGTTTGTCAGACATACTGATAAAGAGTTTACTCAATTCTTGTTCATTGCGATGTCCTCAGCTGCCGAAGTTCAGAGCCATCTTTATATCGCAGTAGACCAAGGATACCTGTCCAAAGAGGCTTTTGAATCAATCTATGCGCAAGCCGAAAAAGCCAGCCGAATCATTTCCGGTCTGATTAAGCATTTGAGAAGTACCAGATCGACCTCTTTGACAAGATAGACGAGACAGACCTCTGCGGCCAGATAGACCGAACAGACCAGATGGACCAGATGGACCGAACAGACCAGACAGACAAATTTCCTCGCTGGTATGCACTTCGCACAAAATCTCGTCACGAGAAACTGGTTCGCGATCAACTGGCGACGCAAGGGATCGAGCCGCTGCTTCCGACCGTGAGACGGTTGAGTCAGTGGAAAGATCGCAAGAAAGAAATCGAGACGCCGCTCTTTTCCGGCTATTGCTTCGTGCGACTTGGACAGCAAGAGAAGTTGCCGGTTCAGAAAGTGTCGGGAGTGGTGGAAATTGTGGGCAGCGGAAGTCGTCCGGAACCCATTCCCGACGATGAAATTGAAGCCTTAAAACGACTGATGACCAGTGTCCTCCCGTACGATCCCCATCCGTATTTGCACGAAGGCATGACGGTCGAGGTGGTGCGTGGACCGCTGCAGGGCGTCCACGGTATTTTGCTGCGAAAAGAAAAGCGTCATCGCCTGGTCCTCGGCATCCGGTTGATTCAACAAGCCGCGGCGGTGGAAATCGACGTGAATGATGTCGCGCCGGTGTGAGGACTCAACAATATCCATGGTCGTAAGATGGTCAACCGTCTATAGAAGGTAGAAGGAGAACACATGGGAGTGCCTTTACTCGATCTGAAAGCTCACCACGAACCATTACAAAAAGAGATCTTGGATGCCGTCGAGCAGGTATTCAAGAGCCAGGCGTTTATTCTGGGGTCGGAAGTCGGCAAGTTAGAAGAGC
>JABMDH010000003.1:0-8264 GCA_015904075.1 Nitrospira sp.
TGTGCGGCAGACGGCAAAGATTCAGAGCGGACTCGCGGTAGAAAAGGCCAAAGAGATTACGAGGGCGATCAAGGAATCAAAATTAAAAGTGCAGGGGCAAATTCAGGGCGAACAGGTGCGGGTGTTGAGTAAGAGTAAAGACGATTTGCAGGGAGCGATCGCCTTTCTCAAAGGCAAAGATTTCGGTATCGATCTGCAATTTACCAACTATCGATAAGATTCGACGGCCGGGAACGCTCTCATTTATCGGACTCCCTATTTGTTACTCCGCCGGACTTTATGAAAAGGCTCGTCGGCCTCCTGGTATTTCTTATTGGATTGCCACTGGCGGGCTGCAATCGCAGCGATCCGATCGTTGTGATTCAGCTCCACCCCAAGAACCCTGACATCATCTACGTCGCCACGAACGACCATATTTATAAGACCCGTGACGGCGGCCAGACCTGGGCGAATCTCTCCAGAGGCATGAGCTATTCCCGTGTGATTGCCATGGCGATCGATCCGTCCTATCCGGCCACAGTCTATGCTGGTACGAAGGGTGATGCCGTCTACAAGAGCCATGATGGCGGGCAGCGCTGGATGTCGATGCGTGCGGGGTTGGACGATGTCACGATCACGTCAGTTGTGAATCAGTTTCTGTTCGATCCAGCCGACAGTCAGCACATTTTTCTTGCCACCACGATGGGTGTGTTTGAAACAAAGAACGGTGGCGAGCAATGGACGAAGCGTATGGAAGGGATGAAGGAAGTCTTGATGGTGGTGACACTCGGAATGGATCCGACCAGGCCTGCCGTTCTTTATGCGGGAACCAGCGGCGGCGTATATAAATCAGTCGATGGCGCCGGCCATTGGGAGAAGGTCAATAACGGGCTGGTGCCGCCCGGCATGCTCAAGACGTCTCGCGCACTCAATGTGACGTCGATCCATGTTGATCCCTACGAGCCAGATACTGTTTATGCTGCGACGCTGGCGGGATTTTATAAGACGATTGATGGAGCGAAATCCTGGGCGCGTGTGGCGGAATCACTCGCAGATCAAATGTTGATGGGGATGGTTCTGGATCGCAGTAAAAGAGGTGTGATCTATCTTGCCGGAAGGGATGGTGTGCATCGGAGCGAGGATGGTGGCGCGACATGGCACACGCTGAATAACGGGTTTTCAAGCACAAACATTCGATCGATTGCCCAGAGTGAGACCGATTCCAGGCTCTTCTACGCGGGCACGAACGGCAGCGGGTTGTACCGCAGCCGTGATGCCGGTGAGACATGGGAGCCTATGTCAATGTTGGTTGAGAAGTAACCAGCCCAGAAACTATCGGCGGTTGCTGTTGAGATTGGAATCTCCAATCGAAGGACCGACTCCACGACGTGGAATGGTCGAGGATCCATCATGATTTTGCGCGTTATCGACTTCGAACCCGGTGCTGCTGTGAATCGTGGTGTCTTGCAGGTCTGTTCCTGGTCGATGAGGCAACTGGCTGTCATGAATGGCGTCGCCTCTCCGTGGACGTAACGATTCTCCAACGTTACTGTACGGAGAGACTGACGCTCCGATGTCTGCACCGAAGTTTGCATTCAGCTTGGTGTCTTCAATCTCTCCACCGATCTTGGGGCGCAATGTGGTGTCCTGAATGTCCATGCCCGTGGGCGCTGCTGACGGCGGCTTCTTCGCGTTGAACTCTTTTTTGATCGCTTCCCGTTCGTCTTCTATCTGTTGCCGGACACGACCGCTTTGCTCATATTCTGCTTTGTCGACACCTTGTTGAGCCTCGCGCAAGTTATCGAGCCGTTCTTTGACGGAACGTAAGTCATTCCTCGCTCGCGCCACTGTGCCGACGATCTCGCTGAGGGTGAATTGACGGGCGAACGTTCCGAGTTTTGGGGCCACTCCGGCGCCACCGCCAAGCCCTGTGTTTCCGGAGCCAACTCCGAATCCTGCCGAGTTAAAAATACCTTTTTGCTGAACGGCCTTCAGGATGTGGTTTGCCTCGTCGATCAAATCGATGATTTCGCTTGGGGCGTCATCGGAGAGCAAACAACAGGATAGAAAGTTCCGGTATCGATCGGAAAACTTCGAGGCCTCGCTCTGCAATTCCACGATTTTTATGGGGTCGCGATCCGGAAGGTCGTAACCCTGGTTTCGTGCGTTCTTTCGAAACGATTCCTCTGCTTGTGGGTCGTGCAGCGGTTGACAGCCGGAACGTTGCTTAGTCGCGATCTGCTGATCCTGTGTTTTCCCAGGGCACCAAAAAATGGGGGCGGGGGGATTCAGTGGATTGTCGGGATTGAAGTCTTTTGCCATCAGCTCGCCAGGAGTAAGGAAGGTCCAGAGAAGGACGGCGAGAGAGAACAGGAGAGCCGTGTGCTGTGATAGCGAGTGCAGAGTAGGCATGGTCACATTCTCCGTCTCATTCCCTGATATGTCAACGAAACCGCAAGAGTTGGAAACTTTGGACGCATGTACGTCGCTTCTGTTGAGCGTCCAACTGTACGTCAGTCGATGGAGGAATAATGAAATTAGACCAGAGCTTAGCCCCTCTTCACGCGCATGATCCTTTGACAGTATGAATCTGCAGTCAGCATTAAATTCCCCATTGACAACCGAATTTGCCGGAGTATACTCCCGCTCTGTGGGTCGAAGTGGAGGATAGTGGGAAATATTACTTCAGGAAGATCTGGGCATGTTCAAGTCCTTGGAAATGAAGTCTCTTTTTGGCTCGATTTTAAGAGGCCAGTGACTATTTTGGATTGTACGGTGGGATATGGTGGGCATGCAGAAATGCTGCTGGATCACTCCGATCGAGCCACCAGGTTGGTTGGATTAGATCAGGATTCCCAGGCAATTGCATTTTCTCAAGAGCGGTTGGTGGTTGACAGCCGGAACCTTGCTTGGTCGCAATCTGCTGGTCCTGCGTTTTTCCGGGGCACCAAAAAATGGGGGCGGGGGGATTCAGGGGATTGTCGGGATTGAAGTCTTTTGCCGTCAGTTTGCCAGGAGTAAGAACGGTCCAGAGAAGGACGGCGAGGGAAAATAGGAGGGTCGTGTGCAGTGATGGCGAGTGCAGCGTAGGCATGGTCACATTTTCCGTCTCATTCCCTGAGAAGTCAACGAAACCCCAAGAGTTGGAATCTTTGATTGCAGGTACACCGCTTCTGTAAGGGTCTAACTGTGTGTCAGTGATGGGGGAATAATGAAATGAGACCGGACTGTGGTCTCTCTCCATACACGTGACCCTTATGACGGTATGAATCTGCAGGTAGCGTCAAATTCCCCATTGACAACCGAATTTGCCGGAGTATACTCCCGCTCTGTGGGTTGAAGTGGAGGATAGTGGGAAATAATAAGTCAGAGAACTCAAGGCATGTTCAAGTCCTTGGAAATGAAGTCTCTTTTTGGCTCGATTATGGGCGGCCAGTGACTATTTTGGATTGTACGGTGGGGTATGGTGGGCATGCAGAAATGCTGCTGGATCGTTCTGATCGAGATACCAGGCTGGTTGGACTGGATCGGGATTCCCAGGCGATTGCATTTTCTCAAGAACGGTTGATGAGATTTTCGGAGCGTGTCGTGTTGAGAAAGGGAAATTATCGGGATCTCAAACGGCATCTTGCAGACATAGGAATTGTGAAAGTGGAGGGAGTGTTGTTCGATTTCGGCGTGTCGTCTCCTCAGCTCGATGATCCGGCACGCGGGTTCAGTTTTCAGCAAGACGGCCCGCTTGATATGCGCATGGACCAAACGACCGGCTCGACAGCAGCCGTATTGGTGAATAGCGCTCGGGAAGATGAACTTGCGGACATCATTTTCCACTATGGCGAGGAGCGCTATTCGCGGAGAATCGCTCGCGCAATCGTGCGAGAGCGGGAACGCCGGCCGATTGAGACTACGGGTGTGCTCGCGTCTGTGATCGCGGGGGCGGTTCCGTCTGCCTATCGGCATGGACGGATTCACTGTGCAACGAGAACGTTTCAGGCGCTTCGTATCGCCGTGAATGGTGAGCTTGAATGTCTGGAGCCGGCGCTTCGAGACGCTGCCGACATATTGGCTCCGGGAGGAAGGATTTGCGCGATCTCGTTTCACTCCCTTGAGGATCGTATCGTCAAGCATACGTTCAGATCTCTTGCGCAGGGCGCCAGCGCGCGGCTGTCACTTCTGACAAAGAAACCTGTTCTCTCTTCTGAGCAGGAGTGCCAGGTGAATTCCAGGGCGCGAAGCGCCAAGCTGCGTGTTGCCGAGCGTGCGCCTGAGGAGATGGCTCTATGAAAATTCTGGCTGTGCTCATTGGGTTGTGCCTGGTTTTCCTCTTTGTGTGGGAACGAGTGGATATTGTGCGGGTCGGATATCACGTCGAACGGCTCAAGGTTGAGAAGTCGAGACTTGAGCGAGAGCGCGATCAGCTCCAGGTCAAACTCTCTGCGCTCAGCGCTCCTGACCGAATCGCCAAAATGGCAACGGAGCAACTCGGTATGGTTTCGCCGCAGAAGGGGCAGGTGATTATGGTGCAAGCCAGGCCTGCTGGAGATCCACGCGTTCGTCCGGCTCCGGCTGAAGTACGCATTGCACGCAATGATGTGTCCGACTGGAGGAGATAGTGGCTGCCCCTCTTGGGCGTGGACGGCGATACATTACGTTGCTGCTGCTCTTGTGCGGGTTTGGAGTGGTGTTGTTCCGGCTGGCCACGCTTCAGGTCTTGCAGGCTGCGGAGCTGACGGTCAAAGCAGATCGGCAACATCAAAAAACGGTCTCGCTTGAAGGGGTGCGGGGCACGATCGTCGATCGTCATGGAAAGATGCTGGCGATGAATTTAGAAGTGCCGTCTGTCTTTGGTGTTCCGACTGCGCTTGACAGCCCGGCAAAAACAGCCCGTTCGCTCTCGCCCGTCCTTCATGTGCGGGCCGACGAGTTGGAGCGGAAGCTTCGGCAAGACCGAGGGTTTGTCTGGTTGGCAAGAAAGTTAGACCCTGAGCAGGGTCGCCGGCTTGAGCGTATGTCCATGGAGGGCATCGGCCTTGTGTTGGAAGGCCGTCGGTTTTATCCCAAGGGGCCGCTTCTGTCTCACGTCTTGGGCTTTGCGGGAATGGACGGCGACGGATTGGAAGGCATCGAGCGTCGATACGAATCGCATTTACATGGTGAGAAACGTGTGACAGTGCTGCAGCGTGATGCGTTGGGTCGTACGGTATTTCCTAAGGAATTGTCGAAAGAGCAAAGCCCTACACCGGGTCATCAGCTGATACTCACGATCGACGAAGTCATTCAATACGTTGTGGAAAAAGAATTGGAGGCAGCAGTTGCTCGCGCCGAGGCGAAGTCCGGCACGATGATCGTGTTGGATCCGAGCACCGGCGCGCTCCTGGCTTTGGCCGTCAGCCCCCGCTTTGACCCCAACGCAGTTTCCGCTTTGAAGCCTGATCGCTGGCGGAACCGCGCATTGACGGACGCCTATGAGCCTGGTTCCACCATGAAAGCGATTCTCGCTGCGGCAGTTATTGAGGAGCGGGTGATGAAGCCGGATACGCTGGTATTTGGAGAGCAAGGGCGCATGGCCATTGGGAATACCATGATCCACGATCATGAAAAGCTTGGATGGCTCTCGTTTGCCCAGGTGATTCAAAAGTCCAGTAATGTCGGCGCGGCGAAGGCCGGGATGGCTTTGGGTGAGCAGCGATTCTATCGCTATCTCCAATCCTTCGGATTCGGGGAGCGTACTGAGATTGATCTTCCCGGAGAAGCTGCAGGGTTGCTCAAACATCCGCGAGATTGGGGAGGGCGAACCCTTGCGTCGGTTTCGATGGGCCAAGAAATCGGCGTGACTCCGATGCAAATGGTATCCGCTGTGGCCGCCATTGCAAACGGCGGAGTGCTGATGAGGCCCTATGTCGTTTCGGAAATCCGCGATGCTCAGGGGCAGACTTTGAAAGAGGTTCTCCCTCATGTGAGGCGGCGGGTCATCTCACCGGAGACTGCGCGAACCGTCACCGCGATTCTTGAAGGTGTCGTCACTGACGGTACGGGAGGGAAGGCGGCAATCGCCGGGTTCCGGGTGGCGGGGAAGACCGGGACTGCGCAAAAGATCGATCCACGTACAGGAAGGTATTCGGCGTCCCAGTTTGTCAGTTCATTCGTGGGGTATGTCCCGGCAAACAATCCACGGTTGGCTATGATCGTCGTGATCGATGAGCCGCGAGGCGAGTCTTGGGGTGGGACCGTGGCGGCGCCCGTCTTCAATCGTGTCGGTGAACAGGTGTTGAATTACCTGGGTGTGTCATCGAATGTCCCAGTCAAGCTTGCGATGGCATCCGATGGCATCGGGAAGACCGGGATCGATTTCTAGCGAGACGATGATGACGTTTGCGGCAATGCTTCAGGCGCTTACAGGACAGGTCAAGACGCTCGATCGTCGCGGCAATTTCGATATCTCGATCAGTGCGATTACCGACGACTCTCGAGCGGTTCAAGCGGGGAGCGTTTTTGTGGCTGTCAAAGGCGAACAGGCGGATGGGCACACATTCATCCCCGTTGCGGTGAAAGGCGGCGTGGCGGCTGTCGTTATGCAGGAGCCCGCAATGGACTTGCCGATTCCATTCGCTCGGGTGGCGGATTCACGAAAAGCGCTCGGCCTGCTTGGAAATCATTTTTATGGAGAGCCATCATCGAAGATCCGGATGATCGGCGTCACCGGGACAAATGGAAAGACCACCACGACGTATGTGTGCAAGGCGTTGTTGGAAGCGTTGGGCCGACGGGTTGGATTGATCGGAACCGTGGCCTATCAGATCGGCAACGAAACGATCCCGGCCTCGCATACGACACCGGGTGCATTGGAGTTGCAACAGTTGCTCGCCAAGATGGTGACAGGCGGCTGCACGACGGCAGTGATGGAGGTGTCGTCCCATGCCCTTGCGCAGGACCGTGTTAGCGGATGCGAGTATGACGTTGCCGTGTTTTCAAATTTAACGCAGGACCATCTCGATTTTCATCGCACCATGGAAGAGTATTTTTTGGCGAAGTTACGTCTGTTCACCGGACTCACTGGAACCAGCAAGCCGAACAAGCGCGCCATTGTAAACGTAGACGATCCTGCGGGAGACCGGATCAAGCAGCTTTGTCCGGTTCCCGTGTGGAGCTATGGATTGAAAGCGAAAGCGGATCTGCGAGCCGAGCATGTCCGGCTATCGCTCGGAGGTACAACCTTTACGGCGGCGACGCCGGCCGGGTCCTTTTCAGTTGAGAGCCAGTTGGTGGGTGAGCACAACGTCTATAATTTGTTGGCTGCGATCGGAGTCGCACTTCATGAGGGGGCCACGCCGGATCAGGTTCGCCAGGCGGTTGCACATGTCACGAATGTGCCGGGACGGTTCGAGCGTGTGATGGCAGGACAGGAATTTACCGTCGTTGTCGATTATGCCCACACGGAGGATGCGCTCGTCCGGCTGTTGACCGCCGCACAGGCGCTCAAGGCCGGACGCATCATCACGGTATTCGGCTGCGGGGGCGATCGCGATCGCGGAAAGAGGCCCAAAATGGGAAAGGCGGCCGTGCAGTACAGCGACGTGGTGATTCTGACTTCCGACAACCCGCGGACCGAAGACCCGCTCTCGATTCTTCAGGACGTCGAGGCTGGCGTGGCTGAAGCTTTGAAGCAGCGATCGCAGGTGCTTTATCGAAAGGTCGCTGATCGGCGGGAGGCGATCAGTGAGGCGGTGCGAGAGGCTCGTTCCGGAGACATGGTGTTGATCGCCGGGAAAGGGCATGAGGATTACCAGATCATCGGCACAAAGAAATATCATTTCGACGACCGTGAAGTAGCACGTGAAGCCATTGAACGGCGTAAGACCTGTGCATGACCGAGGATAGGATTGCTTGATGCGGAGAAGAAGACCTATGCCGCTGTTAACCGTTGAAGAACTGCGGGAAGTAATCAGCACCAAGATCTTGGCCGGTGCGGGAGCCGGCTGGATGAAACAGTCGGTTCGGCAGATCAGTCTTGATAGCCGGTCGATCCGTTCCGGAGATCTCTTCCTGGCCATGAAGGGAGAGCGCTTTGACGGGCACGATTTCGTCGGCGCTGCGTTGTCTCGCGGAGCCGCGGGGGCGATCGTGTATGACTCCTATGATGTCGAACCGCTCGCAATAAAACCCAACCCGAAGCGACTGGCCCCGTTCATCTTGGGCGTCCGTGATCCGTTATTTGCGTATCAGCAGCTTGCAACCCACCATCGAAGCCGGTTTGACATTCCGGTTGTGGCGGTGACGGGGAGCAA
>JABMDH010000003.1:8364-21173 GCA_015904075.1 Nitrospira sp.
GTTCTGGCGCCGTATGTGATTCGGAAGCTCCAGGCACTCAAGCTAGGCCAGCAAGTACGCGAGGATGGGCCCAAACGGCATCTCGCCAAGAGCGGTACGCCGACGATGGGCGGGATCTTAATCATTTTTGCCGTCACGCTGTCGACGTTGTTATGGGCCGATATCTCACGGCCCATCATTTGGCTGGTTCTTGCGGCTACGCTGGGCTTCTTCGCCATCGGGTTTGCAGACGACTATCTCAAGTTTGTGAAAGCCCAATCGAAAGGGCTGTCGGCAGGGCAGAAGTTTACGGCACAGGTCGGCGTCGCGCTGGCGATTGCGCTCACGCTGTATTTCTTGCCCGGCTACAGCACAAAGCTCAGTGTGCCGTTTTTTAAGAATTTCATGCCGGACCTCGGATGGTTCTATGTTGTGTTTGCGGTGTTGGTCATTGTCGGCAGTTCCAATGCCGTCAACCTCACCGACGGCCTCGATGGGCTCGCAGTCGGGCCGGTCATGATTGCCGCACTGGCGTATACGGTGGTGGCCTACGTGACGGGCCATCGGCTGATGTCGGAGTATCTGCTGATTCCCCATATCGATGGAGCGGGAGAGTTAGCAGTCTTCACGGCGTCGATTTTGGGATCGAGTTTGGGATTTCTCTGGTTCAATACCTATCCAGCTTCCGTGTTTATGGGAGATGTGGGTTCGCTTCCGCTCGGCGCGGCGCTCGGGACGGTGGCGGTCATCAGTAAACACGAGTTGCTGTTGTTGCTGGTTGGAGGAGTGTTCGTCATCGAAGCCGTATCCGTCATTTTTCAGGTGGTGTCGTTCAAGTCGAGGGGGCAGCGGATTTTCCTGATGGCGCCGATTCATCACCACTTCGAGATGAAGGGATGGGAAGAACCCAAGGTGGTGGTGCGTCTGTGGATCATTGCCATTTTGCTGGCGTTATTGAGCTTGAGCACGCTCAAGTTACGGTGACGGGATGGTGAGCGAAGACATCATGGATATGGCGGGCAGGAAGGTCACGGTGGTGGGGCTTGCTAGAAGCGGGGTTGCCGCTGCTCGCTTGTTGCAAGAAGCCGGAGCGGTTGTCACGGTGGCTGATCAAAAAGATAAATCAGAATTGGGCCGTGCCGTTGAACAGCTGGAGCAGTCGGCTGTTGCGATGACACTAGGCGCTCGATATGAGTCGGCAATCGAGACTGCCGATCTCGTGGTCATCAGCCCGGGTGTTTCCTATCGTTTGGACGCGCTGAACCGTGCGCGTCATCGGGGAGTGAAGGTCATCAGCGAGCTTGAGCTGGCTTCCCGATTTCTCTCCGCTCCCATTCTGGCCGTCACCGGCACCAACGGGAAGAGCACGACGGTGACATTAATTGGGAAAATGTTGCAGCAGAGCGGAAAGCGGGTGTTTGTGGGAGGAAATCTGGGCACGGCGCTCAGTGAGGGGGCCGGGCAGGCGCTACAGGCGTCCCGGTTGGGCCAGCCCAGTCCGTTCGACGCCTTGGTGGTAGAAGTCTCCAGTTTTCAACTTGAGACGGTAGAGCAGTTTCATCCGTGGATTGCCGGGATACTCAACGTCACGGTTGATCATCAGGATCGATATGACTCAATTGAGGAATATATCGCGGCCAAACACCGGATTTTCGAAAATCAGCTCCCCTCTGATTACGCGCTCTTCAACCTGGATGATGCGCGGGTGGCGGCACTCAGGAAGAACGTGAAGGCCCGTATTCTGGGTTTCACCAGGACTCAGACCTTGCCGCCGGATGTGGCGGGAGGAACCTATCTCGAGGGTGGACGGATCATGACCACCGTCACCGGTCAGCTCCAGGAAGTTTGTCAGCGCAGTGAGATCAAGATCATCGGGGATCACAACGTTGAGAACGTGATGGCAGCGGCTACGTATGCGTTGTTAAGCGGTTGTTCGCTCGACGTCGTTCGCCGGGTCCTTGCGGAGTTTCCAGGACTGGAGCATGCCTTGGAGATCGTGCGGGAGCGGCGCGGCGTGCGGTTCGTTAACGACTCGAAGGGGACCAATGTGGATGCGACGCTTAAGGCGTTGGAAAGTATCGACCAACCGATTTGGCTGATTGCCGGCGGGCGGGACAAGGGTGGAGATTTTTCCCGGTTGGCTCCTCTCATTCGCCAGCGAGTGAAACGGTTGCTGTTGATCGGCGAGGCTGCGCCGCTTCTTGCACATGCGGTGCAAGGATATGACGCAATCGACCGGGCCGGGACATTACGTGAGGCGATCGAACGTGCGGCGGCCGGGGCAACGGCTGGCGAAGTCGTGCTGATGTCGCCGGCCTGTGCGAGCTTTGACATGTTTGCCGATTACCAGGACCGGGGCCGTCAGTTTAAAGCCGTGGTGCAATCCTTGCCGGCGTAAGGCCGGCTAGCCAGAGGAGATGTGACACTGAACGATGTCTCAGAGATCCGCAGGGACGCTGACGCTGCCCTGGACCACAGCCAGTCCGCGCGCGACAAAACGGGTCGCGATGGATCATTCATTGCTGATCATCACGATTATTCTAGCGCTCGTCGGGTTAGTGATGGTCTTCAGCGCGAGCGCAGTTGTGGCGGGCAATCGATTCCACGACCCGGGATATTTCCTCAAGCGGCAGCTTGCCTGGCTGGCGTTCGGTTTCTTACTTCTGCATCTGGCGTCCCACATCGACTATGTCTGGTGGAAACGGTTGTCGATCCCTCTTCTCGGCCTGACAGCGGTCCTACTGGTTATGGTGTTGATACCGTCGTTGGGGGTGTCGGCAAAGGGTGCCAGGCGGTGGTTGCGCCTAGGACCGATATCAGTTCAACCGGCGGAGATCGCAAAACTGGTCGCCGTCATGTATCTCGCGGCGTATCTCGCAAAGAAGGAAGACCGTCTCACAGGTTTCATGAGCGGTCTGGCGCCGGCACTACTGGTCATTGGAGCCCTCGGTGGGCTGGTGCTTTTGGAACCAGATTTGGGGACGGTCGTGGTGATGGGATCGGTCGCAATCGGCCTTTTGTTTCTGGGCGGCGCGCGGCTTTCCCACCTGCTCTCGCTGGGGTTGTGTGCGGTGCCGGCTGTGTTGGTACTCGTCCTCAGCTCAAGTTATCGGCGTCAGCGGCTGATGACGTTTTTGGCTCCATGGAAAGATGCGTCGGATGCGGGCTTTCAGATTACGCAATCGTTTCTGGCTTTCGGCAGCGGCGGTCTGTTCGGGGTCGGGTTGGGCGAAGGCAAACAAAAACTTTTTTTTCTGCCGGAGGCGCATACCGACTTTGTGTTGGCGCTGGTGGGGGAAGAACTTGGATTGGTCGGGACGGGGGTCATCATCCTGCTCTTCGCGCTATTCGCCGTCAGAGGCTTTCAGGTGGGGGAAGAGCTTGGATTGATCGGGACGGGGGTCATCATCCTGCTCTTCGCACTCTTCGCCATCAGAGGCTTTCAGGTTGCCGCGAGGGCGAGGATGCCGTTCGGTCGGTATCTTGGTATGGGGATCACGCTGCTTATCGGCGTTCAAGCCCTGATCAATGCCTGTGTCGTCACGGGGTTGGTGCCGACCAAAGGATTGACCTTACCGTTTGTGAGTTACGGCGGGTCCTCGTTGGTGACCTGCATGTTTGGGGTGGGGATTTTGTTGAATATTTCTCGGGACCGGCAGACGGGACGAGAAGACTCGGGGCGTCGGGGCGAAGGGCCGAGTCGACGATGACGATCGTGATTGCCGCAGGAGGAACCGGTGGACATGTTTATCCGGCTGTGGCTCTGGCCCGAGAGTTCCTGCGCCGCGATTCGTCTACGAAGATTCTTTTTGTCGGGACCACGCGAGGGATCGAATCGAAGGTGCTTGCGCATGAAGGGTTTGAGCTGGAGTTCATCACCGCCAAGCCTGTCATGGGGAAAGGGGTACTCGCTGTGATGCAGGGCCTACTTTCTTTGCCGGCGGGACTCTGGCAGTCGTTGAGGATTCTCCGGCAACGCCGGGCGGATGTGGTGATCGGTGTGGGAGGCTATACAAGTCCGACGATGCTTGCAGCGGCGGCGATGCGAGGAACGGCACGCGTGATTGTGGAGCCGAATGCCTATCCTGGCATGGCAAATAAGGCAGTGGCTCCGTTTGCGCAACGGATTTTTCTGGCATTCGAATCGGCGGCGGCGGCGTTCGATCGGCAAAAAGTACGGGTGGTCGGGACGCCGATCCGGCGGGAGTTTCTGGCGCAGGTTGGGGAGATCGAGTTGCCGCCGGATGCAGTGCGCCGGCATCTGCTCGTATTCGGCGGAAGCCAAGGAGCCAAGGCGATCAATAGTACGATGCTGGACGGAGTGGCCTCACTCATGGAACGCCTTCCCAGCTTGGCGATCACGCATCAGACAGGCGACGCGGATTGTCAGCGAGTGCGTGAGGCCTATGGAAGGGCAGGCGTGCAGGCGGAGGTCGTCCCCTTTCTCTACGACATGCCGAAGGTTCTGCGGACGGCCGATCTGGTTGTGGCGCGAGCAGGAGCCATGACGATTGCAGAACTGACGGCGTGCGGGAAGCCGGCCATTCTGATTCCGCTGCCGACGGCAATTTATGACCATCAGATGAAAAATGCGCGGGCAATGGAAGCGGGCGGCGGGGCCATGGTTTTGCCACAAGCGGATCTGACCGGCGCGACACTGAGTGAGTCGATCAGCGCCATTTTGCTGAACCCGCAACGGCTCCAGGCAATGAGTGCCAAGAGTCGTGAGATGAGGCGAATCAATGCCGGCGAGGTGATCGTTCGTGAATGTTATGCGCTCATGGGGGTGACACATGACATCGACAGGTCTGTTGGAGCGGCAGGAGCCTAATGCGACAGATGTATGGGATTCTAGGTTGCGTAGATCGGCCGGATCACAAGGGGTAAGGCGTATGGCGATGTTTCGTAAGACCCAGCAGATTCATCTTGTCGGAATTGGCGGTGCAGGCATGAGCGGTATCGCCGAGGTTCTGCTGACGATGGGATACAAAGTGACCGGCTCGGATTTGCAGACATGTTGGCCCGGATTCTGAAAGGAGCGAAGCTGACGTTGCCGGTGGTCGTGAAGCCGGCCTCACAAGGTTCCACGATCGGGGTCACGATCGTGCGCCGGGCGGCGCAATGGAAAAACGCCGTGGCTCTCGCACATCGCTATGATCCGGAGGCCATGGTTGAGGCCTTTATCCCCGGGCATGAGGTCACAGTTGCCGTTCTGGGAATTGCGTCCGGAGAGCCGAAAGTTCTGCCGGCCATCGAGATTGTTGCACCTGACGGGTTTTATGACTTTGCTGCGAAATACCAAAAAGGCAAAACACAGTATCTCTGCCCGGCTCCACTCCCGGCCAAGATTCTTAAGCAGATCGGAGACCTGGGTCGCCGAACGTTCCAAGTCTTGGGGTGTGAAGGCGCTGCGCGTGTGGACTTTCGAATTACGCCGAAGGGCCGCCCGTATGTCCTGGAAATCAACACGGTGCCCGGTATGACGGAAACGAGTTTATTGCCGATGGCGGCGGCGCAAGCAGGAATTGACTATGACCAGTTAGTCGAATGGATTTTGCAGTCGGCGCTCGATCGTGCCGGACGGTCTGCACAGTCTGCAGAAAGAGAGTCGGTATGAAGGGGTTGTTTCGGAAGGGTAAGCCTGCTTCTTTGGCCGGGCCAAGACAGAATCAGTGGAAGGGCTCGCGCATGGGGGAAGGAATGAGTCGGCAGGCAGAAGCCAAGCGGGCCAGCGCTATCGCCAAACGGATCGTTCTCATGCGGTGGAGCGGGGTGATCGTCGGTGTGGTTCTGATCGGGTGGGCCATCGCCATGGGCATACAACAGTCCGGGCCGTTCTTTCGACAGCTGCTCGAAATCAAACAGGTGACTGTGGATGGGGTACGTCATCTTGACAGGAAGGAAGTGATCGAACTCGTCAATCTGAAGTCCGGCACGCCACTGCACCACATTGTGACGTCGGCGATTAAGGAACGGGTGGAATCTCATCCATGGATTAAGGAAGCAACGGTGGAGCGTGTACCGTTTCATGAGTTGCGCATATCCATAAGAGAGCGAACGCCCGCTGCGGTCATTCGAACCGGTTCGGAAAACGTGCTCAGCGATACTGAAGGTCATGTGTTGGGCCGCCTTGCTCAGACGGACGATGTGTCGTTGCCGATGGTGACGGGTGTCGATCTCAAGAAGCTTCTTCGAGGCGATGAACAGGTACGACAGGCAGTTGTGTCCGGGATCGAGCTAACGAAACTCATGGGACAGGTCTACGGGGGGCGTTTGCAAGTGAATGCGGCGAATCCCGCCGACCTGGTGGCGTCCGTCCGAGGCGTTCAGTTCCACTTCGGCGAAGGAGCCATTGGCGATCAGTGGGAGCGGTTTCAGCAAGTCAAGCCGGCGGTGAAGACGCTGAGTCTTGATGGGTATGGCGACGGAGCCAACGATGTAGATCTCCGGTACGAGAATCGGATCGTCGTACGGGAAAGGGGGTGATCGCCATGCCGAAACGAGATCAAATCCTTGTCGGACTGGATATTGGAACAACCAAAATTTGTGCGATCGTCGCGGAGATTCTCGACGCAGGAGGGTTAAACGTCATTGGCGTCGGATCGAGTCCTTCTCGCGGATTACGCAAGGGAGTGGTTGTTGATATCGAGAGTACGGTGGAATCGATCAAGAAGGCTGTTGAAGAGGCCGAATTGATGGCGGCGGTGCAGATCAACTCAGTCTACACCGGCATTGCCGGTAGCCATATTTCTGCCGAGAACTGCAAAGGGGTCGTGGCGCTGAAGCGCGCGGAAGTCACGCGCGAGGACATTCATCGGGCAATCGAGAGTGCGCGAACGGTGGCCGTCATCCCGCACGAACGCCGCATTCTGCATGTGCTGCCGCGGGAGTTTATGGTGGACGGGCAGGAAGGTGTGCGTGAGCCGCTTGGCTTGTCGGGCAACCGTCTAGAAGTGAACGTGCATGTCATCACGGGAGCCGTGACTTCGGCGCAAAATATCATCAAGAGCGTCAATCGGGCGGGCCTCGATGTGGTGGACATCATTCTTCAGCCGCTGGCGTCCAGCGAAGCGGTGTTGAGCCAGGAAGAACGAGACTTGGGTGTGGCGATGGTGGACTTGGGCGGCGGCACCACGGACTTGGCTATCTTTCTCGACGGCAGTATCAGGCATTCCGCCGTGTTGCCTATTGGGGGGCTGAATCTGACGAAGGATTTGGCGATCGGTCTTCTCACCTCACAAACTGAGGCGGAAAAAATCAAGACCCATCACGGCACTGCGCGCACGGAATTGGTTACCGGCCATCAGATCGTCGACGTGCCATCTGTCGGAGACCGTCCGGCTCGGACGTTCTCACGTCGGGACATTGCCGAAATCCTCGAGCCGCGCGTGGAAGAAATGTTTGAACTTGTGCGAAGGGAGATTGCGCGCGCCGGCTATGAAGGCATGTTGGGGGCCGGGGTGGTTATTACCGGTGGAACGTCGTTGTTGGAAGGGATGCCGGATGCAGCCGAAAAGGTGCTGAACCTTCCGGCCCGCCGGGGGATGCCTTCGGGCGTCGGAGGGCTTCGAGACATTGTCGGGCATCCCAGTTATGCAACGGGGGTGGGATTATTGCTGCATGCTCGACGGCATGCCGATGAGTTGGAGACGGCCGGGCTTCGCAATGGGGGACCCTGGTCAAAAATGGTTGGGTGGACGAAGCGGGTATTGGAAGTTTTTTAACGAAGGTTCCTCGTGTCGACAGGCCGTTGTCACACGGGGAGAATGAGGAGGTGCCCTGATGTTTTCTTTTCAAGAAGATGTGCTTCTGCCGGTCCGTATTAAGGTGATTGGAATCGGCGGCGCCGGATGCAATGCCGTCAACACCATGATCTCATCCGGACTGGCGCGGGTCGATTTTATTGCGAGCAATACGGATCTCCAAGCGTTGGATCGCTCGCTGGCTCCCTACAAAATTCAATTGGGACCGGAACGGACTCGCGGGCTGGGTGCAGGCGCAAAGCCGGAAATCGGCAAGGAAGCAGCGTTGGAAAGCAAAGATCATATCCGCGAATGCCTCGAAGGCTCGGACATGGTCTTTGTGACGGCGGGGATGGGGGGCGGAACCGGCACCGGTGCTGCGCCGATTGTTGCCAGTATCGCCCGTGAAATGGGAATTCTCACGGTGGGCGTGGTGACGAAGCCTTTCCAATATGAAGGGCAGCGGCGGCACAAACATGCGGAAGAGGGCATTCGCGATCTGCGTAGGCATGTTGATACCCTGCTCGTGATTCCGAACCAGCGGCTGCTGGGGATTGTCGATAAATCGACGCCCCTTCTCGAAGCCTTCAAGGTGGCGGATGATGTGTTGCGGCAGGCTATTCAAGGCATCGCCGATGTCATCACCACGACGGGCCATGTGAATGTCGACTTTGCCGATGTCAGGACGGTGATGTCTCATACGGGACGGGCTGTGATGGGTATGGGTGTGTCACGTGGGCCGAATCGGGCGATTGAAGCGGCCCAAAAGGCTATCTGTAGTCCGCTGCTTGAGGAAGGCACGGTAGAGGGTGCACGCGGGGTTCTATTGAACATTAGCGGTGGTCCCAGCATGTCGCTGCATGAAGTTGAGGAAGCGGCGTCCATCATTCAGCAGACGGCCGATGCCGAAGCCAACATCATTGTGGGCCAGGTGATCAATCCTGACATGGGTGAGGATCTGATCATCACGGTGATTGCCACTGGATTTGAGCGGGAAGCAGAGGCTGTTGCGGCGACCATTGGGGCTGAACGTACAATGGCCCGCACGATGAAATCCTCACAGCCGGTCATGGCTGGGGTGGGGGTGGCCCCTGCGGCCGATCGAGCCATCAAGGATCTTGACCGTCCGACATTCCTTCGGCGGATGAATGATGCCCGGGAGTCCATAGATCGGGCTGCTCTCGCGGCAGAAGATGAATGGGATGTGCCGACATTTCTTCGCAAGCAAGCAGACTGATCGGTGAAATGTCATGATTCTTGATTCGCGATGGCTAGGTGCATGGTGAATACATCGGTCATTACCGTTCCAGCCTTTGCGCCTCCGCGGAGCGGAGTGCGCCACTTTTTTGGGACCCGTCGACATTCGGCAAGTCTCAATGTTGAAGTGGGCGCTCCTCTCCCTGTGAAGAGTGCCGAAGGTGCCGCGCGGTTCTCATGGATGCTCTCTGTGAAGCAGGTGCACGGCACCGATGCGCTTGTGGTGGATCGCGCCCTGACGAAATCCGACCGTTTTCTAGATGGCTGGGATGCGGTGGTAACGAATCAAATGGGGATCATGGTGGCGGTACGAACGGCGGACTGTGTTCCTGTGCTGATCCACGATCCCCAGCGGAGAGTGGTCGCCGCAGTGCATGCTGGATGGCGCGGCGCGGTTGCTGGTATTGTGCGGAAGACCATGACAGTGATGAAGTCCCGGTTCGGCTCGGCTCCGGAGCATCTGCGGCTCAGTATCGGGCCATCTGCCGGGGTCTGTTGTTATGAGGTGGATGAACCGGTATTGGAGAATCTGCACCAAGCCTGTCCTGATTCTGAACAAGTGGTGCGAAGCCGTCGGGGCAGCAAGGCGTATCTTGACCTAAAGCTGCTTATCAGGCAGCAAGCAATGGCCGCTGGAGTGTGCCCAGAATCTATCACGTCAGTCAATGCATGCACGATCTGTCATGAGGATCTGTTTTTCTCCTATCGGCGGGAGGGAAAAGTGATCGGTACGATGGTCAGTGCTATCGGTCTGGATCCTTTATAAGGGAAGGCAGAATCTCTGCCAATTGTCTGATCCTTCCGTTAGAATAGGAGCGAGACGGTTAGATAGCCGACCGCGCTTCTTGAGGCCAGATTTGCACGATGGAGTCATCCGCCAGAGAGACGATTGCCCAGCGGGTTCAATCGGTGCTATCAGCAATTCGGTCGGCCGCAGAGAAGGCCGGGAGGCGCCCGGAGAGCATCCGGCTCGTCGCTGCTACGAAAACCGTCACGGTTGATGGTATTCGGGAGGGGATTGCCGCAGGGTTGTCGATCCTCGGAGAAAATCGAGTGCAGGAAGCGCTTCCAAAGGTTGAGGCGCTCGCACAGGCGCCGGTTCGGTGGCACTTTATCGGACATCTGCAACGGCGGAAAGTTCGGTCGCTTGTCGGCATGTTTGAGCTGATTCATTCTGTCGACAGCCTGGAGCTTGCGCAAGAAATCGATCGGCGTGCCGGAGAAGCCGGGCAGGCTCAAGATATTTTGCTTGAGGTGAATATCGGAGGGGAGACGACGAAGGGCGGTTTTCATCCGGACGGGCTTGTCCAATTGGTGTCGACGATGGCGGCACTTTCGCATATTCATATCAAGGGGTTGATGGCGATCCCGCCTCCGACAGCTGAGCCCGAGTCGGCCAGAACGCATTTTGTCCGGCTTAGAGAATTGGCGGACGCCATCGCCGCACAGAGGATTCCTGGTGTAGTTATGGATGAACTCTCGATGGGGATGTCGAACGATTACGAAATTGCCGTTCAAGAAGGGGCAACATTGGTCCGTGTCGGCTCCGCTATTTTTGGAGCGCGTCATGCCTAGCGCCTCACTCTCGCACAAGATTGTTTTTGTGGGCGGCGGTCAGATGGCCGAAGCATTGATCGGGGGAATACTGGCCGCCAAGCTCTGTGTGCCCGATCGAATTTGGGCCACCGACCCGGCTGCAGTCCGACTCGATCACCTGAAGAAGATGTTCGGGATCCAGGTCGGCGGATCAAATCGCGAGGCTGCGGTCTGGGGCGATGTGGTGGTGCTGGCGGTGAAGCCGCAGGTATTTGATGGAGTGCTCAAGGAGATCGGCGGTGAGCTGGCCAACGCCCTGGTCGTTTCGATCGCTGCCGGGGTGCCGATCAGTCGAATTATGGGGGCCTGTGGAGGACAGACGCGCGTCATTCGGGCCATGCCCAATATGCCGGCGATGGTGCATGAAGGAATGACGGCATTGGCCATCGGTTCCTGCGCGCACGAACAGGATGTGGTTACGGCACGGTGCATCTTTGAATCAGTCGGCAAGGTCGTGCCGGTTGAGGAACGATTGATGGATGCCGTGACCGGGCTTAGTGGAAGCGGGCCGGCCTATGTGTTTCTTGCCATCGAAGCCTTGACTGATGGCGGAGTGAAAATGGGTGTGCCGAGAGACATCGCCGCGGTACTCGCCGCACAGACCGTGCTGGGCGCTGCGCAAATGGTACTGAAAACCGGCCAGCATCCCGCGCGACTCAAGGATCAGGTCGCTTCTCCGGGAGGGACGACAATCGCAGGATTGCATCGGCTGGAACAGGGCGGGTTGCGGGCGACGTTGATCGATGCGGTCGAAGCGGCGACGAAACGATCACAGGAGCTTGGGCGCTAATGTTTGTGGTGGGAAATGTGCTTCTGGGGATTGCTACGGTACTCGATTACGCCTTATGGTTTTATATGTGGGTTATCATTGCGCGAGCGCTGATCTCGTGGGTGAATCCTGATCCGTGGAACCCAATTGTCCAGTTCCTCGATCGGGCGACGGAGCCGGTATTGTCACCGATCCGGCGCCGGCTGGGTTGGCGGATGGGCCTGGATTTGTCGCCGCTCATCGCGATTGTCGCTATCACGTTTGTGCAGATCGCAGTAGTGCAGTCGTTGAAGGATTTTGCGCTGCGAATGAATTGATTCAACGGATAGGGGGGAGATGCCATGAAAATCATGCCACTCGACATTCAGCAGATGGTTTTTCGCGTCAAGCTTCGCGGGTACGATCAGGAAGAGGTCAATCGATTTTTGGAGGAAGTGGCGCAAACCGTGGAGTCATTGAATCGCGACAACGCGGGGTTGCGTGAGCGTATCGCTTCGTTGGAGCATCAAGTGGCGGACCTGAAGCGGACGGAAGTGACGTTGTCCAACACATTGATTTCAGCGCAGTCGCTGGCGGAAGACGTGAAGCGAAGCGCCCAGCGTGACGCCGAGTTGATTGTCAAGGAAGCGGAATTGAAGGCCGGTGAGTTGTTTCGGCAGGCACGGGTTGAGTTGGGCGATACGCAGCGGGATCTCTCAATGCTGCACAAACAACGGCTGCTGATGGTCGAACGGATGCGGGCGACGCTTCATACCTTCGAGCGGATGTTGGATGTCGAAACAAGCGAAGCCTACCAGGATAGCGGAATGGTGTCTGAAGATAAGATGCAGGGGGAGTCAAGTCCCGCCCGCTGAACAATAGCGGCGTTCGTTTCTTGTATGAGGGGCCTTACCCGGTCGAGCGTATCGCGATTATGCTGGTTCCTCCCTCACTCCGCTCGGCACTGGATCACGCTGTTGTCGGTGGAATTTTCCCCGGGGCCGTGCTTGCCATTCGGCAGGGCGGAGAGCGAGTTTGTGTCATACCAGCCGGGCGTCTCTCAATTGATCCTCCAGACAGTGTAGTCACGGCGTCGACGATCTACGACTTAGCATCTCTTACCAAGCCGTTGGCGACGGTGACGGCTATGGCCTTATTGGTTCAACATGGTCAATGCCGGCTTGATGATCGTGCCGATTCAGTGCTGCACGAATTGCAGGGGGCTGCTGCCGGAGCTGCGACGCTTCGGCAGTTGTTGACCCATAGTTCCGGCCTGCCGGGTTGGCGTGGGTTCTATGAACGGTTGAGCCCGAATGCGTCTCTGCCGACTTCCCCGGAGGCCAGGGCAGAAGTTAGCCTACAGGTTCTACACATGATTGCAAAAGAGGGGCTCATCTATGGAAGGGGTGAGAGGAGTCTCTATAGTGATCTCGGGTTCATGCTGCTGGGTCTGATAGTTGAACGGCTTAGCGGCACCCCATTAGACC
>JABMDH010000003.1:21273-27325 GCA_015904075.1 Nitrospira sp.
ATTCGACCGGTTTCTGGACGGCTGGGACGCGTTAGTGACGAATCAACCGGGAGTCATGGTGGCAGTACGAACGGCGGACTGTGTTCCTGTGTTGATCCACGACCCTCAACGGAGAGTGGTCGCCGCGGTGCATGCTGGATGGCGGGGTGCGGTTGCTGGTATTGTACAGAAGACCATGACAGTGATGAAGTCCCGGTTCGGTTCGGTTCCAGAGCATCTGCAGCTCAGTATCGGGCCATCCGCCGGGGTCTGTTGTTATGAGGTGGATGAACCGGTATTGGAGAAACTGCGCCAAGCCTGTCCTGATTCTGAGCAAGTGGTGCGAAGCCGCCGGGGCAACAAGGCCCATCTTGATCTGAAGTTGCTTATCAGACAGCAAGCGAGGGCTGCTGGAGTCTGCCCAGAATCGATCACGTCCGTCAATGTGTGCACGATCTGTCATGAGGATCTGTTTTTCTCCTATCGGCGGGATGGTAAAGTGATCGGCACGATGGTCAGCGGTATCGGTCTGGGCCCTTTATAAGGGAAGGCAGAACCTCTGCCAATTGTCCGCTCCTTCCGTTAGAATAGAGACGATACGGCTAGATAGCCGACCGCGCTTTGTAAGGCCCGATTTGCACGATGGAGCCACACGAGACAGAGACGATCGCCCAGCGGGTTCAGTCGGTGCTATCGGCAATCCGGTCAGCTGCAGAGAAGGTCGGGCGATGCTCGGATAGCATCCGGCTCGTCGCGGCTACAAAAACCGTCACGGCTGATCGTATTCAGGAGGGGATTGCCGCAGGGTTGTCGACCCTCGGAGAAAACCGAGTGCAGGAAGCGCTTACCAAAATCGAGGCGCTCGCACAGGCGCCGGTTCGGTGGCACTTTGTCGGACATCTGCAGCGGCGGAAAGTCCGGTCGGTCGTCGGCATGTTCGAGCTGATTCACTCAGTCGACAGCCTGGAGCTTGCACAAGAAATCGATCGGCGCGCCGGAGAAGCCGGGCAGTCTCAAGATATTTTGCTTGAGGTGAATATCGGAGGCGAGGCGACGAAGGGCGGTTTCCGTCAGGACGGGTTCGTCCAATTAGTATCGACCATGGCGGCACTTTCGCATATTCGGATCAAGGGATTAATGGCGATTCCGCCTCCGACCGCTGAGCCGGAGTTGGCCAGAACGCATTTTGTCCGGCTTCGTGAATTGGCGGAAGCCATCGCCGCACAGAAGATTCCTGGTGTGGCTATGGAGGAACTCTCGATGGGGATGTCGAACGATTACGAAATTGCTGTTCAAGAAGGGGCCACATTGGTCCGTGTCGGTTCCGCTATTTTTGGAGCACGTCATGCCTGACGCCGCACTTTCGCACAAGATTGTTTTCGTGGGCGGCGGTCAGATGGCTGAAGCATTGATCGGGGGAATACTGGCTGCCAAGCTCTGTGTGCCCGATCGAATTTGGGTCACCGATCCGGCTACAGTCCGACTCGATCATCTGAAGAAGACATTCGGGATTCAGGTCGGCGGATCAAATCGCGAGGCTGCGGCCTGGGGTGATGTGGTGGTGCTGGCGGTGAAGCCGCAGGTGTTCGATGGAGTGCTCAAGGAGATTAGTGGTGAACTGGCCAACGTCCTGGTCGTTTCGATCGCTGCCGGAGTGCCGATCGGTCGAATTATGGGAGCTGGTGGAGGACAGACGCGCGTCATTCGGGCGATGCCCAATATGCCGGCGATGGTGCATGAAGGAATGACGGCATTGGCCGTCGGTTCCTTCGCACATGAACAGGATGTGGCTACGGTACGGTGCATCTTTGAATCCGTCGGCAAGGTCGTGCCGGTCGAAGAGCGATTGATGGATGCCGTGACCGGGCTGAGTGGAAGCGGACCGGCCTATGTGTTTCTTGCCATCGAAGCTTTGACTGATGGCGGAGTGAAAATGGGTGTGCCGAGAGATATTGCCGCGGTGCTCGCCGCACAGACCGTGCTGGGTGCCGCGCAGATGGTGCTGAAAACCGGCCAGCATCCTGCTCGACTTAAGGACCAGGTAGCGTCTCCGGGAGGGACGACAATCGCAGGATTGCATCGGCTGGAACAGGGCGGGTTGCGGGCAACGTTCATCGATGCGGTCGAAGCGGCGACGAAACGATCACAGGAGCTTGGGCGCTGATGTTTGTGATGGGAAATGTGCTCCTGGGGATTGCCACGGTGCTCGATTATGCCTTATGGTTTTATATGTGGGTTATTATTGCACGGGCGCTGATCTCGTGGGTGAATCCTGATCCGTGGAACCCGATCGTGCAGTTCCTCGATCGGGCGACGGAGCCGGTACTGGCACCGATTCGGCGCCGGCTGGGTTGGCGGATGGGCGTGGACTTGTCGCCACTCATCGCGATTGTGGCGATCACGTTTGTGCAGATTGCGGTGGTACAGTCGTTAAAGGATTTTGCGCTGCGGATGAATTGATCCGACGGATAGGGGGATACCATGAAAATCACACCGCTCGACATTCAGCAGATGGTTTTTCGCGTCAAGCTTCGCGGGTATGATCAGGAAGAGGTCAACCGATTTTTGGAGGAAGTGGCGCAAACCGTGGAGTCATTGAATCGCGACAACGCGGGGTTGCGTGAGCGCATCGCTTCGTTGGAGCATCAGGTGGCGGACCTGAAGCGGACGGAACTGACTTTGTCCAACACATTAATTTCAGCGCAGTCGCTGGCCGAGGACGTGAAGCGAAGCGCCCAGCGTGATGCTGAGTTGATCGTTAACGCCGATGGTCCTGATTCTCATCTTGATATTTCTGCAGAAATTTATTGTGCCGTCGCTCGCTCAGATGGCTGCGACGATTGGGTCGGGAGCCAGTACAGGGGGGATACCATGAAAATTACACCGCTCGATATTCAGCAGATGGTTTTTCGCGTCAAGCTTCGCGGGTACGATCAGGAAGAGGTGAATCGTTTTTTGGAGGAAGTGGCGCAAACCGTGGAGTCTCTGAATCGTGACAACGCGGGGTTGCGTGAGCGCATGACTTCGTTAGAGCATCAGGTGGCGGACCTGAAGCGGACGGAGTTGACATTGTCCAACACGTTAGTTTCAGCGCAGTCGCTGGCCGAAGATGTGAAGCGAAGCGCTCAGCGTGATGCCGAATTGATTGTTAAGGAAGCGGAATTGAAGGCGAGTGAACTGTTCCGGCAGGCACGGGTTGAGTTGGCCGACACGCAACGGGATCTTTCGATGTTGCACAAGCAACGGCTGCTGATGGTCGAACGGATGCGGGCGACACTTCATACCTTCGAGCGGATGTTGGATGTCGAAACAAGCGAAGCCTACCAGGATAGCGGAATGGTGTCTGAAGATAAGATGCAGGGGGAGTCAAGTCCTGCCCGCTGAATAATAGCGGCGTTGTTCTCTTGTATGCGGGGTCTTCCCCGGTCGAGCGTATCGCGATTATGCTGGTTCCTTCCTCACTTCGCTCGGCATTGGATCAAGCTGTTGTCGGTGGAGTTTTCCCCGGGGCCGTTCTTGCCATTCGGCAGGGCGGAGAGCGTGTCTGTGTCATACCAGCCGGGTGTCTCTCAACTGATCCTCCAGGCAGTGCCGTCACGGCATCGACGATCTACGACTTAGCATCTCTTACGAAGCCGTTGGCGGCGGTCACGGCTATAGCCTTACTGGTTCAACGCGGCCAATGTCGGCTTGATGATCGTGTCGATTCAGTGCTGCACGCATTGGAGGGGGCTGCTGTCGGGCCTGCGACGCTTCGGCAGCTGTTGACTCATAGTTCCGGCTTGCCGGGTTGGCGTGGGTTCTACGAACGGTTGAGCCGGGATGCCTCCCTGCCATCTTCCCCGGAAGCCAGGGCAGAAGTTAGCCGACAGGTTCTACACATGATTGCAAAAGAGGGACTCATCTATGGAAGGGGTGAGAGGAGTCTCTATAGTGATCTCGGATTCATACTGCTGGGTCTGATAGTTGAACGGCTGAGCGGCACCCCATTAGACCGATTTGTGCGCGAGCAGATCGTCCAGCCTTTGAACGCGCAGCCGCTTTGTTTTTTGCCGACCGACAGTGAGGGGGCATCTCGGAAGAATTCGATGATCGACTCGATCGCTCCCACGGAACGGGATTTCTGGAGAGGGCGTCTCCTCTGTGGCGAGGTCCATGATGAAAATGCGGCGGCGCTTGGCGGTGTTGCCGGGCATGCGGGACTTTTCGGGACTGCGGAGGCCGTACTTGCGTTGACGGGAGCCTGGTTGGCTGCGTATCACCACAAACCTTCGATTCTCAATCCGGAGGTTGTGTCGGATTTTTCAAAAAGACAGTTGAATATACCTGGATCCAGCTGGGCGATAGGATGGGATACGCCCTCTCCGCCCTCTTCATCAGGGCGATACTTTTCACCCGAGTCATTTGGCCATCTGGGTTATACGGGGACATCGGTCTGGATCGATCCAGCGTGTGAACTAGAGGTGGTGCTGCTTTCGAATCGGGTGCACCCGACCAGGAAGAATGAGGGGATTAGGACCTATCGCCCGATGATTCACGATCTTGTCTATCAGGAATGCGCGCAAGCTCGTTAGGGCAGGTCGGCGTATTCGACCCAGGTTTCTTTTTCCGCCAGGTAGCGTGTCCCTTTGAAGTTCGCTCTGGTTCTCATTCGAGTGAATCCAAACTCCTGAAGTTTGTCCACCAGTTCTTTGACTGTCGCTGCGATGGTGGAATGGGATCCGCTTTCGACGGTGAGGGCTTCGTACATGACCTTTGCCGCATATCCTGATGCAGTTCGGTTTACAAGGATGGCGCGATTGAAATATCGGTCGCTCGGATCAATGCCTTCGACCTGGTGTTTCTCAACGAGCCCTTCTTTTCTGAACATCAGGGGCAATGTGCTCATGTACTCCTCCGCAAATTCCATACAGGACGGGAATGGAACGCAAATTATAGGGCGCTTTTTCGGCGACTGCAACCGCGTTGACAAGATGGATTTCGGTTACTATGATGCGTCCCCCTCTCCCATGTTTGGAGGTTTTGTTCGAACTCCAGCCCCATGAACATCCCCAACAGCCTGACACTGCTCCGTATTCTGCTGGTTCCCGTATTCATCGGGTTCATGACGTATGGCGCATATGGAGTTGCGCTCCTTGTGTTGCTTGTGGCCGGGTTCACCGATGCGATCGACGGCCTCCTCGCGCGCAGGTGGAATCAGCAAACGCGGTTGGGCGCGGTCTTGGATCCTCTTGCAGATAAGCTGCTTCTGACGTCGGGGTTCATCACGCTGTCGATACTCCATCTCATTCCGTCGTGGCTGGTCATCGTAGTCGTGAGCCGTGACGTGATTCTCTTGTTAGGCACGGCTGTCGCGCATGTCACCGGGACTCCCATTGACGTGACGCCGACATTTTGGGGTAAGGGAACGACTGCGCTGCAGTTGAGCTATGTGCTCCTGGTTATCTTGCTGACCTGGCTCGATCTCGGGCTCTCGCTCCTCACGCCGCTGTTAGTGACGACAGTCGGATTTACCCTTGCCTCAGGATTGCACTATGTCTATCGAGGGTATACGCATTCCAGCGCAGCTCCTCCAGCGTCATGACGATACCTATGGTGTCTGGATCGCCCGCCAGCACAGGGAAATAATGCAATTGTTTTGACAGGTTTTCGACCTCCCAGTAGACTCGCCTCATAGTCACGATTGTCTCACCAACCGGCTGATAGAGCCGTAACAGGACGAGTAGACCTATGGCTACGTTTGCATATATCGGTCGGAGCAAGTCAGGAGCAGTCAAAAAGGGCGAGCTTGTTGCCAAGTCGCGCGATGAAGCGGTCGAGCAACTGCGTAAACAAAGTGTCGTTGTAACGAGCCTTGAGGAAAAAGCAGCCGGGCAAGGGTTTTCATTCAGTTTTGGCAGCGGGGTGAACGAGAAGGATCTTGTCGTGTTCACCCGTCAATTTGGGACGATGATCAATGCCGGATTGCCCTTGATCCAGTGTCTCGAAATTCTCTCGACACAATCCGAAAATGCTGCGTTGCGGAAGGCGATTGGTGAGGTCAAAGTGCAGGTTGAGGGAGGATCGACCTTTT
>JABMDH010000003.1:27425-29512 GCA_015904075.1 Nitrospira sp.
ATGATTCACGATCTTGTCTATCAGGAATGCGCGCAAGCTTTTTAGGGCAGGTCGGCGTATTCGATCCAGGTTTCTTTTTCCGCCAGGTAGCGTGTTCCTTTGAAGTTCGCTCTGGTTCTCATTCGAGTGAATCCAAACTCCTGAAGTTTGTCCACCAGTTCTTTGACTGTCGCTGCGATGGTGGAATGGGACCCGCTTTCGACGGTGAGGGCTTCGTACATGACCTTTGCCGCGTATCCTGATGCGGTTCGGTTTACGAGGATGGCGCGATTGAAATAGCGGTCGCTCGGATCAATACCTTCGACCTGGTGTTTCTCAACCAGCCCTTCTTTTCTGAACATCAGGGGCAATGTGCTCATTCACTCCTCCGCAAATTCCATGAGAGACACGAACGAAGTGCAAATTATAGGGTGCTTCTTCGGCGACTGCAACCGCGTTGACAAGATGGACTTCGATTACTATGATGCCTCCCCCTCTTCCATGTTTGGAGGTTCTGTTCGAACTCCAGTCCTATGAACATCCCCAACAGCCTGACACTGCTCCGTATTCTGCTGGTTCCGGTATTCATCGGGTTCATGACGTATGGGGTATATGGAGTTGCGCTCCTTGTATTGCTTGTGGCCGGGCTCACCGATGCAATCGACGGTCTCCTTGCGCGCAGGTGGAATCAGCAAACGCGGTTGGGTGCGGTCTTGGATCCTCTTGCAGACAAGCTGCTTCTGACATCGGGGTTCATCACGTTGTCGATACTCCATCTTATTCCGTCGTGGCTGGTCATATTAGTCGTGAGCCGTGATGTGATTCTCTTGTTAGGCACGGTTGTCGCGCATGTCACCGGGACCCCCATTGACGTGACGCCGACGTTTTGGGGTAAGGGAACGACCGCGCTGCAATTGGGCTATGTGCTCCTGGTTATCTTGCTAACTTGGCTCGATCTCGGGCTCTCGCTCCTTACGCCGCTGCTAGCGGCGACAGTCGGGTTTACGCTTACCTCAGGACTGCACTATGTCTATCGAGGTTATAAGTGTTCCAGCGCAGCTCCTCCTGCTTTATGACGAGGCCTATGCATGGATCGTCCGCCGGCAGCAGGCAAATAATGCAATTGTTTTGACAGGTTTTCGACCTCCCAGTAGACTCGCCCCATAGTCACGATTGTCTCACTAGCCGGCTGATAGAGCCGTAACAGGACGAGTAGACCTATGGCTACGTTTGCATACGTCGGGCGGAGCAAGTCAGGGGCAGTCAAAAAGGGCGAGCTTGTTGCCAAATCGCGCGATGAAGCGGTCGAGCAACTGCGGAAACAAAGTGTTGTTGTGACAAGCCTGGAAGAGAAAGCCGCCGGGCAAGGTTTTTCATTGAGTTTTGGCAGCGGGGTGGGCGAGAAGGATCTCGTTGTGTTCACTCGTCAATTTGGCACTATGATCAATGCCGGATTGCCCTTGATCCAGTGTCTCGAAATTCTCTCGACACAGTCCGAAAATGCGGCGTTGCGGAAGGCGATCGGTGAGGTCAAAGTGCAGGTCGAGGGAGGGTCGACGTTTTCTGACGCGCTTCGCAAGCATCCCAAAATTTTCGACGATCTGTACATCAATATGGTTCATGCAGGAGAAGTCGGCGGGTTGCTGGATACGATTCTCAACCGTCTGTCCAAACACATCGAAAAAGCTATGAAGCTGAAGGCACAGATCAAGAGCGCGATGGTGTATCCGGCCGCCATCGTCGGAATCGCCGGTATCGTGATTACCGTACTCATGATCTGGGTCATTCCTGTCTTCGAGAAGATGTTCAAGGACATGTCTGGTGGGAAAATGGCTCTTCCGGGTCCGACGCAACTCGTGATCGATATGAGCAATTTTGCGCAGGCGTATTGGTACATCATCTTGGCAGTGATTATAGGGACTGTGATTGCATTCAAGAAATACTATGCCACTACCCAGGGGAGGCTGGCGATCGATAAGTTCGTATTGAAGCTGCCGGTGTTTGGAGACTTGATCAGGAAGGCGTCAGTGGCAAAGTTTACCCGTACCCTTGGCACTTTGCTGGCCAGCGGCGTGCCATTACTCGAGGCCTTGACGATTTGCGCAAAG
>JABMDH010000003.1:29612-35479 GCA_015904075.1 Nitrospira sp.
GGTGGACCACGCCGTGACGAATCTCACGGCGCTCTTGGAACCCATGATGATGGTGTTTCTTGGTACCACTGTAGGGTTTATTGTGGTGGCAATGTATCTGCCGATCTTTACAATGGCGCAAGCTATCGGATAAGCGATAGAAGCTGGAGTATTCTTTCTCGCTCAACATGATTCAAGCCCTGTTGAGCGAGTGGGGTTCACTCGCTCGAGCAGCGGACACGTACAGCGGCGCCCTCCAATTCCATGTGACCTTTGGTCGTTCGTGAGTTTCCATGCCGTTTGCTCTGTAAGGGGAGACGGTAGGATGGGCAAGGGGTTTCCTTGCCTTGGCGAGGACCGGAATTATGGACGATA
Source organism: Nitrospira sp. (assembly GCA_015904075.1). The sequence goes on from JABMDH010000003.1 coordinate 29,967, forward strand.
TCAAGACCAGAATTTACTGGTTAATGGGGCTGCGCATTGTCGTGGTCACGCTGCTGTTGGGGCTCTCGCTCACCTTCCAGCTGACCAAGGGCGAACGAGTCGAAACCTTTTATGCGCTGATTGCGTTCACCTATGCGGTGACAATCCCCTACGCAGTCATCCTTCGGAGGCTTTCAAGTTCTGAGGCGCTCGCTCAATTCGCTTGGGTTCAGGTCGCCGTCGACTTTCTGCTTGAAACGGTATTGATCGCAAGGACGGGAGGCATTGAAAGCCCGTTTGCGGTGCTCTACGTCATTAGTGTAACGGTGGCGAGTCTTGTTCCTCGGCGCCGTGTAGGACTTCTGACCGCTAGTTGCGGCATCATTCTTTTCGGAATTCTCACCAATATTCAATTGTATGGATTGACTGAAGTGTGGGGATGGTTGCCGCAGACTCGGCTCAGTGCCGCTGAGTCTCTTCAGGCGTTCGGTGTCTATAGCCTAGCCTTTCTGGTCGTCGGGCTTCTTAGTGGGGCGCTTGCAGATCAGCTGCAACACGCCGATCAGTCACTTCGTGAAAAAGAGCAAGGGCTCAGTCGCCTTCGGGCCTTCCATGAAAATATCGTCCATAGCATCAGCAGCGGGGTCTTCACGACCGATGAGCGCGGGTGTATTACCTCGTTCAACCCTGCGGCGCAAGAGACGACGGGGTACAGTGTCGAGCAAGTACAGGGACGCCGCTGGCGGGAAGTGTTTAACTGGCATCCTGCTCAGCCGGAAGAGGAAGGTCTGCTCAATGGGTCCGCCCACAGCAGATTCGAAGTGGAATGCAAACGGGCCGACGGCAATCGGCTGATTCTTGGGATGACGTTCGCGCCGTTGCATGAACAGGGAACTGAAACAGGGTTCGTTGGAGTGTTCAAGGACCTCACGCAAATTCGGGACATGGAAGAAGAGATGAGGCGGAAGGAGTGGTTGGCCAATCTCGGAGAGATGTCGGCGGGAATGGCGCATGAAATACGAAACCCTCTCGGGGCACTTGCCGGAGCGATGCAAATGCTTCGGAAAGATCTTCAGGCCGATGAAACCAGCCAGCGGCTGATGGACATCGCAATTCGCGAAGCGACCAGACTGGACGACATCATCACGGAGTTTCTCCAATATGCCCGCCCTCCTGCGCTGAATGTGAAAGAGGCTGATTTGAACAAAGTCCTTGCCGAGACGCTTGATCTGGTACAACATGAAGCACGAACAAGAACAAAGATCGCCATCGAAACGGCGTTGGCTGAAGGAGCTTTGCCGGGGCAGATCGATCAGGATCAAATGAAGCAAGTGTTCTGGAATTTAGCGGCTAACGCGTTTGATGCCATGCCGCGTGGCGGGCGGCTCACAATTGCAACGGGTTGTCGGCGTGTCGATGTCGCTGGGCGCAAGGCGGATGTGGTTGAAATCTCGTTTCACGATACGGGGGAAGGCATTCCCAAGCAAAACCTCGATAAGATTTTTCTGCCGTTCTTCACGACTAAAGCGCATGGATCCGGATTAGGGCTTGCGGCCGTGCATCGGATCGTCGATTTGCATGGGGGGTGGATCAAGGTTGAGAGTGAGGAAAACCAGGGCACGCGATTTGTCGTGTGCCTGCCGCAGTCGGCGGATGCCGGGGTGCGGTTATGGCATGAAGGTAGGGAACCGTGGAAAAGATCCTAGTCGTTGATGATGAACAAAGCTTGCGGGAAGTGTTGAGCATTATGCTCAAGCGGACCGGGTATGCCGTGACCAGTGTGGCCGATGGCGAAGAAGCAATCGAGATTCTGAATAAGGACATTTTTGATCTGGTCATCACTGACTTGCGAATGCCGAAGATCGATGGCATGGAAGTGCTCAAAGCTGCGAAGTCGACGTCTCCCGAAACGGTTGTATTGCTTATTACGGCGTTCGCCTCTGCCGATTCGGCGGTCGAAGCGATGAAACAAGGGGCCTACGATTATTTGACGAAGCCGTTTCAGGTGGACGAAGTTCAGTTGATCATCCGCAATGCGTTGGAAAAGCGGCGCCTGACGACGGAAAATATTTTGCTTAAACGCGAGATGGCGAGCCAGTCGTCCTTTTCGCAACTGGTAGGCCAGAGTGACGCGATGCAAAAGGTGTTCGATGTCGTGCGGAAGGTGGCTGATTCGAAAAGTAATGTTTTGATCTGCGGCGAAAGCGGAACAGGAAAAGAATTGGTGGCGCGTGCGATCCATTACAACAGCAGCAGGAATGCCTTGCCGTTTGTGGCTGTGAATTGCAGCGCAGTGCCTGAAACGCTCTTGGAAAGTGAGCTGTTTGGCCATATGAAAGGGTCATTCACCGGCGCGATTTCGAACAAGGCCGGGTTGTTCGAGGTGGCAAATGGCGGGACTGTGTTTCTCGACGAGATCGGTGATACGACACCAACGATTCAAGTGAAGCTCTTGCGGGTGATTCAGGAACGTGAGTTCCGCCGTGTGGGTGGCAATCAGGACGTCAAAGTCGATGTGCGCATTGTGGCGGCGACAAATAAGGATCTTGAAAAGGCAGTTGCCGACGGATCGTTCCGCGAAGACCTCTACTATCGGCTGGATGTCATTCCGATTCGACTGCCTCCGCTACGGATGCGGAGCGGGGACATCCCGTTATTGGTCAACCATTTTCTGGAGCGTTTTTCGAAAGAGAGCGGGAAGCCGATTCCGGTGCTGAGCCCTGAAGCCATGTGTGTCTTGTTGGGACATGAATGGCGGGGCAATGTTCGGGAATTAGAGAATTTGATCGAACGCGTCGTCGCCTTTTCAGTCGGAGGGGTGGTGACCGATACGGATGTTCAGGGGTGGCTGCATCGGTCGGTTTCGGCACAGCCACAACAGGGCGCTCCACTCGAATTGACCGACGATGGAGTCGATCTTGAGGGGCTTGTCAACGGAATCGAGAAAGATCTGTTGCTCAAGGCGCTTGAGCGATCGAAATGGGTCAAGAAGAAAGCCGCTCGGTTGCTTCGGCTGAACACGCGATCGTTTCGATATCGGTTGGAGAAGTATGCTATAAAAGGGGGTCGTGACTAAAGGCTCTTCAGAATTATTTGCCGCCGCGTCGTCCTCCGTTACCGTTTTCGCTCCCGCCAAAATCAATCTTGTCCTGCGCATCCTCGACCGCCGCACCGACGGGTTTCACAATCTCTGGTCTCTGATGCAGACCGTCAGATTGGAGGACGAAGTCGTCATTCGGATCAGTCGAGAGCATGCCGACATCAGGCTGCGATGTGATGTTCCCTCATTGAGTGTGGACCATACGAACCTTGTCTATCGCGCCGCCGAGGCGGTGCTGCGCCGTTGCGAGCGAAGGATTGGGGTGGAGATTGTTTTGGTCAAGCGAATTCCGATGGGAGCAGGGTTAGGTGGGGGAAGCAGCGATGCAATCCTAGTCGTTGATGATGAACAAAGCTTGCGGGAAGTGTTGAGCATTATGCTCAAGCGGACCGGGTATGCCGTGACCAGTGCGGCCGACGGCGAAGAAGCTATCGAGCTTCTCAATAAGGACATTTTCGATCTGGTCATCACTGACTTACGAATGCCGAAGATCGACGGCATGGAAGTGCTCAAGGCTGCGAAGTCGGCTTCCCCCGAGACGGTTGTGTTGCTCATTACAGCGTTCGCCTCTGCTGATTCGGCGGTTGAAGCGATGAAACAGGGGGCCTACGATTATTTGACGAAGCCGTTTCAGGTAGACGAAGTTCAGTTGATCATACGTAATGCGTTGGAAAAACGGCGCCTGACGACGGAAAATATTTTGCTCAAACGCGAGATGGCCAGCCAGTCGTCCTTTTCACAGCTGGTAGGCCAGAGCGACGCGATGCAGAAGGTGTTTGATGTCGTGCGGAAGGTGGCTGACTCAAAGAGCAATGTCTTGATCTGCGGCGAAAGCGGAACAGGAAAAGAACTGGTGGCACGTGCGATCCATTACAACAGCAGCAGGAATGCCTTGCCGTTTGTGGCTGTGAACTGTAGCGCGGTGCCTGAGACGCTTTTGGAAAGTGAGCTGTTTGGCCACATGAAAGGATCATTCACCGGCGCGATTTCGAATAAGGCCGGGTTGTTTGAGGTGGCGAATGGCGGGACCGTGTTTCTTGACGAGATCGGCGATACCACGCCGACGATTCAGGTGAAGCTCTTGCGGGTGATCCAGGAGCGTGAGTTCCGCCGTGTGGGCGGAACTCAGGACGTCAAAGTCGATGTGCGCATCGTGGCTGCGACAAATAAGGATCTCGAAAAGGCGGTTGCCGACGGGTCGTTCCGTAAAGACCTCTACTATCGGCTGGATGTTATTCCAATTCGACTGCCTCCGCTGCGGATGCGGAGTGGGGACATTCCGTTATTGGTCAACCATTTCTTGGAGCGTTTCTCGAGGGAGAGCGGGAAGCCGCTTCCGGTGTTGAGCTCCGAAGCCATGTGTGTATTGCTGGGGCATGAATGGCGGGGCAATGTTCGGGAATTGGAGAATTTGATCGAACGCGTTGTCGCATTTTCAGTCGGAGGGACGGTGACCGATACGGAGGTTCAGGGGTGGCTGCATCGGTCGGTTTCAGTACAGCCGCAACAGGGCGTTCCCCTGGAATTGACGGACGATGGAGTGGACCTTGAGGGGCTTGTCAACGGCATCGAGAAAGATCTGTTGCTCAAGGCGCTTGAGCGATCAAAATGGGTCAAGAAGAAAGCCGCTCGGTTGCTTCGGCTGAACACGCGATCGTTTCGGTATCGGCTGGAGAAGTATGCTATAAAAGGGGGTCGTGACTAAAGACTCTTCAGAATCATTTGCCGTCTCGGCGTCCCCCGTTACCGTTTTTGCTCCCGCCAAAATTAATCTTGTCCTTCGTATCCTCGATCGCCGCACCGACGGGTTTCACAATCTCTGGTCTCTGATGCAGACCGTCAGATTGGAGGACGAAGTCCTTATTCGGATCAATCGAGAGCATGCCGACATTAGGCTGCAATGTGATGTTCCCTCATTGAGCGTGGACCATACGAACCTTGTCTATCGTGCTGCCGAGGCGGTGCTGCGCTGTTGTGAGCGAAGGGTCGGGGTGGAGGTTGTTTTGATCAAGCGAATTCCGATGGGCGCAGGCTTAGGCGGGGGAAGCAGCGATGCAGCAGCTACGATCGTCGGACTCGACCGAGCATTGAATCTGGGATGGTCGTCGGCGGACATGGCGAAAGTCGGTCAGGCGCTGGGCAGCGATGTGCCGTTCTTCTTTTTTGCTCCATCCGCCGTGGTAACGGGGCGAGGCGAACAGGTGCACCCTGTTCCCCTCGCTGGGAACCGATGGGTTGTTCTTGTCAATCCTGGATTTTCAGTTGAAACAAAGTGGGCTTATCAAGAGCTTTCTTCCAGCCGGACCCAGGTGCGGCCGCTTTCGGATATTCATGCAGCACTAGGGCGGGAATCAGGAATTTCGTGGGAACAGGCTCTTGAAGTGGCGGAAAACGATTTTGAGGCACCGGTTTTCAAGGCCCATCCTAGTCTTCA
>JABMDH010000003.1:35579-38324 GCA_015904075.1 Nitrospira sp.
GACAAGAAGGAAGCTGAAAAGAAGAAGTAACGGTGCATCTCCTCGTCGGATTGGGCAATCCCGGCAAGGCCTACGCCAAAACTCGCCACAATGTCGGTGTGTGGGTCATCGAGCGGGCTGCTACTCGATGGGCAATCCATCTTTTCCCGCGCGGCATGGCGCAACGAGGCTCCGGGCGGTTGGGGTCGGAGTTGGTCGAGTTGGCCGGGACGCTCGACTTCATGAACGTGACAGGCCCTCCGCTCAAGGGGCTGCTTCGCGACCTGACGCTTACCCCAGACAATCTCATTCTCATTCATGATGATCTCGACCTCGAGCCGGGGCGCATCAGGATCAAGCAAGTAGGCGGGCACGGAGGTCATAATGGCATCAAGTCTGTTATTGAGGCAGTAGGCACTTCCCGTTTTGTGCGGCTCAAGATCGGGGTTGGGCGGCCTGCGCCTCGGCAGGATTCAGCCGACTATGTGCTGGAAACTGTGACAAGCGGCGAGATGGAAGTATTCGACCCCTGTGTTGAACGGGCTGTTGATGCCCTGGAGTGCCTGATCCACCGGGGTGTGGAGACGGCGATGAACCAGTTCAATGTGCGGGAACGGGTTGAGGAAGGGGAGTAGCCAGACTGATTCGTTGCTCGCCCGCCGCGTACGCAAGACCATACGATTCGATCTGAGAGTAATGAGTGGTGCATCAGTGGATGCGCGGAGAGAGGCTAGTCTGGCTGCTCTCCTTAAGAATTAAGAGAGGAAGAAAAAGCACATGGGGCTTTGTTGCGGGATGATCGGGCTTCCGAATGTCGGGAAGACAACGGTGTTCAATGCATTGACTGGTAGCGGAGCGTTGGCAGCCAACTATCCCTTTGCCACCGTCGATCCGAATACGGGCATCGCATTAGTGCCCGATCCGCGTCTCATCACACTCACGGATCTGTTCAAGTCAAAGAAAACAACCTATAGCACACTTGAAGTCCGGGACATCGCTGGTTTGGTCGAGGGTGCTAGCAAGGGAGAGGGACTCGGCAACCAATTTTTGGGCCATATTCGAGAAGTGGATGCGCTGCTGCACGTCGTGCGCTGTTTTCAGGGGACCGATGTGGTGCATGTCAGCGGTGGGGTGAATCCGCTTCGCGACATCGGGGTTATCGAAACGGAATTGATGCTGTCCGATCTTGAAACGCTCGACCGTCGCAAGCAAAAAACAGAGAAAAAGGTCCGGGCAGGAGACAAAAAAGCAGCGTTTGAGTTGGAGTTTATCGCGCGATTGATCGGTCTGCTCGATAAAGGCGAGTGGTTGGGCAATCTCTGCTACACACCGGAGGAGCAGGTGATCCTCAATGAGTGTCAACTGCTGGCCGCCAAGCCGGTGTTATTTGTGGCGAATGTGTCGGAGGGCAAGCATGCCGATGAGACGATGGTACAAGCCGTGCGTGACTTTGCCGGCAAACGAGGCGCGGGTGTTGTGACGATTTGTGGTCAGTTGGAAGCAGAGCTGTCGTTGCTGCCAGAAGCCGAACGAGCCGATTTCCTGAAAGAACTGGAGTTGACGGAGTCCGGCCTCGTGCGTCTTACACGCGAGGCCTACATGCTATTGAATCTCGTCACCTTCTTTACTGCCGGGGAAATCGAATCTCGGGCATGGCCGATCGCGCGAGGGACCAGAGCCCCGCAGGCGGCGGGCAAGATCCATTCTGACATGGAGCGCGGTTTTATCCGGGCCGAGGTCTACCACTACAACGATCTGCTGGCATGTGGTTCAGAGGCCAAGGTGAAGGAAAAGGGGCTCTTTCGCCTTGAGGGGAAAGACTATGTGGTTCAAGAAGCGGACATTGTGTATTTTCGATTCAATGTTTGATCGTTGAGGAAGTGGGATCGAGGCCAGTGATTAAAGTCCTTCTCGTTGAAGCCAATGAAATCGACGCCCGCCGGGCGCGGGAGATGCTCACTGAGGCGGGTGAAGGGGACATTCAGGTTATCCATGTCGGGAATCTAAGCGCTGCCTTACGCCTGCTGAGTCGTGAGTCGTTTGATGTCATTTTACTCTACGGAGAGCTGATCGATACGCATGGCTTAAATGTCTTGGATTTGCTCCAGGCGGCATTGGCTCGGATGCCGATTGTGATGTTGGCGGATCACAAAGACGCCAGGAAAGAGCGGCAGGCAATTCAGCGAGGTATTCAGGACGTCATCGTCAAGCAGCAGTGGACGTCGGAGCAACTGGTACGGGCGGTTCGACACTCGGTCGATCGCAAACAAGCCGAACAACACCTGTCGTATCTGGCGCAGTACGATCCGTTGACCGCGCTGGCCAATAGAGCGTTGTTTCACGACCGGCTGATTCATGCGCTCGCGCTGGCTAAGCGGAAGAAACAAGAAGTTGGCCTGGTCTTGCTGGCGTTCGATCAATTTACATCCCTGGCCGAAACGCTTGGTCCTGACGGATGCGACCTGCTGCTCCAAGAAGCGGCGGAGCGTCTCAGGAAATGTATGCGAGAGGTTGATACCGTGGCGCGCCTTGAGGGCGACGAGTTTACCTGCCTTCTGGAGGGTATCAATTGCCGCTCAGATATGGATATCGTCGCAAAGCGAGTGCTGGATTCTATGGCTCAGCCGTTCAAGGTGAAAGAGGAGCGAGTCATGGTCACGGTGAGTATCGGGGTGGCCGTCTATCCGATTGATGGCCTCCAGGCCGATGAACTGATGCAGCGCACTCAGGGCGCATTGAACACCGTTCAGGAGGCCGGCGGAGCGA
>JABMDH010000003.1:38424-43868 GCA_015904075.1 Nitrospira sp.
GTCGCCGACAAGACTGGCGCGCAATTCATCAAAGCGGAAAATCTCGGGAAGAAAAAGCTCGCCTATGAAGTGCGCCGTGAGCGGAAGGGCACGTATGCCTATTTCTACTTCAAGGCGCCGAATAACACGGTCGGTGAACTCGAGCGGGCCTATCGATTAGAAGATAACATTATCAAGTTTCTGACGGTTCATCATGAGAAGCCCTTGGTGGAGCGGCGTCCGCTAGAAGTCTCGGCACAGGAGTCCGACGGTGGCCGGATTTAATAAAGTCATTCTCATGGGGAATCTCACGCGGAATCCCGAGCTGCGGTACACACCGAGCGGGACCCCAGTGGCAAGTTTCGGCCTCGCCGTGAGCCGCCGGTTCAAGCAGGGCGAGGATCTGAAGGAAGAAGTTTGTTTTGTCGATATCGTGGTGTTCGGCAAGCAAGCGGAACATTGCGGGCAGTATCTCAGTAAGGGCAACGGCGCAATCGTCGAGGGACGGCTGCAGCAGCGGCGATGGGAAACCGAAGACGGTCAAAAGCGCAGCAAGCACGAAGTCGTCGCGCAGGCTGTGACGTTTATGCCCAAACGTCAAGAGAGTGGGGCTGCCGGTGCGGAGCCTCCGGCTCACGATGAGCCCGGCTATGACATGGATGAACAAGGTTGAGCGCGTAGGAATGAGGAGGCAGTGATGGAACGGAGTAACGATAGTGAGCGTGGCGGGGGCGGAGGCAGATTGTTTCAGCGGAGGCGGCCGTGCCGCTTTTGCCTGGAGAAGGCTCCGATCGATTTCAAGGACGCCGGGTTGCTGAGAAATTTTCTGACTGAGCGGGGGCGGATCGTCCCTCGCCGCATTTCGGGAAACTGTATGCGCCATCAACGGGAGTTGACCGTCGCCGTCAAGCGGGCGCGCCATATCGCCATCATCAGTTTCGCAGAGGAGCGATAACAAGCGTGACCGGTGATTGCAGCGTATTGGAGCGGGGCAGCGGTGAGTCGCTGGGGATCGGGATGGATCTACTCACACCCAAGATTGCAGATATCACACCGGACGGCGTGTCACTCTCAGGAGATCTGACGGCTGAAGCGCTGGGGCTCACCGATGCGGACGTGTGTATCCATGGAACATTGTCGGTGGGGCTGGATCTTCGATCTGTCGATCGTACGATCTGTCTGACGGGAGTTGTGGAAGGAACGGCAGTTCATCAATGTGTACGCTGTCTCAAGGGTTTTGAGAGTCCCGTCGCCTTCTCTGTGCGCGTTGCCTATGAACGGGAAACCAAGGCTGCGGCACCCGTGGCAAAGCAAGATGTTTCATGGAAGAAGAACGCAGTGCCGGCGGTTGAACCCAAGCTGGACGAGCCGGACGATGATTTGTATTATTACATAGGTGATCAGCTCGATCTGGCACCGATGCTTCGCGAGCAGTTGATCCTTGCTTCTCCAATGCATCCGCTGTGTGTCGAGGAATGTCTTGGGCTCTGCGCCCAATGCGGGAAAAATTTAAATGAGGGGCCGTGTCACTGCGCCGCGGAACCGACGGGAAGTCCGTTTCAAGTTTTGCGCGGCATGAAAGAAAAGTTGCAAGAGCCTGCTGGCCAGTGAAAGGTCCGGCAGTGGCTCGTAGAAGGAGTTGCCATGGCGTGGAACGGCCGGCGATTGCCACCAGTTTGCCGACGGTGACCGGTGAAGCGATCATCCTTGATGTGGGTGCGAACGTTGATTGCGGGGCGAAGGATCTCCATCAGTTTGCTGTGATGGGGAATGAGTACGGGAAGTACTTATTCGGCAAGCCCAATCCCCGTGTCGGTCTGCTGAGCATCGGCGAAGAAGACAGCAAAGGCAATGAGGTCACGAAGGAAGCCTTCAAGCTATTGAAGGCGAGCTCGTTGAATTTCGTCGGCAATATTGAGGGGCGCGAGGTGTACAGCGGAAATGCGGATGTGGTGGTGTGCGACGGGTTTATTGGAAACGTTGCGCTGAAGATATCCGAAGGCGTTGCCGAGACGATCAGCAAATTGTTGCTCAAGGAGATTTCAGGCTCCTTGCTCGGACGGCTGGCGTATCCCTTGATTGCAGCTCCTCTGAAGAACCTCAAGCGGCGGATCGATTATGCCGAGTTCGGCGGCGCCCCGTTGCTTGGAGTCAACGGCATCACAATTATCTGTCATGGCCGTTCGTCGGCAAAAGCCATCAAGAACGCCATTCGTCGGGCTAAAGGTATGGCTGAAGGACGGGTGCAGGAGCTTATCCAGCGAAATATCGAAGGCAGTCTTGCTCGCCCTTCAGTGGAGCAGGAAACATGAAGTCCCGCATTGCCGGCACAGGCTCGTACGCACCTGTCAAGGTGCTGACAAATGCGGATCTTGAACGCATGGTGGCGACCTCGGATGAGTGGATTCGTGAACGGACCGGTATCCGAGAGCGGCATATCGCAGGTGCCGGAGAGGCATGCTCCGACTTGGCTGTTCAAGCTGGAAAGCGCGCACTGGCGGCGGCAGGTCTTGCCGCCACGGAGCTTGATATGGTCTTGGTCGCCACCTGTACGGGAGACTATCCACTTCCATCAACGGCCTGTTTGGTGCAGCATCAACTCGGGGCTACCAAGGCGGCGGCCTGTGACATCGCGGCCGCGTGCTGCGGCTTTGTCTATGCGTTGTCGGTGGCCGATGCGTATGTGAAGGCCGGGATGCGTCATGTCCTGGTGATTGGATCGGAAGTGATGTCCGCCATTACAGATTGGACGGATCGGAATACCTGTGTCCTATTCGGAGACGGGGCTGGAGCGGCGGTTGTCAGTGCGAGTGATGGAGAGCGGGGTATTTTGTCTACCCACCTTCGATCCGATGGAAAATTAAATGAACTGATCGCCGTGCCAGGGGGCGGATCTCGGATGCCACCGTCTCAAAAAACTATTGCGGAACGAATGCAATGTATCAAGATGAAGGGGCATGAAACCTTCAAGGTCGCGGTGCGAAACCTTGAGGAGATCGCCCGGGAAACCTTGGCCGCGAATCATCTCCGTGTGGAAGACCTTGATTTGTATGTGCCCCATCAGGCCAATTTCAGGATTCTCACGGCGGTGATGGAACGGCTCGGTCTTCCAGAGGAAAAAGTGATGCTCAATCTCGACCGGTATGGCAATACGTCGGCTGCGTCGATTCCGATTGCGTTGGATGAAGCGGTGCGTGCGGGGCGTATCAGGGACGGATCGCTGGTCATGCTCGGAGCATTTGGGGCCGGGTTGACATGGGCCTCTGCTATGATCCGGTGGTAATGGCGCAGTGGTTGGTATACTCAAAACTTTTTCCCGTTGACATTCCAGGGGAATTCTAAGATATCTAACAGCCTATGACATCCGGGATCGGCCTGGTATTCCCAGGCCAAGGTTCGCAGTCTGTGAGCAGTATCGCTGCGTTGAAAACATTGGAGTCAGCAGGGATACAGCCAGTTGCAGTGGCAGGTCACAGTTTGGGTGAGTATTCGGCGCTGGTAGCGGCAGGTGGTGTGTCGTTTCGGGATGCAGTCGGATTGGTCCAAAAGCGCGGCCGCTATATGTCAGAAGCCGTGGCTCCGGGTACAGGTCTTGTCGCCGCGTTGTTGGGCTTGACGCCGGATGTCGTCAAAGATGTTTGTCGAGCGGCATCAGTGGTTGGAGTCGTGGCTGCTGCCAATTTCAATTCGCCGGGCCAGGTCGTGATTGCCGGTGAAAAGGCGGCGGTGGAACGGGCTATCGAGTTGGCCAAAGAGAAAGGCTGCAAGAAGGCGATTCCTTTGCCGGTGAGTGTGCCGGTACATACGCCGTTGATGCAGCGCGCGGCCGATCGATTGGCCAAGGACCTGGCGGCAATCCGCTGGTCGGACCTTCGGGCGCCCCTCATCAATAATGCTGAGGCGCGGGCGATCAGCCGAGCGAACGAAATTCACGCGTCGTTGGTCAAGCAATTGCCGTCTTCCGTGCTATGGGAAGACACGATCAGGACCATGGGCACGATGGGGGTGACGACGTTCGTGGAGGTAGGGCCGGGGGCGGTGTTGACCGGCTTAATCAAGCGTATTCTTCCCGAGGCGCGTCTGCTGAATGTGAACGATCCCAAGTCGCTGGAAACCACCTTGAACAACGTGAACAGGTGAAAGTCGGCAAGTAAGTAGCGTGCATCGATACGTGCACGTCTAATTTTCAAGCTTCGAGCAGGAGTTGGTTATGTCTTTGCAGGGAAGGGTTGCAATTGTTACTGGTGCCGCGCAGGGAATCGGTCGGGCCATTGCTGAAACCCTTGCGCAAGCAGGCGCAGATATCGTGGTCGGTGATATTGATCCGGGCCGTTCCCTCGAAACCGTGAACGCAGTTGAGAAGCTGGGGCGGAGGGCGTTGAATGTCAAAGTCAACGTCGCGGAGGCCGATGACACCAAAGCGATGGTTGAGCAGGTGCTCAAGGCATGGGGGAAAATCGATATCCTGGTCAATAATGCCGGGATCACCCGTGATGGCCTCTTGCTGCGTATGAAAGAAGAGGATTGGAACCTGGTGCTTCAGGTCAATCTCAATGGAACCTTCAATTGCACGAAGGCGGTCTTGCAGGCAATGACTAAGCAGCGGTATGGTCGTATCGTGAATATTGCATCGATCGTGGGAGTCATGGGCAACGCAGGGCAGGCCAATTACGCCGCGTCGAAAGCGGCCGTCATCGGCTTTACCAAAACGGTTGGACGGGAATATGCCAGCCGCAATGTTACGGTCAATGCCGTGGCTCCTGGCTTTATCGATACTGCGATGACCCATGGGTTGTCGGCAGATGTGAAAGAGACGCTGCAGAAGCAGATTCCGTTGGGCCGGCTTGGTACACCGGCGGACATTGCGGCGGCTGTGCGGTTTCTCGTGTCCGAAGACGCAGCCTATATTACCGGCCATGTGTTACATGTAAACGGTGGAATGTTGATGGCGTGAGGCATCGGAGCTGATTTCAATGTATGGCCGTGACAGATCCCCATGTGACGGCGACGAGTGAGTCCTATCGGGGAAGGAGGTAGGGAGAGCAATGGCAACCGTTGAGGAACGTGTAAAAAAGATTATTGCCGAGCAGCTTGGTGTGGAGGAGGATGAAGTGACCCCTGAGGCATCCTTCGTCGAAGACCTCGGCGCCGATTCGCTCGACACGGTCGAGCTGGTGATGGCGCTTGAAGAGGAGTTCTCGATCGAGATTCCGGATGAGGATGCGGAGAAGATTCTCACGGTTGGAAAGGCCCTGGATTACATCAAGGAAAAATCATAAGGCCCATCTTTGTGATGTCTGATCGACCTACACGCCGAGTTGTTGTGACCGGCCTCGGATTAGTGACTCCCCTCGGTACGGGTGTCGAAAAAACATGGAACGCTCTCTGTGCTGGAGAGTCGGGGATCCGCCGGATCACTCGCTTTGATCCGGCCGGGTATGATGCACAGATTGCCGGGGAAGTCA
>JABMDH010000003.1:43968-51374 GCA_015904075.1 Nitrospira sp.
AAGGGGTCGAGCCAAAACCATAATGAACGGCTCGAGTTTCTGGGGGATGCGGTCCTGTCGCTCATCGTGAGCGACTATCTGGCGACGCGGTATTCTCAACTCAGTGAAGGCGCTCTGTCGAAACTCAAAGCCAAGCTTGTCAGTGAACCCTCACTCGCTGCAGCCGCCAGGCGGCTTGATCTCGGTGTCCGGCTGCGGCTCGGTCGGGGTGAAGAGCTGTCGAAGGGGAGAGAGAAAACATCATTGCTGGCCGATGGGCTGGAGGCTGTGATTGCCGCAGTCTATCTCGACGGAGGGCTTGAAGCCAGCCGGATCTTTACGCTTGATGCGTTGTCGGAGGAGTTGGGGCACATCGAATCCGTACAGACGAAACCGGGAGATGATGATTATAAGACGCGGTTTCAGGAGTGGTGTCAGAGACAATATGAGTTGTTGCCGAGGTATATCACTGTGCGCGAAACCGGGCCGGATCATCAGAAGCTGTTTCGTGTCGAAGTATCGGTGGGAGAGCAGGTTGTGGGGTGTGGGCAGGGACACAGTAAGAAAGAAGCAGAGCAGGCAGCGGCGAAACGGGCCTTGGAGCAGTCGGAGCGCTGAGGCGCTTGGCTTGTGCGACGGGTTGCAACGGATTTCAGATTTGTGAGACAGGGAGGCTGACAATGTGGAAGCGAATTGGGACGATGATGCCGGTGGCAGTACTGATCGGGAGTGCGACCCTATTTCTGAGTGCCGGGTTGGTTATGGCGGCGGATAAATCAACGGCGCCGAAAGAAGAAACCTCCAAAGGACCTCGGGCGATCATCAAGACGAAATTCGGCGATATCGAAGTGAAGTTCCTTCCCGATGTGGCGCCGAAACATGTAGCAAATTTTATCAAGCTGGCGAAGGATGGCTTCTATAACGGAACAATTTTTCATCGTGTGATTCCCGGTTTCATGATCCAGGGTGGTGACCCGAATACCAAGGACTCGCTCAAGAAAGATACCTATGGACAGGGTGGTCCGGGATACTCCATCAAAGCAGAGTTCAGCGATATGCCGCATAAACGAGGGACTGTCTCGATGGCACGGGCCAACGATCCGGACACAGCCGGCTCGCAGTTTTTTATCGTGGTTGAGGATTCCCGGTTTCTCGATAACAAGTATTCCGTATTCGGTGAAGTCGTCAGGGGCATTGGTGTGACAGATAAGATCGTCAACTTGCCGCGTGATGAACGGGACAATCCCAAAGAGCGTGTTGAGATGACCGTGACAATTTCTGAATAGTATCGACGGGGCGTCTATGGGTAGAACACACAAGTCGTTGTATTGTTTTGAGTGTATCGATGGATGGTCGATCCATAGCCTTCTGAAATAGTTTCTGTTCTTGAAAGATCCCCCTACTTTCGAGGGAAAGCTTTCGTAGGATTTTCTCGCTTCTCCCGTAACGGTTATCCTTGGCCCATCATTCTGAGCCAAGGAGGCCGTTGCTTGAGTCTTCCTTCCACACGACGCATGTACCGGAGAATATCAGCGGAGTATCCAGGCTGTTATCTGGCGTCTCACTCTGTTCGTCAAGCCGTGGTGCGTGATATTTCTTTGAACGGATTTCGGGTCGAAGGGCAATCTCCCCTTCCATGCGACACCATTGTCAAGATTCAGCTCTGGCTCCCGAATGGAGAGGGCACGGTCGATATCGATAAGGCCGTGGTGCGATGGAGGACCGAACGAGAATTCGGTGTTCAGATTGTCTCAATCGCGAACGAAGCGGACCTCCGTCTAGCCCGGCACGTGGAGCATCGGCTGCAACAGGCTGCGTTCGATATTGCCTGTTGAACGGATACGCTAATGATGATGTTCGCAACCGGGACCGTGGGTGTGTGGTTCCGGCTCCGGCGGCGGCATGAAGGATTGGCCGGGTAGAATGATGTGCCCCGGTTCCTGTCTTTTCACGAGATGTTCGGCAATGTGCGGATGGTAGGTCTTCACGTAGCCGACGAGCCCGCCGAGAAACCGACGAGACTGAAAGTCCTTCCCCGAAAACTCCGAGACGAATGTAATTACGCGGTCGAGTACCTCGGGCGCGCTCGATGTGTCGGTGATTTGTTCCGGGTTTTGTTTCTTGAAAGTCTCGTATTCTTTTTTGAGATGCTCCGCAAAGACCGGCATGGGCGCCGATGGCACATGCAACGGGCTGAGGGTACGGCGAAGAGCTTGAATGGAGGCGACGACTTCGGCATCCTGTCCGTCTCGTCGCCCCTCGAAATAGCCGAACGTCACGATCTCGATCAGGTTGAATAGGGCGACGGATTTTTCACCGCCGAGTTCGCTCAGCTCCCGGTAGAAATCCCTCCGGATCGGCATGAATTGCTCGCCGAGCCGCTTTTGCTGATAGTCGCTGCCGTTGTCTAAATACGTGCAGTCGCTTGGGCAGGAGATTCGGGCCAGCCGATGTTCTCCGCAGCAGGGGCTGCAAATCAATCCACCCAGTGCCGGGCAAGGGCGTTTTCCTTTTCGCTGTGTGCAATAGGGGCAAGCGCTCATTTCTTTGCCGGTCCTTCCGTCGCTGCTTTTGGCGGAGGTGGAATAAATCCGTAATCCGCCAACGTTCGTTTCTCAACCTTCGGTTTGCCGTCGGAGGGGGTTTCTAATCCATTCATCTCAGCGGCATGGGCATAGTGGTAGGGGACAAGAATCAGATTGTTCGCGCGATCGATACTGATATCGGCCGGGGCGAGCAGATATTCGGCAATCACGTGGAAGCGATGATCTCTGGTCATCCGCCAGATTTTCCCTTTTGTAAGATCCGACAGGTACATATTGCCCCAGCGATCGAAATCGACTCCGCTTAAGTTTTGGAATCGTCCCGTGAAGAATCCATTCGACTCCAGCTCGGTGAATTCCCCTTCCGGCGTAATATCCAGAATCTTGCCTTTGTCCCAACTCACGGCGATGAGATGGCCTGTTTTAGGATGAACGACAATTCCAGAGGGTCCAGCCAGCCGGTCATCGTGGATCAGAAGGTCCACACGATGATCAGCTGCGGGATCGATACGGTAGATGGAGTTGGCAGCTTGGTCAGACGCGTACAATAGGCCGGTCGGTCCGGCTGTGACATCTCTCAAGGAGACATTCTTTTGGGGAGATGACGTGGGAAACGAGACGGCTACGAGCAGTTTGCCTGTCGTTTTATCGAATCCTTTGAGTTGGTCGAGGTCTGCGACATAAAGGGTTTGTCCCACGAGGGCCAATCCCTTCGGCGCATGTAGCAGGATGTTTCCAACACCGCCTTGGATGAACTTGAGGCTGGTGACCTTCCCGGTGGAGTCCAATTTTGTGATGAATCCGTTGTTGTCCCGATCCTCCGGCTCTCCATTGATGTTCGAAATGAAATAGTCGCTCCCAAGTTGGTCGCCGACGAAGCTGTTGGGTGATTCCAAGCCGGTGATCTGGGCGGCGTTGCCGGGTGAGGCAACCCCAAGCAGGAATATGGAGAGTAAGAGGTGGCCGCGCAATGAAAAGAAGGGCATCAACGGCAATGGTAAGGACATTAATGTAGGCGGCGTTTGATGATGGTCAGCCATCGTAGCCAACGGATCAAGATGCTGTCAAGGAACGGGGTTGTGAAGTGCGGCAAGGGGTAAGGAGTGAGGGGGGAGGGGTGAGTAGAACCGCTCGTGTGCCCGTACTCTTTACCCATCACCCCGTACCGCTTCACAGCGTTGACTTGGGTAAAATTGCCCTGCTAAGGTGCCGTAATTTTGAGCCAGGTTTAGGCTCAGGCTGAGCATGGCGCAGTGGTTGGTATACTCAAAACTTTTTCCCGTTGACATTCCAGGGGAATTCTAAGATATCTAACAGCCTATGGCATCCGGGATCGGCCTGGTATTCCCAGGCCAAGGTTCGCAGTCTGTGGGGATGGGCAAATCGCTCTGCGAGGCTCATCCGGCAATCAAGCAAGTGTACGAGGAAGCCTCGGCAGTGTTGGGGTACGACAGTGCCACGCTCTGTTTTGAGGGGCCGGCTGAACGGCTCAATTTGACGGAGTATACGCAGCCGGCTCTGTTGGTGAGCAGTATCGCTGCGTTGAAGACATTGGAGTCGGCCGGGATACAGCCTGTTGCAGTGGCAGGTCACAGTTTGGGCGAGTATTCGGCGTTGGTAGCGGCGGGTGGTGTGTCGTTTCAGGATGCAGTCGGATTGGTCCAGAAGCGCGGCCGCTATATGTCGGAAGCCGTGGCTCCTGGTACCGGTCTTGTCGCCGCATTGTTGGGCGTGACGCCGGATGTCGTTAAAGATGTGTGTCGAGCGGCATCGGTGGTTGGAGTCGTGGCTGCTGCCAATTTCAATTCGCCTGGCCAGGTCGTGATTGCCGGTGAAAAGGCAGCGGTAGAGCGAGCCATCGAGTTGGCCAAGGAAAAAGGCTGTAAGAAGGCGATTCCTTTGCCGGTGAGTGTGCCGGTGCATACGCCGTTGATGCAACGCGCGGCTGATCGATTGGCCAAGGACCTGGCGGTAATCCGCTGGTCGGACCTTCGAGCCCCGCTCATCAATAATGCGGAGGCGCGGGCGATCAGCCGAGCGAACGAAATCCACGCGTCGTTAGTTAAGCAATTGCCGTCTTCCGTGTTGTGGGAAGACACCGTCAGAACTATGGGCACGATGGGGGTGACGACGTTCGTGGAAGTAGGGCCGGGGGCGGTGTTGACCGGCTTAATCAAGCGGATTCTTCCTGACGCGCACCTGCTGAATGTAAACGATCCCAAGTCGCTGGAAACTACGTTGAGCAATATAAACAGGTGAAGGTCGGCAAGTGCCTCGTGTGCATCGATCGTGCACGTCTAATTTCCAAGCTTTGATCAGGAGTTGGTTATGTCTTTGCAGGGAAGGGTTGCGATTGTTACTGGTGCCGCGCAGGGAATTGGTCGGGCCATTGCTGAAACCCTTGCGCAAGCAGGAGCGGATATTGTGGTCGGTGATATAGATCCAGGTCGCTCCCTCGAAACCGTGAACGCGGTTGAGAAGCTGGGGCGAAGGGCGTTGAATGTCAAAGTCAACGTCGCAGCGGCCGAGGACACCAAAGCAATGGTTGAGCAGGTGCTCAAGGCGTGGGGGAAAGTCGACATTCTGGTCAATAATGCCGGTATCACCCGTGATGGTCTCTTGCTGCGTATGAAAGAAGAGGATTGGAATCTGGTGCTTCAGGTCAATCTCAATGGAACTTTTAATTGTACCAAGGCGGTCTTGCAGACGATGACCAAGCAGCGGTATGGTCGTATTGTGAATATCGCCTCGATCGTGGGCGTCATGGGTAACGCAGGGCAGGCCAATTATGCGGCGTCGAAAGCGGCCGTCATCGGGTTTACCAAAACGGTCGGGCGGGAATATGCTAGCCGTAATGTTACGGTCAATGCAGTGGCCCCGGGCTTTATCGATACCGCGATGACGCATGGGTTGTCGGCGGATGTGAAAGAGACGCTTCAGAAGCAGATTCCGTTGGGCCGGTTGGGCACGCCGGCGGACATTGCGGCGGCTGTGCGGTTCCTCGTGTCCGAAGATGCGGCCTATATTACCGGCCATGTGTTACATGTAAACGGTGGAATGTTGATGGCGTGAAGCATTGGACCTGATATCAAGGTATGGCCGTGACAGATCCCCATGTGACGGCGACGAGTGAGTTCTATCGGGGAAGGAGGTAGGGAGAGCAATGGCAACCGTTGAGGAACGTGTAAAGAAGATTATTGCCGAGCAGCTTGGTGTGGAGGAGGATGAAGTGACCCCTGAGGCATCTTTCGTCGAAGACCTCGGTGCCGATTCGCTCGACACGGTCGAGCTGGTGATGGCGCTCGAAGAGGAATTCTCGATCGAGATTCCGGATGAGGATGCTGAGAAAATTCTCACGGTTGGGAAGGCCCTCGATTACATCAAGGAAAAATCATAAGGCGTGTCTCTGTGATGCCTGATCGATCTACACGCCGAGTTGTTGTGACCGGCCTCGGATTAGTGACTCCCCTCGGCACGGGTGTCGAAAAAACATGGAAAGCGCTCTGTGCCGGAGAGTCGGGGATCCGCCGGATCAGTCGGTTTGATCCCACCGGGTATGATGCGCAGATTGCCGGGGAAGTGACGGATTTTGACCCGGCCCGGTTCATCGAGAAAAAAGAAATCAAAAAGATGGACACCTTCATTCACTACGCCGTGGGCGCCGCCCAATTGGCTGTGGAGGATGCAGGACTGACCGTCGCTCCGGAAGAAGCGACCAAGGTCGGTGTCTATATCGGTTCCGGGATCGGCGGTCTTGGATCGATCGAACACTATCACGATGTCCTGAAGGAGAAGGGGCCAGGACGAGTATCTCCCTTCTTCATTCCGATGACGATCATCAATCTGGCTTCCGGCCAGGTGGCGATTCGAATCGGGGCCAAAGGGCCGAACGCGTGCGCAGTGACGGCCTGCGCGACAGGCAATCATTGCATCGGAGATGCGTATCGGCTCATTCAGCGAGGCGATGCGGATGTCATGGTTGCGGGCGGCGCCGAAGCCGCGGTGACACCGCTGGGAGGCGCAGGATGTGCTTCGGCCAAAGCGCTGTCGTTTAGAAACGACGAGCCGACGAGGGCCAGTCGTCCGTTCGATAAGGATCGGGACGGATTCGTATTGGGCGAGGGGGCCGGTGTGGTCGTGCTTGAGGAGTTGGAACATGCACGCAGGCGCGGCGCGCGGATTTACAGCGAAGTGGCCGGATACGGTATGAATAGCGATGCCTATCACATTACGGCGCCACCCGAAGAAGGAGAAGGCGCCGTTCGTTGTATGGAGCTGGCCCTTAAGGATGCCGGCATCGGCAAAGAGCAGATTGGATATATCAACGCGCATGGGACGTCCACGATGGCGGACGCGATCGAGACGCACGCCATCAAGACCGTGTTCGGCGAGCGTGCGTACGGGATTCCCGTCAGCTCGACGAAGTCCATGACCGGACATTTACTGGGTGCGGCAGGTGGAATTGAAGCGGTGTTCAGCATCCTGGCATTGGTTCATGGGATTCTCCCGCCCACGATCAATCTTGAGAATCCGGACCCGGCGTGTGATCTGGATTATGTGCCTAACAAGGCCAGGCCGGTGGCGATCAAGGCGGCCTTGTCCAATTCCTTTGGATTCGGCGGCGTGAATGCCTGTTTGATCTTTAAACGCGTGGATGGTTAGTCCATTCCGACTATGATGCCGGCGTCTTCAGCCGACCCTTCTCCCGCTCCGTTTAAGTATCAATTCAATGACTCGACTCTTCTGGACGAAGCACTGACGCACAAGTCTTACGTGAATGAGCGAAAGGGGTCGAGCCAAAACCATAATGAACGGCTCGAGTTTCTGGGGGATGCGGTCCTGTCGCTCATCGTGAGCGACTATCTGGCGACGCGGTATTCTCAA
>JABMDH010000003.1:51474-53817 GCA_015904075.1 Nitrospira sp.
AAGCTTGTCAGTGAATCCTCACTCGCGGCAGCCGCCAGGCGGCTTGATCTCGGTCTCCGGCTGCGGCTTGGTCGGGGTGAAGAGCTGTCGAAGGGGAGAGAGAAAACATCATTGCTGGCTGACGGGCTGGAGGCTGTGATTGCCGCAGTGTATCTCGACGGAGGGCTTGAAGCCGGCCGGATTTTTACGCTTGATGCGTTGTCGGAGGAACTGGGGCACATCGAATCCGTACAGATGAAACCGGGAGACGATGACTATAAAACAAGGTTTCAGGAGTGGTGTCAGAGACGGTATGAATCGCTGCCGAAGTATGTCACGGTGTACGAAACCGGGCCGGATCATCAGAAGCTGTTTCGTGTAGAAGTATCGGTGGGAGAGCAGGTTGTGGGGTGTGGGCAGGGACATAGTAAGAAAGAGGCAGAACAGGCAGCGGCAAAACGTGCCTTAGAGGAGTCGGAACGCTGAGGCAGCCGGCTTGTGCAACGATCTGTAACGGGTTTCAAGTTGGTGAGAGGGGGAGGCTGACAATGTGGAAACGAATTGGGGCGATGATGCCGGTGGCAGTGCTGATCGGTAGTGCGATGCTAGTGTTGAGCGCCGGGTTGGTCATGGCGGCGGATAAATCAACGGCGCCGAAAGCGGAAGCCTCCAAAGGACCCCGGGCGATCATCAAGACGAAATTCGGCGATATCGAGGTGAAGTTTTTTCCCGATGTCGCGCCGAAACATGTGGAGAACTTTATCAAGCTGGCGAAGGACGGTTTCTATAACGGAACGATTTTTCATCGTGTGATTCCCGGTTTCATGATCCAGGGCGGCGACCCGAATACCAAGGACTCGCTCAAGAAAGAGACGTATGGACAGGGTGGCCCGGGATACTCCATCAAGGCAGAGTTCAGCGATATGCCGCATAAACGGGGGGCTGTCTCGATGGCACGGGCCAACGATCCGGACACGGCCGGTTCGCAGTTTTTTATCGTGGTTGAGGATTCACGGTTTCTCGACAACAAGTATTCCGTATTCGGTGAAGTCGTCAAGGGCATCGGGGTGACAGATAAGATCGTCAACTTGCCGCGTGATGAGCGGGACAATCCCAAAGAACGTATTGAGGTGACCGTAACAATTTCCGAGTAGTATGCTGGACATCCAGGGGCACAGTGCGCAAGGTGCTGCATTATTGGGGGTGTCTGTATTGATGGCGAGCCGTAGCCTTTTGAAATAGTTTCTGTTCTTTACAGGTCTCCCTACTTTGGGGGGAGATCTTTCGTAGGATTTTCTAGCCTTCCCATAACGGTTATCCTTGGCTCATCATTCTGAGCCGAGGAGGCCTTTTCTTGAGTGTTCCTTCCACGCGACGTATGTACCGGAGAATATCGGTGGAGTATCCAGGCTGTTATCTGACGGCCCACTCCGTTCACCAAGCCGTGGTGCGTGATATTTCTTTGAACGGATTTCGAGTTGAAGGGCAATCCGGCCTTCCATGCGACACCACCGTGAAGATTCAGCTCTGGCTGCCGAATGGAGAGGGCACGGTTGATATTGATAAGGCTGTGGTGCGGTGGAGGACCGAACGAGAATTCGGTGTCCAGATTGTCTCGATTTCGAACGAAGCAGATCTCCGTCTGGCCCGTCACATGGAGCATCGGTTGCAACAAGCTGCGTTCGATATTGCCTGTTGACCGGCTGCGTTAATGATGATGTTCGCAACCGGGCCCGTGGGTGTGCGGTTCGGGCTCCGGTGGTGGCATGAAGGATTGGCCTGGTAATACGATGTGCCCCGGTTCCTGTCTTTTGACGAGATGTTCGGCAATGTGCGGATGGTAGGTCTTCACGTAGCCGACGAGTCCGCCGAGAAACCGGCGAGACTGAAAGTCCTTCCCTGAAAATTCCGAGACGAATGTGATTGCGCGGTCGAGCACCTCAGGGGCGTTTGATGTGTCGGCGATTTGTTCAGGGTTCTGTTTCTTGAAGGTCTCGTATTCTTTTTTTAGATGTTCGGCAAAGACCGGCATGGGCGCTGATGGCACATGCAATGGACTGAGGGTGCGGCGAAGAGCTTGAATGGATGCGACAACCTCGGCGTCTTGCCCGTCTCGTCGCCCCTCGAAATAGCTGAACGTCACGATCTCGATCAGGTTGAATAGGGCGACGGCTTTTTCACCGCCGAGTTCGCCCAGCTCCCGGTAGAAATCCCTCCGGATTGGCATGAATTGCTCGCCGAGCCGTTTTTGTTGGTAGTCGCTGCCGCTGTCTAAATAGGTGCAGTCGCTGGGGCAATATGTACCTGTCGGATCTTACAAAAGGGAAAATCTGGCGGATGACCAGAGATCATCGCTTCCACGTG
>JABMDH010000003.1:53917-57541 GCA_015904075.1 Nitrospira sp.
CGAAAGGCACGAACATCGCCGGCATTTTGGACAATGCCAAGGATTTGATCGGGCTCGTCCATGGTGTGAATGTGACCGACAACACGGCGGCGGTGGTGCGTGCCGGTTCCTTGCCTGTCTGCCGGCTGCTCTACGAGTTGGGGCATGATCCGGTCATGCAACTGACCTGCCGCGACCGGAATCGTATCGCCATGCAGTCCGATTTGATGGGCGCCCATATGTTGGGAATTCGCAATGTTCTCTGCTTGACCGGCGATTATCCGACGGTCGGCGACCATAAAGAAGCCAAGCCGGTCTATGATCTCGATTCCGTGCAAGTCATGAAGTTGGTGCAGGGGTTGAACGAAGGCCGGGACATGGCGGGCCATAAGCTGGACGGCCCAACGGCTTTTACGATCGCGGCGGCGGCAACACCGGAGGCCGATCTGGTGGGGCCGGTATTGGCAAAATTCGAAGTGAAGGTGAAAGCGGGCGCGCAGTTTTTTCAGACGCAGGCGGTCTATCAGCCTGATGTCTTTGCAAGTTTCATGAAAGCCGTGCGCCCGTATAAGGTGAAGGTGTTGGCCGGGATTCTGTTGCTACGCAATGCCAAGATGGCAGAGTTCATGAATGCCAATATCCCCGGTATGTCGGTGCCGCAGGAGATGATCGATGAGTTACGCGCCGCCGGGGACAAGTCGGAGGATGCCGGTGTGGAGATCGCCGTGCGCGCGATCAAGGCTGTGCGTTCCCATTGCGACGGGGTGCATATCATGGCCATTAAAGGGATTCATCGGCTTCGGGAAATTATTACGAAGGCGCAACTTGGATGATGACCGTTCCGGATCTCTGCCGATATAAGCGCGAGAAGAAGAAGGTGATCGTCGTGACCGCCTATGATGCGCTGTTTGCGCGCATTGTGGAGCAGGCCGGACTCAATGTGATTCTGGTTGGCGATTCATTGGGTATTGTGGTGCAGGGCAAAGCCAACACCTTGTCGGTTACGATGGACGATATGCTGTACCACACCAAACTGGTGGCTGGCGCGGCGCAGAAATCGCTGATCATCGGCGATATGCCGTTCATGTCCTATCAGGCCGGCAAAGAAGAGGCGTTACGCAACGCGGGCCGGTTTCTCCAGGCGGGAGCCCATGCGGTCAAACTTGAAGGTGGCGCGGCCATGGTCGATCGTATTCAGGCCATGACGCAGGTTGGCATTCCTGTGATCGGCCATCTTGGGATGACTCCGCAATCAGTCAATCAATATGGTGGGTATCGAGTGCAGGGCAAAGGAAGTGACCGCGCCCAGGTTCTGTTGAGCGACTCCAAAGCGATCGAAGAGGCCGGTGCCGTTGCGGTGGTGCTCGAGGCGATTCCTGCGAAGCTGGCTCAGGCGATCACGGCACAGCTGTCGATTCCCACCATCGGCATTGGCGCCGGGCCGCATTGCGACGGGCAAGTGTTGGTGCTCTACGATCTGCTCGGAATGTTCGATGAGTTCGTGCCTAAGTTCGTCAAGCCCTACGCACATCTGAAAACCGATGCGCTCCAAGCGCTCCGGCGGTACAAAGAAGAAGTCGAACAGGGGGAATTCCCGTCGGATGCCGAGAGCTATCACTGAACGAGTGCCGTGAACGCCCCCGTCAATTGCGGCGATCTGCATAGTTGACCTGAAATACCGCTCGATCTTCCAGGCGCACTGCCGTCAGTTGTTTCCCCCATACGCAGCCACTATCGATGGCGAGATGATTTGCTCCCAGCCGAAGGCCGAGTGCCGCCCAATGACCGGTAATGAGTATCGCATCGGCGCTGCGGCGATCCGGCACGTGAAACCAGGGCAGATATCCGGTCGGGGCCTGTTCAGGTGGCCCTGAAAAACTCGATAGTTCACCGGACGGCGTGCAGGTCCTGATTCTGGTCAACACACGTGCGATGCTCGTCAATCGCTCCACCCCATTCAATGAGGAGTTCCATGGTGTGGTCGGGCCGTGAAACAGTTGCTGGAGAAAAGTTCGATAGTCCGGTCCGGACAATATTGTTTCGACTTCCCGTGCGTACTGCGTGGCGTCATCAACCGTCCATTGAGGGAGGAGACCGGCATGGACCATAAAGAATGTGTCCTCACGGTGATGGAGCGGGATGCGTCTCAGCCATTCGATCAGGTCAGCGCGATCGTTTGCAGTGAGGATATCCTGAATCGTGTCTTTGGGACGGAGTGATACGATGCCTTCTGCGGCGGCCAGCAGGAAGAGATCGTGATTGCCGAGGATGGGATAGGCTGCGGCGCCGAGATCCTTGAGAAACCGCAAGGTGGCCAATGAATCCGGGCCCCGGTTGACTAAGTCGCCGACGAGCCAGATCCGGTCAGTGTGAGACTGAAAAGAGATACGATCAAGCAGATGGCGGAGAGAAGTCAAACACCCTTGGATATCACCGATTGCGTAGGTGGCCATAGAGAGAAGACGTTAATCGTCATTGGGCATTTGTGATTCGGAAGAAGGACATTCGTGCTCCGATCCGATTGACGGGTGACGATTCGCGAATAACGGATTCAGGGGTATCGTGCTTCGATCTTGCTTGAGAGCCCTCCACGCGCCGCAAAGGTGCCGGTGACTTTGGCCCAGGCCGGCCGGCAAGCCGTGACCACATCGTGCAAAATACGATTGACGGCATTCTCATAAAAGATGCCGAGGTTGCGATAGGCGTGGATGTACATCTTGAGCGATTTCAGCTCAAGACACTCTTTGTCCGGCCTATAGTGCAGCGTGATCGTGCCGAAGTCTGGCAGGTTGGTTTTCGGGCAGATCGCCGTGTATTCGGGAATCTCGATCGTGATCTCGTAGCCTTTGTACTGATTGGGAAATGTTTCAATGTCGGGCAGGGGCGAAGTTATGCCACTCTTCGCGTGTTCCGCGTTGTAGCCCAACTTCGTGGTCTTTCGTTTTCCTCCGCTCGTTTCACGTTTCACGTTTCACGCCTCACGTCTTTTATATTTGTTTCATCCATTCAGTCTGGCCGATTTTTTCCAATTCGATATACAGAGAGATCCACGGGCATTTCATCTCCGGGTAGACTTCGCAGAACCCGCCTTTCCGAACGCCGCCGCAAGGACCATGTGCCATAAACTTCGGGCATTCGGCCTTGAGCGAGTCGTCAGGGATGGGTGGTCGCTTATGCACGCCGCCAACATGAGTGCCTGTGTCATCTTCACCCGGTATGAGTACACGAAGAGGCATAGAGGGACAGTGTAAACGGATTGAGATGGATCGGCAATTACTCTCCCGAAATTTATCGTACAGGGTTTCAGACGGTTTCTCGATCGATTCCCCTCATTAAGAATCGGCTTGGGGCGAATGGCCTATTTGTCTGACCAGCCCTAGGCCTTCTTTCGGATATCCTGGGCCTTCTGAAAAGTTGTGTTGAATTTCAGGACGTTATAGTATCAAGATGTCTACTGGGTTTGTGATGGTCCAATCTGGGGGAAGATATATAAGATTGACAGCCTTTTTTCAGCTTTGCTAGGATGGGCAAGATGCAAGTGGCGGATTGATTCGGTCGACATCATCCATCCTCATCGTTTCCTGGTTTTCTTCGTTTCATGCGGTTGCGTTGAAATCGGATAATGACTGCCCCTGAAGTGACATA
>JABMDH010000003.1:57641-59534 GCA_015904075.1 Nitrospira sp.
TCCCACCTGCCCATCATCGTGGATCAAAAGGTCTACGCGATGATCGGATGCGGGATCGATACGATAGATGGAGTTAGCGGCTTGGTCAGATGCGTATAATAGACCGGTCGGTCCGGCTGTCACAGCTCGTAAGGACACACTTTTTTGAGAAGATGACGCGGGAAACGAGACGGCCACGAGCAGTTTGCCCGTCGTCTTATCGAATCCTTTGAGTTGGTCGAGGTCTGCGACATAGAGGGTTTGTCCCATGAGGGCCAATCCCTTTGGCGCATGCAGCAGGATATTTCCAACACCGCCTTGGATGAACTTGAGGCTCGTGACTTTCCCTGTGGAGTCCAATTTTGTGATGAATCCGTTGTTGTCTCGGTCCTCCGGTTCTCCATTGATATTCGAAATGAAATAATCGCTCCCAAGTTGGTCGCCGACAAAGCTATTAGGTGATTCCAAGCCGGTGATCTGGACGGCGTCGCCGGGTGAAGCGAAACCAAACAGCAGTATGGAGAAGAGCAAGAGGCGGCCGCACAATGAAACGAACGGCATCGACGACAATGGTAAGGACATCAATATAGGCGGCGTTGCATGATGGTCAGCCATCGTAGCCAACGGATCGAGATGCTGTCAAGGAACGGAGATGTAAGGGGCAAGGCGTGGGGTGTAAGGCGACGAAGGAGCGCATCTAAACGGAGGTGTTTGGGGTCTCTATTTCCTCATGTTTCACGTCGTAGGCCGTACACGCGGCATGGCGTTGACTTGGGTAAAATTGCCCTGCTAAGGTGCCTTAATTTTTAGCCAGGTTTAGGTTTAGGCTCAGGCTGAGCTTATGTCTCGGCTGGTGGTGTACTCAGCCTCAGTCTTGACCTCAATCTAAACTAAAGTTCGGGAGGAAATTGTGGCGGCGAAATTAATCGATGGGAAAGCGTTGGCGCAGCAAGTCAGGGATCGTTTGGCCATTGACTCAGCGGCAGTTTTAGCCAAGACAGGGGTCAAGCCAGGTTTGGCGACGATCCTGGTCGGAGATGATCCTGCGTCGCATGTGTATGTGAAGAACAAACAAAAGGCCTGTGAGTTGGCCGGTATCTATGTGGATGATCACAAGCTGCCGGCTTCGACCACGCAGGCGGAGCTATTGGCATTGATTGAAAAGAAGAATGCCGATCCGAAGATTCACGGTATTCTTGTCCAGCTTCCATTGCCGAAGCAGATTGACAGTCGAGTGGTGCTCGAGGCCGTGTCTCCGAACAAGGATGCCGACGGGTTTCATCCCTATAACTTCGGTCGGTTGGTCGAAGGGCATCCTGTATTCGAGGCCTGCACCCCAAAGGGTGTCATGAAGATGATCGAATCAACGGGCGTGGCGATTGAAGGCAAGCGCGCCGTGGTGTTGGGGCGCAGCAATATTGTGGGCAAGCCGTTGGCCCTCATGCTTTTGCAGCGCAATGCAACCGTCACGATTTGCCACTCGAAGACGAAAGATCTTCCGGCAGTCTGTCGCGAAGCCGAGTTGCTGCTGGTGGCGATCGGGAAGGCCAAATTTGTGACGGCCGACATGGTGCGGGAGGGCGCGGTCGTGATCGACGTGGGAACGAACAAGTTGCCGGACGGAAAACTATGCGGCGATGTCGATTTTGAGCCGGTCAGCCAGAAGGCCGGATGGATCAGTCCTGTACCGGGGGGAGTGGGCCCCATGACCATCGCCATGTTGCTGGACAATACGGTGGAGTCTGCGATGAGACATGCCGGAATGAAACGAGGCTAGAGGAAAACAGCATGAGTCGGGAGCCGAGAAGACTGAAGGACGTACTGGATCAGGGTCAGTTTGCGGTGACGATTGAGTACAATCCGCCGAAAGGCACGAACATCGCCGGCATTTTGGACAATGCCAAGGAGTTGATC
>JABMDH010000030.1:0-6235 GCA_015904075.1 Nitrospira sp.
AAATTCTCGTTCGATCCGACAATGTGATTTCATCCAGCCCGTCCATGCCGTGAATGACGAGGCTGTGTTGGATTCCCAGTTCCAACAACACTCGCCCCAGGATCTCGGTCAGCTTCGCATCGTAGACCCCCAACACCTGATGGGTGGCCCCGGCCGGATTCGCCAACGGTCCCAATACATTCAGAAGCGTTCTGATCCCCATCTCCTGTCTCGGTCCTGCGCAATGCTTCATCGCCTCGTGATAGAGCGGCGCGAACAGAAAGCCGATGCCTACCTCATCGATACAGTCCGCCACACGGCCGGGCGCCAGATCGATCTTGACGCCGAGCGCGGTCAACAGGTCGGCGCTGCCGGATTGAGAAGAAATGGACCGGTTCCCGTGCTTGGCTACTGTAAGGCCCGCCCCGGCTGCCACCAGCGCCGCCGTGGTGGAAATGTTGAAGGTATGGGCGCCGTCGCCGCCGGTCCCGCAGGTATCCACCACAATTTTTGCACCGACGCTGATCCGGACGGCGCGCGATCGCATGGCCTTCACCGAGCCGACGATTTCATCGACTGTTTCGCCCTTCTGTCTGAGTCCCATGAGATAGGCGGCGATTTGTGCCGGAGTCGCCGCTCCATCCATGATCTCGGCCATGACCGTCTCGGCCTCCTGTGCGGAAAGGTCGGTTCGATCGGCCAATTTGGCAAGTACGTCTCTGATCATCGTGGTGAGTCCGCCGAACGGCTAGCGTGTGAGGAAATTCCTGAGCAAGTCTTTCCCAACGGTCGTCAAAATCGATTCCGGATGAAACTGAACTCCCTCGACGCCCAGTGTTTTATGCCGAATCCCCATGATCTCTCCTTCAGCGGTTTCCGCCGAAATCTCAAAACAGTCCGGGAGATTCGCTCGATTGACGATCAACGAATGGTAGCGTGTCGCCTCGAACGGGCTGGGCAAGGACCGATAAATCGTTTTACCGTCATGCGTGATCGGTGACGTCTTCCCATGCATCAAGCGCGGGGCGCGGATGACTTCGCCTCCATAGGCGACGGCCAGAGACTGATGGCCCAAGCAGACGCCGAGGATAGGAATCTTACCTCCAAAGCCACGAATCGTGTCGACTGAGATGCCTGCTTCCTTGGGCGTGCAGGGGCCGGGGGAAATGACGATCCGGCTGGGATGCAGATCCTCGATCTGTCCAAGCGTAATCTTGTCATTGCGGTACACCCGGACATCTTCGCCCAGTTCACCGAGATACTGGACCAGGTTGTACGTAAAGGAATCGTAGTTGTCGATGATCAGCAGCATAGTGTTACTCGTCGCTCGCGAAGCGTATCTCGTCAGAGAATCCGGCGCGCGTCACCCTTCACAAACGACGTCTTTACTCCAGTCCCTGCTCCGCCAGCTCGATCGCTTTCATCATGGCCCTGGTCTTATTGCAGGTCTCTTCGTACTCATGCTCCGGGTTCGAATCGGCGACGATGCCGGCCCCTGCCTGAATGAACGCCCGATGGCGGGACACGACCACCGTCCGAATATTGATACACATATCCATGTTGCCGGAAAAACTGAGATACCCCACCGCACCGGCATAGGGACCGCGTTTCGTGGGCTCCAGCTCCTCGATGATCTCCATCGCTCTGATTTTAGGCGCACCGGATACGGTGCCGGCCGGGAAGCAGGCCTTCAACACATCGTACGCGGTTTTGGACTTCTCCAGTTTTCCGGTAACATTCGACACAATGTGCATGACATGCGAATACCGCTCTACGTTCATCAGCGATTCGACCTGAACCGATCCTCGCTCAGCCACCCGCCCGACATCGTTGCGGCCCAAATCGTCCAGGCTGAGTGAATACACCGGCGTTCCCATTCCGCTCCGTCCGCTATTCCACTCCCACAATGAGCTTTTGCCCTACTTCGATGATGTCATCGGGCAGTTTATTCAACTTCTTCAGTTTCTCAATCTCGACACCGTATCGCCGACTGATGCGAAAGAGCGTCTCGCCCGGCTTCACGATATGCTGCATTGAACCGGCCCTGACGGCAGGCCCAGGTTCTGGCATGTCCTCGTTGCCCTTGTCCGCCACCGGGCTTTTCGATGGCGCGCTCTCCAATCCGCTGATATCGCCGAGGGTCTGGGTAGGCGGCACAGCCGGTTTGGGCTTGGCGACCGGATGGCTGCTCCTGCGCATGTCTTCCATCGCTCTCCGTTCGAGCAACGCCGATTCCTTGATCGCCTCCGTCTCTTCCTGGAGACGCATCATGTGTTCACGTACCGATTGCACTTGCCCGGACAGCTCTCGATTGCGAGCCTCGAATTCAGCCAATTCCTGTTTGGCCCGCTTTACCTCGCTGTCCAATTCAGCCGTTCGCCGTTCCTCCTGGGCCAGCAATCGTTGAAAATTCAGGCTTCGCATCTTTTCCGCGTTGTATTTCTCCTCCAGCACCACACACCCGCTGAGCAGGGAGCTACTGCAGATGATCAGCGCCACCGCCATCCATTTCTTCGACGCTCGCTCGCCCACGTTCGGTTCTTCCCGCTCCATACATTCCTCCTTTGACACCCATCCCGCGCGGCATGAGGAGCCGACCCCCTCAGCCGATTTCAAGCAATTCACCGAAGAAGCGTTTAGAATAGTGGCCGACGCCGCGAAAGTCAAAGCGCGCCTGACCAGTCGCCGGTTTGACCGTCTCCGCAACCCTGTGTTACGGTCGCTTCGCTCAGATCGCTTCGGTCGTCCCGATGCAGCACGATCTTTTCGGTCACAACGCCTCTGCCGCACCGGACCCTGCGCATTCTATTCAAGAACGCCTGGCCCGACTCAAAGACCACATCAGATATCACGACTATCTCTATTATGTGAAAGACCGCCCGGAGATTTCCGACGGCGAGTACGACCGGCTGTTTCGGGAACTGGCGGAGCTCGAACGTACCCATCCCGATCTCATCACGTCCGACTCCCCGACACAACGTGTCGGCGCTCCCCCGCTGGATACACTGGGCAAGGCGCCGCACGAACATCCGATGTTAAGCCTGGACTCCCTGATCGATCAAACCGATATTCTGGCCTTCGATCAGCGGATGAAGCGGGAACTCAAGACAGACCGAATCGGTTATACGGCAGAACCGAAATTCGACGGCCTTTCGGTTGAACTGGTATACGACCGGGGTGTCTTCATTCGGGGAACGACCAGAGGGGACGGAACGACGGGCGAAGATGTAACCGTCAATCTCCGGACTATCCGATCCTTGCCGTTGCAATTACAGTCCGGCAGCCACCCGCCGGCCCATCTGGCCGTCCGAGGCGAGGTCTATATGCGCCTGGACGACTTCCATGCCCTGAACCGCCGCATGACGGAACAGGGAGATGAGCCCTTTGCTAATCCACGTAACGCCGCTGCCGGTTCGCTTCGGCAACTGGACTCAGGCATCACAGCCGGACGTCCTCTTGTGGTGACCTGCTATGAGGTGATGGCGATTGACGGGCCTCCTCCCTCGTCACATTGGGACGAATTGGACGCACTGGCAGCCTGGGGGCTTCCGGTACCCGCACTGCGCTACCGCCGGCGATGTGACACGATTGAGGAGGTCATAGCGTTTCATCGTGAAATCGAACAACAACGAGACAACCTTCCGTACGAAATCGATGGGGTGGTCGTCAAAGTCGACCGCCGAGACTGGCAAGAACAGCTCGGCATGAAGTCCAGAAGCCCACGTTGGGCAATGGCCTATAAATTCGCCCCTCGTAAAGAAATCACGCGGGTTCACAAGATTATCGTCTCAGTCGGGAGAACCGGCACGTTGACGCCGCTGGCGCTGCTGAATCCGGTCGAAGTCGGTGGAGTCACGATCAGCCGGGCCACTCTGCACAACGCCGATGAGGTGGCGCGCAAAGACGTGCGCGACGGGGACACGGTCAAAGTCGAGCGCGCCGGCGACGTCATTCCGGCGATCGCCGAACGGGTGCCGACGCCGGGAGAGATACGAGCCACGCCGTTCACCATGCCGGACAACTGTCCCGTGTGCGGCTCGGCTGTCGCCAGAGACGGCGCCTACTTCTATTGCACGGGACAAGCAGCCTGTCCTGCCCAGTTGAAAGGCGCCATCGAACACTTCGCTGCAAAATCCGCCCTCAATATCGAGGGGCTAGGGAAAAAGACGGTTGCCCAGTTGGTCGATCGCGGGCTCGTGCGGGACCTTTCAGATATCTATACACTGAACCGCGAACAGATCGTGGGATTGGAAGGCTTCGCCGAACGATCCGCCACACTCCTCCTCGATGCCATCGCTCAGAGCAAGACCGTATCACTGGACCGGTTTCTCTTGGGCCTTGGGATACGCCAAGTGGGGCAGCACATTGCAGTGGTGTTGGCACAAGCGTTCGGCTCTCTGGATGCCATTATGTCGGCCGATCAAGATCGGTTGCAGGCGATCAAGGAGATCGGACCGGAGATTTCATCCAGCCTGGCATCCTACTTCCAGGAACAGTCGAACCGGCGCGTGATTGATCGCTTGAAGCAACTGGGGCTTTCCATCGCAGAATGGCCAACCCGCCCCGGACGAGCCTCTCTCCCCTTGGCAGGAAAGAGCTTTGTCTTTACCGGAGGACTTGCCACACTCAGCCGCGATGCAGCCAAGAGTCTGGTTGAACGGCTGGGCGCAACCGTCTCATCCAGCGTCAGCCACAAAACTGCTTACGTGGTGGCAGGTTCAGACCCGGGCTCAAAACTCGATCTCGCTCGAAAGCTGGAGGTGCCGGTCCTGAATGAGGATGAATTCCTGGCACTGATCAAACAACAAGAAGCACGCTAGGAGCCTGGCCGACATGACCTTCGTGACGAAGCGAAGGAGCCACGGTCAGATGAGCGGCGCAAGACTCTGAAAAACCAGAATCCTATTCACTGAAATACGTTGAGGATTTTTTTGAGCTGAGAACGACGCAGATGGTCGCAAATCGTTTGCCGTAGTAGAACCGTCAGTGTCGGACAGGCTCCTCACTCACGGGATTCAAACTGGCAGGTTCAGCCGGAACAGCCGCTTTCTCATCTTTGAATATGTGGACACTGCGAATCAAACGCGGGTCAGCCTCGTGGACGACCAACCGGCAATTCTCGATCCGGATCTCCTCCCCGCTTTTAGGGATGCGGCCGAGATTCTCCTGAATCAGCCCCCCGATCGTCAATGCCTCGTCTCCAAGCTCAACCTTGAGAAAATCGTTTACTTTATGGACTTCCGTCCGGCCATGGACGAGGATCTGGTTTTTTCCGATACGCTTGATCAGTTCCTCCGTGATGTCCGTTTCATCGACGATCTCACCGACGACCTCTTCCAGTAGATCTTCGAGCGTCACCAACCCCATCACGCCACCGAACTCATTGACCACGATGCCCATATGCCGCTTTTCCTGTTGGAACTGCTTCATCAAGTCATCCGCAGTCTTTCCTGCCGGAACAAAGAGCGGGGGATGAGCGATATCTCGTAAGCGCACATCGGTTCGGCCCTGCGCTAATTCGGTGAGCACCTTGGTTTTGTAAAGAATCCCCGTGATGTTATCCAGCGTCCCGTCATACACAGGGATTCTCGAATATTTCGATCCATAGAGCAGGTCCTGAGCCTCTTTGAGACGAAGATTGCCGTCGAGTGCAAACACATAGATGCGCGGCGTCATGGCATCTTCTGCCGTAATGTCCTTCAATTGAAACACATTCTTGATCATCTTCACTTCTTCGGATTCGAGTTCGCCGGCCTTTCCGCCTTGGTCAAGCATGATTTTGAGCTCTTCTTCGGTCACCAACGGCAGAGTCAGCCCTTTCCCGCCTGTCAATTTATGAATCAGTGGAACCATGACAAAGAGAAGAGGTTGCAGGAATAGCTGCACCCAATAGATGGGATAGGCCATGCTTAACGTGACCGGTACGGCAAACTTCGCCGCCAAAGTTTTGGGAATGACGTCCACGGACACGAGAAGTACGAAGGTCAGAATACCGACCATGATCGCGACAGCTTCTTCAAAAACACTCTTGCCACCATAGGCATTCAGGGTAATAAAGGTGGCAAACATGGGGATCGCCGTGCCCACCAGACGATCCCCGACCAGGATGGTCGAAAGGAGCTTCTGGGGATCGCTCCTCAGCTGGAGAGCCTTGGCGGCCCGCTTACTGCCATTTTGCGCAAGGGCTTTGAGGCGAGTCTCGTTGACCGAGAAAAACCCGATCTCTGCAGTGGAAATAACGGCAGATAACCCAATC
>JABMDH010000030.1:6335-8200 GCA_015904075.1 Nitrospira sp.
GCCCGCTTACTGCCATTTTGCGCAAGGGCTTTGAGGCGAGTCTCGTTGACCGAGAAAAACCCGATCTCTGCAGTGGAAATAACGGCAGATAACCCAATCAACCCTAAAAGGATGAGGATATCCATTGCTATCGCTTATTGCGGACGTTCTACCGGAGCGGTTGGCTCGACAAGAAGGCGGGTGTCACCGAGGTACAGCCTCTCTGCCCACCCCTCAGAGGATCTCGCCACAATGATCAGGGCATCTCTCATAGTATTCATAGTGGATAGATCTATCACAGGGGGTAAGACCAAGCAAGCAAATCAAATAAAGTGTCAGGTAAATCAACACCTTCTGCAGATCAATACGGATTGATGGCCAGGAATTCTTCGAATAGCAGGTGAATATCCCATCGATGTTACCGGCTTAGAGCTGGCAACTGTCCTCAGAAAGGCTTACCCGTCATCGCGTATGACAAACGACTGCAGACTGAGGGTTCGGTCTAGACGGGCCGATGCAGTCTGGGCCTCGGACTCAGTGAGGAACTGACCGACTTGAACTCGATAACGACGGCCCTCAGGAAGATCGACTTGAATGATTCGCCCCCCTGCAAACTCACCCTGAGTCTGCCTCAACAAGGCTCTGGCATTCTCAAGGTCAGAAAAAGCTCCGATCTGTACTCGTAGTACCCCCATTCCTCCAGGTCTGGGAACATAGTCAACCACGCGAAGTTCAATTTTGTCCGTTCCATTGCCTATCATCCCAATGGCCTGAGCCCCCGCCAGGGAGAGATCCAGTACTCGACCTCTGGCAAATGGGCCCCGGTCATTGATCCTCACTGTGACCTGACGGCCGGACGTCAGGGAACGAACGACTGCGACAGATCCAAGGGGCAATGTCTGATGAGCGGCGGTCAACTGATGCATGTCATACCGCTCGCCGTTGGCGGTCTTATTCCCGTGAAAACCAGGTCCATACCATGAAGCTTCACCACGTTCGACAAATCCGATCGGG
Organism: Nitrospira sp.; assembly: GCA_015904075.1. The sequence goes on from JABMDH010000030.1 coordinate 7,329, forward strand.
TATCCAGGAAAGCGGTCGATATGAGGGGGGGCGGCCTTACAGCCTTGAATGGCAATCCCGGCAAGCAGGATCACCGCAACTGCAAACTTCCGGGTAGCTCTTGGAGGCGGCTTCAGCCGCATCGGTTAAAACTCATCCAGCGATTGGTTGCGAAGAATCGTCAAGGCCTTGTCGGTATTTGAGACGGTTAAAACGACGATGGCCCGTTTCCCTTCCCTGGAAGGGGTGCAGTATCCACATTTGATGTTGATCCGGCTCTTGGTCAACAGATCAGCCACCCCTTTCAAGGCACCCGGCTTGTTTTCAAGACTGAGCAAGAGCGCCGTCTCTTCGGAAAACTTGATCTTCGCTGCCTTGAGAGCGGCTCGAGCACCGTCCACATCCGCGACAAGCAACCGCAACTTGCCGGTGCCGACGACCTCAGGAGCGGAAAAGGCCTTGATATTGACTCCGGCCTCTCCAAGCACCGACACCACTTTTGAAAGCTCACCCGGCTTGCTCTGGCAGCGAATGACAAACTGTGTAGTTGTAGGCATACCCGCGACTCCCTCTGCGACTTTCTATACTACAACCTGGTCAAGCCAAGTTTGACTTCATCATTTCATATGCCCGCCGGAGAATCAAACCCAGCACTGGGCGCGGCACTCAAAGCTGTAGACCGTTCGCCAATTTGGAATTGGCCACCTATATATAGACGAATACCTACCCTGTCAACGCCGAATGCAGTGTCAGGAGCCATTCCCAGCCACATCCGTCCCCTCCAGGTTCCCGATCCGTCCAGAAAATGGTTTCGGTGTGGGTTCAAGATGCTAGTGCAACACCAGTATCCTGGGGACTCCAGGAACCAAGGAGTTGCACATGGCTACGTATCG
>JABMDH010000031.1 GCA_015904075.1 Nitrospira sp.
GCCGTTCGCCGAAACGTTGTTGTCGCAATTATCGTTGGCACCGGGCCTGAACATTCTCGACGTCGCATCGGGACATGGCATTCCCGCCTTCTATCTCGCCGAGCAGGTCGGGCCAACGGGACGGGTGCTTGGCATCGATCTCAGCGCCGGCCAAGTCGCCCGTGCCCGGGCTATTCAAGGGACACACCTCCCTTGGTTGTCGTTCGAATACCACGATGTCCGTGCGCTGCCCGATGAATTGCCCCTATTCGATCGCATAACCGGAAACCTCTCCGTCATGTTTTTCCGTCCCAACCGCGAAGAGGCCCTACGCGGGTTGATCCGTCACTTAAAACCCGGCGGCCAGATGACGCTGACCTTTCCGTCACTCGGCACATTCGATTCGCTATGGCAACGCGTCGATCATGAGTTGCTTCGGCGCGGCCACAGTACAGAGCGGGAACGCTTCCATGCGTATCTGGCTGAACGGCCTTCAGCGGAGGATGCCCGCCGGTGGCTTACTTCCCTTGAGATGACCAAGATCTCGGTGGTTGAACAACCTCTGGAAGTGGTGAGCGGGGACGGCCCGGCTTTTCTCTATCATCCGTTGCTGCGCGGGGGATTTTTGGATGATGTGTACGAGTGTTTTGAGGATCAAGGGCAGGCAGACGACATGATGACAGTAATCTCGACAGACCTGGACGGGTTCAGGCCACTGATTGCGCTGCGCTGCGTGATGTCGGGTTGGAAGAGTGCGGCGGACTAGGGTGTTCTTCGTTTGGCTTTCGCCGTCGGAGGGGCGGTGAGGGGATCGTCGGGCCAATGGTGCTTAGGGTAGCGGCCGCGCAGTTCTTTCCGCACGTCGTGGTATGTGTTGCGCCAAAACCCGGCCAGGTCTTGGGTGACTTGGACCGGCCGTTTGGCCGGCGACAGCAAATGCAGCATGACGGGAATTTTTCCGCCTGCCACACGGGGTGTATCTTGGCAACCGAACAGCTCTTGAAGCCGCACGGCCAACACGGGCATTTCCGAGCCCTCGTAATCGAGTCGAACATGGGAACCGCTCGGCACGGTGAGATGGGTTGGGGCAAGGCGATCAAGTTGCTGTTGCTGTTCCCACGTCAGCAATGCATGAAGCGACGTGGCGAGATCCATGCGTTTGACGCGATCCAGCGTGGTGATGCCGGTGAGATAGGGGCCGAGCCACTGATCAATCGTGTGTAACAAGGTCTCATCTGACAGATCGGGCCAGCGCGACACACTTCCATCGGCTCGACGGAGCAACTGGACACGGGCGCGCCATTGCTGCAACTCCGGCGTCCAGCCCAGCGCGGCCAATCCTGACTGTCGAACTCCCTGCACTAACGCAGCAGCTATCAACGAAGGATCGGGCTTCGAGAGAGGCTGTTGCGAGAGTACGAGCGATCCCAAGCGTCGCTGTTTTGCCGCCCGCACGCTCTGCGTCTTGTCATCCCATGCCACCGTCTCAGTTTCGGCGATGTCCTTTTGGTACAGGGCCGCCAACGCTGTCTCCGATACCGGTGCGGCCAGATCGATGCGGGCCCATTGTTGGCCGCCGTCCAATTCAGCAATGACGAGGTACTGTTCCGTGCTGAGCGGGTCGGGGCCGGCAAAAGAAGCGCCGCGTCCATTGGCCATCAGATACCGTGCTTCGCTGCCGTTTTGCCGCTGGGCGATCCGGTCAGGATAGGCCAGCGCCAGCAGGGGCCCCACTTGATCGAGCGGCGCTTTCGTCTGTGGCCGTTCTCCTGTTGTGGTTCGGGCGAGCTGTCGGCGCCAGAGGTCTGCCGTCCGTTTGATATGCTGAGCGGCGCCACGATCGATTGTCGCGCCGTCAGCAAGATCCTGTTGCCCATACAGGGCATCGAGTCTGATTCGAAGATCGGCATTGCGATGCCCTCGATGGGTTCGGAGCCTATCGCGTTCGCTCAGGAGCGCGGCCACGTCACAAGCGAGAGTCGCCATGCGCAGAGACTGCGCTCTGAGAATCATATGGGCAAGTCGCGGATGTAGCGATAGTTCGGCCATCGCTCGTCCGTGAGGAGTGATACGGCCGCTGGAATCGATGGCGCCCAATCGGGTCAATAATTCTCTTGCCTGTGTGATCGCTCCGGAAGGCGGAGGGGTCAGCCAGGACAGTTCAGACGGATCGCCGGCACCCCACAGCGCGAGTTCTAAGACGAGCGGGGCAAGATCGGCTTCCAGTATTTCAGGAGGCCGGTGAGGAGTCAGTGATATCTGTTCCCGCTCGGTCCAGAGGCGGTAACAGATCCCCGGTTCCAGACGTCCGGCTCGGCCTCGCCGTTGGTCGGCAGCGTCCTGCGTGACGCGACTGGTCTCCAATCGGGTCAAGCCGGAGCGGGGATCAGACGGCGAGGTCGAGACGGTCTGAAACCGGTTGGTCCAGATAGCGAGTCTCGACTGGAAACATCCGGCCGTCGCATCGGATTGTCGGCGCCTGGTGGAGCAGCACTCCGACCGGTCCGGAGTCCAGCGTCGCCGACATGACAAGCAGGCGGAGATCCGGGCGAAACAGCCGTTGTGTTTCAAGACAGAGCGCCAGTCCTGTATCCGCCTGCAGGCTACGCTCGTGAAATTCGTCAAAGAGGAGCATCGCGTAGGCTTCAAGCGACGGATCCTGCTGGAGCAGGCGCGTGAGAATGCCGTCCGTTACCACCTCAATTCGCGTATGTGGTCCAATCTTCGTATCCAACCGCATCCGGTAGCCGACCGTCTCACCGACTGATTCATTGAGTGTGACGGCCATCCGATGGGCCGCTGCACGGGCGGCCAGTCGGCGCGGTTCCAACAGGAGGAGCTTCTTGCCGTGAAGCCAGGGGGCGTCAAGGAGGGCTAGTGGGACGCGAGTGGTTTTGCCTGCTCCAGGAGGCGCGGTTAAGACCGCATTAGGCCTATCCCGGAGGGTTTGCAGGATTTCCGGCAGCACGGCTTCTATTGGCAAGCTGGACATGGTAGGGTTCAGCACTCCTTGCGAAGTCAGACTGTACCAGACTTGCAAGGATAAGGGAGCGTTTTTCAGGCATGGCCATGTATCGATGGACAGACGGCAAACCCACAGAGCCTGGCTGGTATTGGTTTCGTGGGCAGGCTCATGAAGCAGACCCATTCATCGTGTTGGTCGATGTCGTGGGACAGTTTCAATGGCCGGACGGCGGATATCAAGAAGTCGCACTGGCCAAAGGGGAGTGGGCAGGGCCGATCGAGGAACCAGAGGAATAGCCGAGAACCATCCGGGCGCTCTTCTTGCCCGTTGCCTGTGTACGCAAGCCGATATCGGATAGGAATCACACAGAAAGGTAGCACTGCTTGTCTACGAAACATGAGAGTCCACAGGAACCTACGGCGCCGACGGCGACCGGATTTTCTCCAGGCTTTGCGGCACTGGGCTTGGAAGCATCCTTGCTGGCCACCTTGGACGCGCTGGGATATGAAGAGCCGACGCCCATACAACGGGAAGCCGTCCCTCCGCTGTTGGCCGGCAAAGACTTATTGGGCCAAGCCGCAACAGGAACAGGCAAGACTGCGGCATTTGCGCTGCCGCTACTCCAGCGTATCGCGCATGGAGTCAAACAGCGTCCAGCGGCGCTCATTCTGGTGCCGACACGTGAGTTGGCAATTCAAGTCGGGGAGGCCGTTCAGCGATATGGAAAGGAATTGCGTATCTCGGTACTGGCCTTGTACGGCGGGCAAGCGATCAGTCCACAGTTCCATGCGTTGAAGCGGGGTGTCGACGTGATTGTGGCAACACCGGGGCGGGCGCTCGATCACATTCGCCGCCAGACGTTAAAGCTGGCGCATGTGCAGACTGTGGTCCTGGATGAAGCTGATGAGATGCTCGATATGGGCTTTGCTGACGATCTCGATGCGATTCTGCTCCAAACGCCGGCGACGAAACAGACGGCGCTGTTTTCAGCAACGATGCCTCCGCGCATCAAGTCGATTGCGCACCGGCATCTTAAGCATCCTGTTGAGATCACGATCGCAAAGGAGCCGGTCAAGGCCGGGACTGCCCCCAAAGTTCAACAAACGGCCTATGTCGTAGCCAGACAACACCGTGGCGCCGCCCTGGCTCGTGTCTTGGATGTGGCTGGCCCGAAGTCCGCGCTGGTATTCTGCAGAACCCGTGTGGAGGTCGACGAAGTTACTGCGATGCTAAACGGGCGAGGCCGACGTGCCGAGGCCATTCATGGAGGGATGAGCCAGCAGCAGCGGGATCGCGTGATGAGTGCCTTCCGATCAGGTCAAACGGAACTACTGGTGGCCACTGATGTCGCGGCGCGCGGTCTCGATATTCCGCACGTCTCGCATGTGATTAACTTCGATTTGCCCTCTTCTGCCGAGGTCTATGTGCATCGAATCGGTCGAACCGGCCGGGCCGGTCGTGAAGGCGCCGCCATCACTATTCTCGACCCGCGCGAACAACGCCTCTTGCGGAGCATCGAAATCCATACGAAATCCAAGGTAATTGTTGCGCAGGTTCCGACCGTCGGAGATCTTCGCGCCACCAGGCTGGAACGAACGAAGACAGCCGTGAAGGAGATCATAGACGCAGGAGAATTAGAACCGTTTCTGGCTGTCGCTGAGGCGCTGGCGGCAGCCGGTAGCCCGATTGAGGTGGCGGCTGCCGCGATGAAATTAATCCATCGCGCGCAAGGTGGCGAACGATCAGAGCAAGAGATCCCGGGGGCACTCAGCCGTGCTCCTGAGCCCTATCGGCCCCAGCCTCGGTCTGCGCCCTATCCGGCGGGACGCCAGCCGTCCGGAGATCGTCCCGGACGGCTCATTATGCGGCCAGGGGTGAGGCCACCGGCAGGGAGAACAACACGGAGCGCCGGCGAACCAGGAATGGCACGCTTGTATGTGGGGGCGGGACGAGAGTCCGGCATCAGGCCTGGCGATCTGGTCGGTGCCATTGCAAACGAAGCCAAGGTTAACGCCGGCGTGATCGGCGCCATTGAAATCGAAGAGCGGTTTTCGATCGTGGATGTTCCGGCCGAGATGGCCAAGGGAATACTGGAGGCGCTCAGCCGGTCCCGTATCAAAGGACGAAAGGTCCCCGTGCGCGTCTTCAAGGATTGACGGCTTGAGATGGCGAGAGGAAGAGCGGGAGGAGGGGCATGGCCACAAGTAAAGTAACTCCGGCGAAGATCCTGCAACTCGGCACCGGATTTTGGGGATCAAAAACCTTGCTCAGTGCCATCGAGCTTGGTGTGTTCACAGAGTTGGGAAAAGGTGCGCTTGACGGAGAGATTTTAAGAACACGCCTCCACTTGCATCCCCGGAGTGCACGCGATTTTTTTGATGCGCTTGTTGCCTTGGGCATGTTGAAACGGGTGGGGTCTCGCTACGCCAATACCTCAGAGTCCTCGCGTTTTCTCGATCGAAACAAGCTGTCATACATCGGCGGAATTCTCGAAATGTGTAATGCGCGGCTCTATGGGTTCTGGGGATCGTTGACGGATGGCCTCCGCACAGGACAACCGCAGAATGAGGTGAAAACCGGCGGGGACTTTTTTCGCACTCTCTATGGCGATCCGAAACGGCTGGAGGGGTTTCTCAAAGCGATGACAGGTCTCAGTGTCGGATCCGCGCAGGTGATCGCCCAAAAGTTTCCCTGGAAACGATATCGAACATTTGTGGATGTGGGCTGCGCCCAGGGAGGGGTGGCAGTCGGAATAGCTCTTGCCCATAAGCATCTGAATGGCGGTGGAATGGATCTGCCGGTGGTCCAGCCGGTATTCGACGCCTACGCGCAGGCACGGGGAGTCGGGAAGCGCCTCAGGTTTTATCCGGGAGATTTCTTCAAGGATTCATTGCCGACGTGCGATGTCATGATCATGGGCCATATTCTCCATGACTGGAATCTGGAGGAGAAAATGCTGCTGCTTCGCAAGTCATACGAGGCATTGACGCCAGGTGGGGCATTGATTGTCCATGAAGCGCTCATCGACGACAAGCGCAAGCGGAATGCATTCGGGCTGCTCATGAGCCTTAATATGCTGATCGAAACGCACGGCGGATTCGACTTTACCGGCGCAGATTGCCGAAAGTGGATGAAACAGGCCGGGTTCAGGCGGACACAGGTCATTCCATTAGCAGGGCCTGATGGGATGGTGGTAGGATTCAAATGAGAGACGGCCGGTTTTGCTCAATCAGTGTGTGAACTGAGGGGATTGGTTGATGATAGCTATGGCTCAAGAGACAATGGTTTAGGCTGCTCCTCTTGACTCTTAACTTGAGCTTTTGGCTTCCAGTTTCTGGCCAGGAATTGGGCTTGAGCGATCTGATTCCTGGTCATCTCGAGAACGAGCCGATCCCGCCATTTCGCACCGTCTTTTTCCCCATAGGCTGCAGCCAGGTTGTACCAGAGGTGAGCTTGTACCAGATCCTTGGTCACGCTCCGTCCCTTCTCATAATGGACTCCGATAGTCATCATTGCTCGTGCATGACCGTAATCCGCTGACAACCTGCACCAGCGTAACGCCTCCTGATAATCCTGGAGCATGCCACGGCCA
>JABMDH010000032.1:0-12577 GCA_015904075.1 Nitrospira sp.
GTTCCAGTTGGAGACGAAGCATCATGATGACATTCACTCCGCGCAAACCCTTGTCCATATCGGAATAGACCTTCACTCCAAGCTTCTCAACCCCCCGCGGCATCATAGTGGGCGGCCCCACGAGACGCACTTCGGCGCCCAACTTCGTCAGCGCATAGATATTCGAACGGGCTACGCGGCTGTGCGACACGTCCCCGACGATCGCTACCCGCAACCCTCCAAAACCCATTCCGCGTCCCCTGATGGTATAGAGATCGAGCAACGCCTGCGTGGGATGCTCATGCCATCCGTCACCCGCGTTGATCACCGAGGACTTCACCCCGCGCGCCAGCGTTTCGGCGGCCCCGGCAGACGAATGACGCAGGACAATGATATCTGCCTGCATTGCCTCGATATTGCGCGCGGTATCGAGGAGCGTTTCACCTTTGACCACGCTGCTCGAGGAGGGCGAAAAGTTGATGACATCTGCACTCAGCCGTTTCGCCGCCAGCTCGAACGACGTGCGGGTTCTCGTGCTCGGCTCGAAAAACAAATTAACGACGGTTTTGCCTCGCAGCGCCGGGACCTTTTTGATCTCACGGCCTGTCACTTCCTTGAAGGAGTCCGCCGTCTCAAGAATGAGCGCGATCTCATCCACAGACAACGCCGCCAGACTCAGTAAATCTTTGCGTTTGAGACTCATGGCCTCCTCCGCATCATGCTTTAAAGATGATCACGCGGTCATCTTCTCCGCCTTCTTCCAACAACACCTGAACTTTTTCTTCTCGCGACGTGGGAAGATTCTTCCCGATGTAATTGGCCTTGATCGGTAGCTGCCGATGGCCGCGATCCAGCAATACCGCAAGCTGAATCTCTCCCGGCCGTCCAAAATCCATCAACCCGTCCATCGCCGCACGTATCGTCCGCCCGGTAAACAACACATCATCCACTAACACCACCACCTTGTCCGCCATATCGAATGGAACGGATGTTTTCCTCAATACCGGCTGGTTTTTGCGAAGCGCGAGGTCGTCCCGATACAGGGTGATGTCCAATTCACCGATAGGAATCTGCACTCCTTCGATCGTCTGAATACGTTTCACCAGCCGATGCGCCAGATACACGCCACCCGTACGAATACCGACTAACGCCAGATCCTTCACACCCTTATTGCGTTCCACGATTTCATGGGCAATGCGGGTCAGCGCGCGGGCCATATCGCCGGCATCCATCACGACTCGCACCTCGTCCCGATGTGGATGGTTTTCAGTAGTCACGTAACGCGTGCCTTTGATCGTATGCCGGCCCAGCCCCGGTGAATCGGCATAAAAAAACCTCCCCACCGTATCTTGGTGAGAAGGTTGTGTTGCACAACCCGGCACAGGCCGGCGCACTTGTCATAACAAACTCCTTGCTCACCTCACAGGATGAGCGTTAAAGGTTTTCGCATACTACGAAATCACCCTGCTGCTGTCAAGCGTACGTGATCGCGCTCCTCGTGAAGCGTGAAGCGCAGGACGGAAAAAGGTGTGTCCAATCTCTGTATTTGCGAGATCCGCTTCACGAGATACGAGCGACGATCACACCCGCTCACTGCTTGATTGAGCGTTTGAGCGTTTTTTCGATAGTCGCCACTTTACTCTGCAAACGGCCCTTATGGCCCTTACGATAGTCCACCTTCACTGTGCAGGAAATGCGCTTGCAGTCCTTTCTCATCCGCTCATAACATTGCCGTACAACGCCGAACACGTCATCCCATTCCCCTTCCAATACCGTCCCCATCGGATTCAACCGATAGGGGACTGGCGAGATCGCACCGCCGTAAAGCAGTCCTCATGGCATCCAGATCAGCATGGATGGCACCGGCCGCTGGCGGGACAACGTGTTTATCGAACAGCTGTGGCGAAGCGTGAAGTACGAGGGGGTAATATTTGCAGGCCTATGACAGTATCAGCGTCGCCCATAAGGGCGTAGAGCGGTAAATGACGTCTACAACCAGACGAGGCCGTAACGAGCGCTTGACGGCACGACGGCCCGAAGAGATGTGCTGCGACAACCTGACGCCACGGCTCACTGCCGCGTAGTCAGACCACCGCGAGGCGCCACTGAAGAAATGGAACATTCTGCCCAACCAGCTGGGGCCACCGCTCCCCTTCTTATTTGGCTGCATCCGCCCCAGGCCTAATAGTTTCCCCACGAGAAATATTCTCCCTGAGACTTACCTCTCATCCTGCCCGCTACATCGTGGATCACAAGGAGCTGTTTAATCTTTGCAGAGGTCCGCCTACTGCTTGACCCGGCGTTTGAGCGTTTTTTCGATAGCCGCCACTTTGCTCTGCAAACGGCCATCGTGCCCCTTACGATAGTCCACCTTGATCGTGCAGGAAATGCGCTTGCAATCCTTTCTCATCCGTTCATAACATTGCTTTACGACGCCGAACACGTCATCCCATTCCCCTTCCAATACCGTGCCCATCGGATTCAACCGATAGGGCACTCCGCTCTTATCGATAATGTCGAGGGAGCGGGCCACATACTTCCCGACACTCTCGCCCTTTCCCAGCGGCGACATACTGAATTCAAGCAATACCATGACTCCTCCTGTCTCCTGTCTCTTTACCCCTCACGCCTCACCCCTTACGGCTCACGTCTTCTTCCTCTCCAGCCAGACCTTGGGATACTGGATCTTGCCTAAGAGGCGAAAGCCATCCAAGGCTTCGCGCAGGAGCGCTCGGCGCTTCTCGGCATCCGGTTCATTGGCCTTGGCTTGTTCCCGCAATTCCCCCAGCCACTCGACAAAGGCGGCAAACTCAGGGTCCAAAATTCGCTCCAGATCTTCCTTCATGAAACCGGATAAGGCCGGCGCGACGCCGCTTGTGCTGATGGCCACTCGTGCGTGGCCCGACGCTGCCACCGCCGGCATCGTGACGCTGGAGGCTTCCGGAAAATCCACCGACCAGACCAACACACCCTTCTCCTTTGCCTTGGCCAGCAGCGCCCTCGCAAAATCACGGTCACCGCGCAGCGTGTTCAAAACCAAAATGGCATGTTCTAGATCCGTATCCCGGAAATGCCGCCCGCGATGAATGACCTTCGCCGAAGCCGCCAGGGTACGCAACGTTTCGTTGAGCGTCGGACTGATCACCGTGACACGCGCGCCGGACTCGAGTAATCGTTGCGTTTTATCGGACGCCTCATCGTCCCCGCCGATCACCAACACCGTCCAACTTTTCACATCAAGAACTAACGGAAAACCTGGATTTGCAGCCATCATCAACGCTCCTAACAAGTAAGTATGGGACGCATCATACAATAGGCTGTTTTAGACCGTAAACCACGCAACCTCTTTTTCTCGGTTGGAACTGTCGCTATAATGCGGCGCCAGGGGCAAGAGCCGCAAGTTGCGCATGTCTGGTTTCAAGTTTCGAGTTGTCAGGAAGGCCGATCCGAACAGCCGAGACCAGAAACCTGAAATACTCTGTATGTTCTTTGGAACGATCGAGAAGCTGCACGGACTAACGGGGGAAGGGCAACCGGAGGTGAGGTGCGCTCTTACATCTCAGCCGGATCCGCGTCCAACTCCATATTCCAATAGAGATAATCACGCCAGCTTTCCGACGTATTGCGGATACCGATGGTGATCGTGATCACAGGACTCCATCGCGGCTTGACCGGCCGCTTCTTCAACTTCATACCGGCTTCATCCGGTATACGGCCGCTCTTCCGGTTATTGCACCGCCAGCACGCGGTCACAATATTTTCCCATGTCTTCTTACCGCCTTTGGCGATAGGCACGACATGATCGAAGGTGAGTTCTTCCGTCCGGAACCGATGGTTGCAATACTGGCAGGTGTAGCCGTCGCGCGTGAAAATATTGATGCGGGAAAACTTGACGGCGCGGTGGCTGTCCTTCAGCCGCACCAGCTTCAGCAGCCGCATCACCGCAGGGAGTTTGATCGAGAGGGAAATCCCGTGGATCTCACGGTCATAGACTTCGAGAACTTCGACTTTGCCTTGCCAGAGGAGGGCGATCGCTTTCTGCCAATGGACGACCCTCAGGGGTTCATAGGTCGAATTGAGCAGAAGAGTCATTTCCATACAACAACCTCATTCCCAATCAAGCCCCCTATGCGAGAGCGGAGATCGTTCGATGGGCCGGGACATGCTCCTGTATGTCTATGCCATATGCCTACAGTGAAATCAAGCAATCGCCCCTCTCCCGCAGCGCTCGCCGTCGCGCGGCAGAAGCCGATTGGCCCATCATGAACGACTTCATCACCGTTGCGCAAGTTCAGGACATCCCACCGGGAACCGGACGCACTGTAGAAGTCCAGGGAGTGTGGATCGCGCTTTTCAATGTGGAGGGAACATTCCGATCATCTGAACCCCGTCCAGCTGAAGCGACGCGCCCCGGAGCATCGATTCCTCTACCTCGCCACACTGGCGGACCACACAATCATGTTCTGCCGCTGGTCATCTCAATGGCGCTGCGGCCTCGCGAGCATCGTACCGTCGCCGGGTGAGAAAGTCTGGGGAGGTGTGTTCGAGGTGACCGATGAGGATCTGACGCTCATGGATGAGTTCGAGCAAGATGTCCCTCAGGGGGCCTACCGGCACCTGCAAATCACAGTGCTCAACGAAGCCGGATCGAAGGAACTCGTCACCACCTACGCTGCGAATCCGATCGGCAAATTCAAAGCCAAAGACCACTATCTCGACTGGGTCATAAAAGGGCTCACACAGTGGAAACTTCCCCAAGAAGCCGTTCAACAATGGGAATCGTATAGGCCACGATAAATCTACTGCGCGGCGGGTATCTGGCGCATAGCACGAAACAGAGACAACGAGTTTGTCACATACCATGAACTATGAGGTTCTTCGCTCTGTGCATGCTCCAGGCTAATATGCTATAAGTGCCCGTTCGGATCTCATGAGTCGTTCGCTCTATCAATTGAGGAGACTATGCCGAAACCTAAATATCACATTCTCGTCTGCACCAACTCACGTCCCCCGGGCCATCCAAAACCGTCCTGTGGAAGTGCCGGAGCCGGCCAGCTGCTCATGGCCTTCAACATGGGATTGATGCAACGCGCTGTGCCACCGGGCCAAGTCCTGGTGAGCGCTACCGGCTGCCTCGGCCCTTGCGAACAGGGTCCGACCGTCGTCGTGTATCCTGACAATACATGGTACTCGAAAGTCACTGAGGCGGATGTCGCTACGATCCTCGACGAACACATCGCCAAGGGAACCCCGGTCGCGAAACTCAACCCAGACGCAGCATGGAGATAGGTTAGGCTCAGTCGAGGCTAATCGAAGATCCCTCTTCGTGACGCTCAGCCTCTGCTTTGCGCTCGACCGCTTTGCAACATGACGAACTCACCAGCCCATGAACACAAGCAGGATGCGCCACGATCACTCCGCTGCATGGTCATCACGTGCAGCGATACGCGAACGCCGGAAACCGATACCAGTGGGCAGCTCATCCACTCGCTGCTTGCAGGCAATGGTCACACGGTTGTCGCTTTCCATATCATTAAAGATGACCCCGGACAGATCACGCACCGCATTGCACTGGGCACGTTTACGCATGCCGCCCATATCGTGATCGTCAACGGTGGAACCGGCATTTCCCGGCGAGACTCGACGTTCGAAGCAGTGAACAAGATGTTGGAGAAGCGGCTTGACGGATTTGGCGAAATCTTTCGATTCCTCAGCTATCAAGAGATCGGGTCACCCGCAATTATGAGCCGGGCTGTTGCCGGTATCATCGAAGGCCGCGTCGTGTTCTCAATCCCCGGCTCTGAGAACGCCGTCCGCCTGGCGATGGAAAAACTCATCCTGCCGGAACTAGGCCACCTGGTCAAAGAACTCACCAAGTAATCACAACTGCAAGTGGTTCGTGGGTACGAGATGAGAGGATCTCCATACACTGCCGTTCACACCTAACTCCTTTCCACTCACCGTACCTACTCCTGTACTATTGTCGGTTTGGATAGGATGCCGAGAACCACCGCCGGCCACGCCCACTCACTCTCCGTGAGGGAACTACAGAAGGGGCGAGAGAGCTCACAATGAATGTGTAAAAAACGCGGGCAGGCTCAGCAGACCAGTACGATCTTGCCGAAAAATCTTCGGTTCAACATGAGTTCCTGAGCGGCGCGCGCCTCCTGAAGCGGATAGGTACGATCGATCACGGGCATCAATCGCTTCTGGCCGACTAACTCTGCGGCTTTGACCAGTTCTGCGCGAGTGCCCATGTAGGAACCTTTAATCGTCAACTGGCGTGAGTAGATATAGCGGAGGTCCAGCTTGACCTCCGATCCGGTCGTAGCACCACAAGTGATCAATCGGCCACCCTTGCTCAAAGAGGCCAGGCAGGTCTCCCAGACTTCCGGGCCGATGTGCTCGATGACCACGTCGACACCCTTCCCTTCGGTCAACAGCTTCACGCGATCCGCTACCGTTTCTTTGCCGTGATTGATGACCGCGTCGGCGCCAAGGACCACGGCCTTGGGAATTTTCTCGTCGGAACCGACCGTCGTGATGACCCGCGCCCCGGCCAGCTTCGCCAATTGGACGGCCATACTCCCCACCCCGCTACCCGCCCCCATAATCAGCACCGTCTCTCCATGCTGCAAACCGGCCAGTGCAAAGAGCATGTGCGAGGCAGTTACGGAAACGAGAGGAAAGGCCGCGGCCTGCTCAAACGTCAGGTTCTCCGGCATCGGCAGGACATTGCGAAACGGCACCTTCACATACTCGGCATAGCCGCCATGAGTCTTCGCCCCGATGATTCCGAATGTGCTGCAGAAATTATCCCGGCCGGCCAGACAGTTCTCACACTTCCAGCAACTGAGTCCCGGCGAGACAGACACCCGCGCCCCAACAGTCACTCCCTCAACCTGTGCTCCAACCCGCTCTACAACCCCTGCGATATCCGATCCGGACACATGAGGCAACGGAATCGGATAGGCAGGATTACCCTGCCTGATCCAAATGTCGAGATGGTTCAACGCGCAGGCCTTGACTCGAACAAGGACCTCTCCCGGAGGGCGATCGCTTTCTGCCAATGGACGACCCGCAGCGGTTCATACGTCGAATTGAGCAGAAGAGTCATTTCCATGCAACAACCTCATTCCCAATCAAGCCCCCTATGCGAGAGCGGAGATCGTTCGATGGGCCGGAACATGTTCCAGTATATCTATGCCATATGCCTACAGTGAAATCAAGCAATCGCCCCTCTGCCACAGAACCCACAACCATAGAACAGGAACGGATTTCCCCATGGTAGATAATTTCACCACCGTCGCACAGGTTCAGGATATCCCGCCGGGAACCGGACGTACCGTGGAGATCAACGGCGTCTGGATCGCCGTCTTCAACATAGAGGGAACGTTCTACGCCATCGATAACGCCTGCCCCCACGCCGGCGGTCCGCTGGGAGAGGGAAAACTATGCGGCTCCGTCGTTGAGTGTCCCTGGCACGGCTGGAAATTCAACGTCGTCACCGGACAACGAGAGAATAATCCTAACTTCGAAGTACCCTGCTGCCAGGTGCGCGTGGAAGGCACCCACATCCAAATCTCATTGCCTCCCGGCCTGGCTGCGCCCTAACCCGCATAAAGTCACGTTCTTCGTGAAGCGCATCTCGTATCTCGCAAGCAACAATCGGACGTGCTCTTTCCACACCCTGAGTTTCACGCTTTACGAGATAGGAAAGACGAGATGCGAGCACCTACGGTAGCGGCACCGGTGACTGTTCCGCATCGGGATCTTTGGGCGTGACGCCATCCGCCGGCAGCGACGCGGCATTCACCTTCTTCAGCTTAAGATGCGCGTGCCAGATGAATTCCCGCTCAAACCACTGGCCGCGGACACTTTGATCCCGCAATTGCACACGGATTTCATACACATCGCCTTCGACATGCTTGACCCGCCACTCCCCAAGCCGTACCCCCTGCCCGCGCTCCTTCATCGATCGCACATGTTGATTCATCGCATCCAGAATCGTGCCGGAACCGATCGCGCGGGAAGACTGTACCAGTGTCAGCGCCTCTGCCTCGCGCTGGTCCTGCGTGGGAGGGGAAGAGGACAGGTGGCTCCAGGAATAATAGCCCACTCCCAGCATCAGTACGAGAATCACCGCAACGCGAATCAGCCTGATGACGACAGGCGATGGGGACGACGACTTCGTATCGGAACGATCCTCAGCCATTGATTGCGTGGAGAATCCTATTGTGTTGCGAGACCGCCATGATGGCCGCCTCGCTCTGACTACGATTATCTGACCCGTCTCATACATGACAGTTCATCACGCAATCGTCAAGACGCGTTGTGACGCAATGCGACGCTTGTTTGACGAAAAGCCTCTGTGCTACAAATACCGTCAGTCATCAAGAACACATGAGCGCATCGAATGAAGTTCTTCCTGTATGCCGATCATCTGAACCCCGTCCAGCTCAAGCGACGCGCCCCGGAGCATCGATTCCTCTACCTCGCCACACTGGCGGACCACACGATCAAGTTCTGCCGCTGGTCATCTCAATGGCGCTGCGGCCTCGCGAGCATCGTGCCGTCGCCGGGTGAGAAAGTCTGGGGCGGTATATTCGAAGTCACGGATGCCCTCTACTGCTGTGACTCCCATCGAAATGCCGTCGCACCAGAAATCTCTTTACTGCTGGTGTAGCAATCCCTGCTATGGCGCAAACCTCACCGCGCATCCGTTCTATCCGAGACAAAGGGATGGTGGGGAATCAGAGCAACGACATGGCTGTGTCGAGATTTTTCAATAATTTAGTGTTGAGAATGAGGCTGCCTATTATGGGGAACCCAATTTACGCGAAGTACGTGCTAATTGCTGTGTTGTATCTCGTCTCATTCGTCGGATGTGTGGGCGGATTACATAAGTCCAAGCCATTGGATTGGGACCTGGCGCGGCTGGTCGATCTGACGCATTCGTTCGGGACGGAGGCGATCGTCTGGCCGACGGAGCAGGATTTCCGGCTCGTAGTTCAACATGCGGAGGAGACATCGGGTGGGTACTACTACGCTTCGAATCGCCTGGAGATGCCTGAGCATGGTGGGACTCACATTGATGCGCCCATCCATTTTTTCAAAGGCGGGCAGATGTTGGATCAGATTCCGATCGAGCATCTGGTGGGAACCGGCGTCAAAATCCAGGTGGCCGCCCAATGCACATTCGATCGAGAGTATCGAATCACTATTCAAGACTTTGAACAATGGGAAACCGCCTATGGGCGGATACCGGATCGGTCCATTGTCTTGTTGGATACGGGCTTTGCCAAGTTTTGGCCGTCGCGGCGGGACTATTTGGGAACGGAGTTGAGAGGAGAAGCAGGGGTGCGGGCGCTCCATTTCCCGGGACTGCATCCCGACGCGGCAGCCTGGTTGGTACGGGAACGCCAAGTCAAAGCCGTTGGCATTGACACCGCCTCGATCGACTACGGCCAATCGACCACGTTTGAAACGCATGTCGCCCTACTCTCTCACAACGTGCCGGTGTTCGAGAATCTCGCCCAGTTGCAGGGCCTGCCGCCACGCAATTTTGACGTCATCGCCCTTCCGATGAAGATCGCCGGCGGCACCGGCGGGCCGCTACGCATCATCGCGGTGGTGCCTGGTCTGCGATAGACGTCTGTCCGTTGTGCTTCTTTTGCAAGAGACCTGTGCCTGCTTGTCCGTATGAATCCCGGACAACCAATGATTCCAAGGGCACTCCAACGGCGATCAAGCAAGTTAAACGAGCGGCTTCCGCGCGAGAAGATCGAGAGAGCCTGGCGCATGACGCTGGAAGAGCGATGGACGATTGCGGTGCGCTCGTCTGATTTCTGTTGCGAGCTGAACCGCGCCCGTTCACCGAAGTCCTGAGTTCCCTCCAGTGGCTTGTTTCTGGCCTATCTGTCATACGCATGACGGAGCATTCAGCCTGTTCCTATCTCCTACCCACGGCGTTTCTGACCCATTCAGCCGTCGTGTACACATTCAGAATGCCCAACAGTGCCATCTCTGTAGGCAAGGGAGAAAAGCGAAAGTTTCTTGTCCAACCGTCATGTTGAGTTAAATTGTGTGGTGGATAGAGAAGTCAGCGACACCCATAGCGGCATCATTCCTATGGGTGTGAGGAGTTTTTGATAGGACGCCTTTGGATATGGAAGCCCAAAGCCTTCTCAGGTTTACCTCGGCATGTTGGATGAGAGAAGCCCTGTCAGAATGTTTCATGTGTATTCTCGTTTTCTCTCCTTCACATACGTCAATAAACCGGGAGGGAGCCGATGCTCTGCTTGACGCAGAAAGGAGGTGGTCGTCGTGACTCATTCGCTGAAATATCTGCTCCTCACGGTCAGTAGCGTTCTCTTCCTGCTGGCTTGATCTGTGGCCGGTGCGGAAGGGGATGTGCGTGTTTCTCGAGACCGTAACCTGTACTTGAAACATAATGGGGGGCAGTTCTCACATTATCTCGAGCTTCGTGGTGACGGCTCCTATCGGCGGGTTGTCCGTGGGCATTTGTATCTTGAAGAGCGGGATCGCGGAAAGTGGCAGCAGAGTAAAGTGCGAAAGTTGCTCCTCAGGTCCGATCAGCATTTTCGGAATATCAGTTCGGGTGATCTGCTGATCTCTATGTGGCAACGCGATCGATTGAAGACGCTTCCCGACCTCAGGCAGCGGATTCAGGATTTCCTCAAGGCCAATCCTGCTCAGGAGTTTCCGGCCGAGGACATCGAACATATTAGTGAAACCGGTGTGAGTATAGATCCTCAGGCCAAGAGCAGTGACATTATCGTACTGGGTCCTAAACGAGTAACCCGCACAGATTTGGAGCAATTGCTAGTGGCCATCGACGCGTTCCTGCCCAGTGGAGAGAAGAATCTTTTTGCCCTTGTCCCCTTGGAGTACAAGACTGCGACCATTTTTGTCGATGACGATCGGGCGCAATTGACGAAGAGCATCATCACAGGTGAATTGGCAGGGTCATCGACTCCTGCCCAGGGTGCCGATAAGTATGGGTACCGTGAAATTGATGCGGCACAATTTGACAAGGAAGTGAAGGAAGCTCGACCGGTTCTTTCCCAGTCTGAGACGAAGCATCGGGAGAAACAGCCCGGTCAAGAGTAGCCCGAAATAAATTCAGAAGTGGGCGAGCATCATGTCGTCCCTTGGAGTGGTATGTGCCAGGAAAAGTAAAGGCCGCCTCAGGTGAGGCGGCCTTTCTTGTTTTGCTCTGGCAGGTGCGGTGTGGGTGCTCTCGACTGAGCGCTTTTGATGCTCCCTTGCAGGCGTGCCTTCCTACGTCCCCATCTCCCACGATGCCAAGTATTTCTTCTGCTCCGCCGTCAGCGTATCGATATTCACGCCCATGCCGGCCAGCTTGAGCCGCGCGATCTCTTTGTCGATGTCTGCCGGCACCGGGTAGACCTTCTTTTCCAGCTTCTTGTAGTTTTTGACGATGTATTCTGCACCGAGCGCCTGGTTGGCAAAACTCATGTCCATGACGCTGGATGGATGGCCTTCTGCTGTGGCCAGATTGACGAGGCGGCCTTCGCCGAGCAGGCTGACGCGATTGCCGTTCTTGATCGTAAATTGCTCCACGCCGGGGCGAACGACTTTCCGTGACTTGCTCATCTTTTCCAGAGCCGGAATGTCCAACTCCACGTTGAAGTGGCCGCTGTTGCAAACGATGGCGCCGTCTTTCATTGCAGCGAAGTGCTCGCCGCGAATGACCTTGAGATTGCCCGTGACGGTCACGAAGAAATCTCCCACCGGAGCGGCTTGTTCCATCGGCATGACACGGAAGCCGTCCATGACCGCTTCCAGGCCTTTCAACGGATCGATTTCGGTGACGATCACGTCAGCGCCCATGCCTTTGGCCCTCATGGCGATTCCACGTCCGCACCAGCCGTAGCCCACGACCACGACGACGGATCCGCAGACCAGTCGGTTGGTGGCGCGGATGATGCCGTCCATGGTGGATTGGCCCGTGCCGTAGCGGTTGTCGAACATGTGCTTGGTGTCGGCATCGTTGACGGAAATGACCGGAAACTTGAGCACTTTTTTGTCGGCCATACTGCGCAGACGAATCACGCCGGTGGTGGTTTCTTCTGTGCCGCCGATCACGTTCTTCAGCAATTCTCTTCGCTTGGAGTGGAGATGCGACACGACATCTGCCCCGTCATCCATCGTGACGTGCGGGCGATGGGCGACCGCGGATTCGATATGGCGATAGTAGGTCGCGTTATCCTCGCCCTTGATGGCGAAGGTTGGGATGCCTTCATGCTGCACCAACGCGGCGGCTATCTCATCCTGCGTGCTGAGCGGGTTCGACGCGCAGAGGCGGACATCGGCTCCGCCCGCTTTCAGCGTAATCGCCAAATTTGCCGTTTCCGTCGTGACGTGCAGACAGGCGGTAACCCGTACTCCCTTCAGCGGTTGTTGCTTCGCGAATCGCTTACGGATCAGCCGCAGTACCGGCATGGTGGCCTCGGCCCATTCGATTTTCAATTTGCCGGCATCCGCCAGCTTGATGTCTTTCACGTCGTAATCCACGGACACCTCCTCGTCGAAAAGAAGGCCCAGGTTAAGG
>JABMDH010000032.1:12677-14714 GCA_015904075.1 Nitrospira sp.
GTACTTCGCATTTGTCGGCCAAGCCTGCTGCGACGAGGTTCTTCGCAATATAGCGGGCCATGTAAGAGGCAGAACGATCGACCTTCGTGGGATCCTTGCCGGAGAACGCCCCGCCGCCATGGCTGCCGTGTCCTCTATAGGTGTCCACGATGATTTTTCTGCCGGTCAGGCCGGTATCGCCCATCGGTCCGCCGACGACAAAGCGGCCGGTCGGATTGATGTGGTGCTTGACGCTCGTGGGGTCGTAGAGGCGCTTCGGCATCATGGGCTTGATGACTTTCTCCATAATGTCGCGCTCGATTTGCTTATTCGTTACGTCCGGGCTGTGCTGAGTCGAGACAACGATCGTATCGATACGCACCGGTTTGCCGTTCTTATATTCGACGGTCACTTGGGATTTGCCGTCCGGGCGTACCCAGGGGAGGATGCCCTTTTTACGTACTTCCGCCAGACGCTTGGTTAAGCGGTGCGCCAGGACGATCGGCATCGGCATCAACTCATCGGTTTCGTTCGTGGCGTAACCGAACATTAACCCTTGGTCTCCGGCTCCTCCGGAATCGACGCCCATGGCGATGTCGCCGGATTGCTGGTGGATGGCGGTCAAGACGGAGCAGGTGTGATAGTCGAAGCCCCACGAGGCATCGGTGTAGCCCACGTCCTTGATGACGTCGCGGATGATATCGGGAATCTCCACATAGGCTTTGGTGGAAATTTCACCGGCGACCAAGGCGATGCCGGTGGTCAAGATGGTTTCACAGGCGACGCGCGAGTATTTGTCTTGTGCGATGATTGCGTCCAGAATTCCATCTGAAATCTGGTCGGCGATCTTGTCCGGGTGCCCTTCCGTGACTGATTCCGAAGTGAACAAGTAGTTATTTCTCATGCATCCCTCTAGGTTGCGGTTATCGAACGCCGCCGGTGGTTCGTGTAGAAAATGACGAGGCCCGAGCGACAGACTGACGTTAGAGATCTGTGGATTCTAGAGGAGGCGTGTGGATTTGTCCATCACTACCAAAGAAGTGAGGGGGCAGCGAGGGCGCACAGGCGCTGCCTTGACACTTCTTTTGAGGCGTTTGTAAGATGACAAGATTTCAAAGGAATTGCGCCCACCATTGTACTGGGACCTGTTCATGAAATGTGTTCCAACCATAGGCATGTGCATCGGACTGATGGCCGCGCAGCCAGTGTTCGGGGTCTGTCTCTCAACCTCGGCCGACGCAGAGTCGCCGTTTGCAAGGCCGCAGATTGTCGAACGGAATCTTGCGATGGTGAAGGTCGGCGACGAGGCGCCGAACTTTCAATTGCGCGATCTTTCCGGCAACATGCTGAGCCTGTCTCAGTTCCGGGGCAAAGTCGTCCTGTTGAATTTCTGGGCCACATGGTGCGGACCCTGTCGGATTGAGATGCCGGCGATGGAGCAACTGTATCGGACTCTTCCTCGCAGGGAATTCGAGATCTTGGCGGTGTCCACGGATGCCCAGGGCGCCGCGGTGACTCGTCCGTTTCAGCGGGAAATGGGGTTTACGTTTCCCATTCTCCATGACGAGGAATATCGAGTGGGTTTCATCTACGGTGCGCGATCGCTTCCTCTGACCTTCATGGTTGATCGCCAAGGTGTGATTCGAAAAAAGATTTTTGGTGCGCGTGACTGGGATTCGCCTGAAGCCCGCGAGTTGATCCAGATACTCATGAAGTCGTAAGCATGACGCAATCGATCCCCCAAATTTCACTGATTGCCGCGTTTTCAGCCGGCTTGCTTTCGTTTGTATCCCCATGTGTGCTGCCGCTGGTGCCGTCCTACATTTCGTACATCACGGGCCTCTCGGTCGAACAGCTGACGGATGCATCGGAACGGGTGAAATTCAAGAAGGCAATCGTGCTGAACTCGTTGCTGTTCATTGCCGGGTTCTCCTCGGTGTTCATTGCGTTTGGCGCATCGGCCAGTCTCCTGGGGCAAGTGCTCATCACATATCAGGACCACATTCGCCGTTTCGGCGGGGCCTTGATCGTGGTGTTCGGGCTCTATTTGCTCGGCAT
>JABMDH010000032.1:14814-22777 GCA_015904075.1 Nitrospira sp.
TTCCGCCAGACGCTTGGTCAAGCGGTGGGCCAAGACGATCGGCATCGGCATCAACTCGTCGGTTTCATTCGTGGCGTAGCCGAACATCAACCCTTGGTAGCCGGCCCCTCCGGAATCGACGCCCATGGCGATGTCGCCGGATTGCTGGTGGATGGCGGTCAAGACGGAGCAGGTGTGATAGTCGAAGCCCCACGAGGCATCGGTATATCCCACGTCCTTGATGACGTCGCGGATGATGTCGGGAATCTCTACGTAGGCTTTGGTGGAAATTTCACCGGCGACGAAGGCGATGCCGGTGGTCAAGATGGTTTCGCAGGCGACGCGCGAGTATTTGTCCTTCGCGATGATCGCATCCAGGATCCCGTCTGAAATCTGGTCGGCGATCTTGTCAGGGTGCCCTTCCGTCACTGATTCCGAAGTGAACAAGTAGTTGCTTCTCATACGATCCCTCAAGGTTGCGGTTGTCGAACGCCGCCGGTGGTTCGTGTAGAATTAACGAGGTCCGAGCGACAGACTGGCGTTAGAATTCGTTGGATTCTAGAGGAGATGCATGGATTTGTCCATCACTACTAATAAAGAGGTGAGGGGCAGCGAGGGCGCACAGGCGCTGCCTTGACACTTCTTTTGGGGCGTTTGTAAGATGACAAGATTTCAAGGGAAATGCGTACGCCATCGTACGGGGACCTGTTTATGAAATGTTTTTCGTCCATATGGATGTGCATCGGACTGATAGCTACTCAGCCCGCGCTCGGTGTATGTCTATCAACAGCGGCCGGCGCCGAGTCACCATTTGCAAGACCGCAGGTAGTCGAACGGAATCTTGCGATGGTGAAGGTCGGCGACGAGGCGCCGAACTTTCAGTTGCGCGATCTTGCCGGCAATATGATGAGCCTGTCTCAATTTCGAGGCAAAGTCGTCCTGCTGAATTTTTGGGCTACCTGGTGTGGACCCTGCCGGGTTGAGATGCCGGCGATGGAGCAACTGTATCGGACTCTTTCCCGCAGGGAGTTCGAGATTTTGGCGGTCTCCACGGACGCCCAAGGCGCCGCGGTGACTCGTCCGTTTCAGCGGGAGATGGGGTTTACGTTTCCCATTCTCCATGACGAGGAATATCGAGTCGGTGTCATCTATGGCGCACGATCGCTTCCTCTCACCTTCATGGTCGATCGCCAGGGTGTCATTCGAAAAAAGATTTTTGGTGCCCGCGACTGGGACTCGCCTGAAGCCCGCGAATTGATCCAGATACTCATGAAGTCGTAAGCATGACACAATCGATCCCTCAAATTTCACTGATTGCCGCGTTTTCAGCCTGCTTGCTGTCGTTCGTGTCCCCATGTGTGTTGCCGCTGGTGCCGTCCTACATTTCGTATATCACAGGACTCTCGGTCGAACAGCTGACGGATGCATCGGAACGGGTGAAATTCAAGAAGGCGATCGTGCTGAACTCGTTGCTGTTCATCGCCGGGTTCTCCTCGGTGTTTATTGCGTTTGGCGCATCGGCCAGTCTCTTGGGGCAAGTTCTGATTACGTATCAGGACCACATTCGCCGCTTCGGTGGGGCCTTGATCGTGGTGTTCGGGCTCTATCTGCTCGGTCTCCTGAATTTGAATTTTTTAAAAATGGAGCATCGCTTTCAATTCCGCAGCCGGCCGGCCGGGTATTTGGGATCGTTCCTGATCGGCGTGGCGTTTGCCGCAGGCTGGACCCCCTGCGTGGGGCCGGTATTGGGTTCAATCCTCTTGTACGCCAGTACGACAGATTCCCTTCTGAGCGGGGTGGTGCTCTTGACGTCCTATTCGTTAGGGCTGGGCCTGCCGCTTTTTCTGACGGCATTGGGTGTGGATCGATTTCTGGCCTACTTCAAGCAGGCCCGCGCCTACCTCTGGGGCGTGTCGACGGTGAGCGGCGTGTTACTGGTCGTCGTCGGCGTGATGATCTATGCCAATTCTCTCACGATGATTACGAGTTTCCTGGAGCGGTATGGTATCGGTTGGTATCTGGGGCAGTAGTTTATTTTCACTAATCTCTGCTTTTCATAATCTCTTCATCCGCTGATGAGCGCCTACTCGCCGTGCTGCTTTTCGTCGTTCGTATCTCGTGAAGCGCAGGACGGAAATTGAGCGTACTTCTTCTTTGCTTGCGAGATACGCTTCACGAGATACGAGGAACGCGGCTAGCACCAGGTGCCGAGGCGGCAGGCGGTAAAGGCCTGCCCAAGCGTACTGGGGGAAGGAATTGAGAACAGCTTTGACACCGGAGATCCGGCCGCAGCCGCTCCAATATCGGCGATGGGGGATGGGTCTGACTTATGCGCAAATTGAGGGCCTGGTTTTGCCCCGCCTAGCTTTGCGAGCAGGCTGTTTCCGTCATTGACTGCTGTGCTACTCGGGTATTTGCTCGCTAGTAGGACCAGACTCTCCCGTGCCCAATCGTCGGCACCCAATTCATGGTAGCTCATAGCCAGAAAATACAAGGCATCGGGAGCAACGAGCCGATCGGGATAGGTCTTGATGATTAGTTCGAATCGGTGCGCGGCAGCCAGGTACGAGCCGCGCCGGTAGTAGAACTGGCCAACAAATAGGTGCATTTGCGCCAGCCAGTTATGGCAGTCTTCAATTTTCTGCTGTGCTTGGGCATCGTAGCGGCTTCCAGGATAGTCTTTCCGGACGCGTTCGAATGCGGTGATGGCTTTCTGAATCGGCTCCGGATCCCGATCGATGCTTTTCGCAAGCTTGAGCTGAACCTCTCCGATCTTAAACGCGGCATAGGGGGCGAGCATATGGCTCCTGAAGAGATCCAGGAACCGGTTGTATTCGGTTAAGGCCTCGTTGTATTCCTCTTTCTCAAAAAAAGCTTCTCCACGTTTCATGATCACATTGGGGTGGAAGAGCTGTTTCTCAATATTGTCTTCGAGAAAGATCTGCTCGTCTACGCCGCTGACCACTTTTTTCACACCGCTTCGTAAGTCTTCGGGGGTGCCTGAACAGGCAGCAAGGAAGCTTAGTCCTACGAGAAGGCATCCCAGGCGTGGCAGGAAAAAAGAAGCTTGCGATGTCCAACTGGCTTTGGTGTGTGAGACTGTATCCAGTGAGAACATAGGCTCGATTCATAGCAAGAATGGAGGGCAAAAAGCAACGAGCAGGAGGGTTCGGTTGACCCACATCCGCCCTCTCCCTATAATCCCGCGCACGTTGTATCGGTAGCACCTTGTTGTCTTGACCTATCATCGGTAGGAAGCATGATTCGAACCAGGGCGATTGGAACGGGCAGCTACGTGCCTCATCGGGTCGTGACGAACGAGGAGATTGCCCGGCCGTTAGGACTCGCTCCCGACCAGATCTACCGGCTGACCGGCATTCGAGAACGGCATTGGGCGGCAGATCACGAGGCGTCTTCTGACATGGCGATTGAGGCGGGACGCCAGGCCCTCTTGGTGGCCGGCTGTGACGCGTCTGCTATCGAGGCCGTCATTGTGTCCACCACGTCTCCGGATGTGGTGTTTCCTTCAACCGCTTGTTATGTCCAGCGTGGATTAGGATGTAAAAGCGTGGGTGCGTTTGATGTATCTGCTTCCTGCTCCGGCTTTCTCTATGGGCTCTCTATGGCCCACGCCATGATTGAGAGCGGGCAAATTCGGACCTGTTTGGTGGCGGCATCGGAGGTCAAGTCTCGTTTTCTCAATCCAAAAGATGAGGCGACCGCCATGTTGTTCGGCGATGGGGCAGGTGCTGTCGTATTGCGTGGCGAGGAAGATCGAAGTCCGGAGAGGCGAGGGATCTTAGGCATCAGGTTGCGCGCCGATGGGTCGCGGCATGAGCTCATTCGTGTTCAGGCCGGCGGATCGCGAACGCCGTCTTCTCACGCTACGGTAGAGAAGCATGAACATACCCTACGTATGCAGGGCGCCTCACTCTATCGGGTTGCGATTCGGCGGATTGAACAGGCTGTGCAGGATATCTTGAAGGAGTTCGGAGTCGGTCTTCGTGAGGTCAAGCAGGTCGTTCTTCATCAGGCCAACGGCCGGATTCTCGCCCAGATTGCCGATCGTCTGGCGATCCCTCAGGACAGACTCTCGTCGGTCATCGAACGGTACGGCAACACGTCATCAGCGTCGTTGCCCATTGCCCTTGATGTGGCGGTGCGCGGTGGGGCTATTGCCCCCGGTGATCTTGTCCTGCTGGGCAGTTTCGGCGGAGGCTTGACGTGGGCGACCGGGCTTGTCCGGTGGTAGCAGTCCAGTGAGCGTATTCGTATCTCGTCGTTCGTGAAGCGTAAGGCCTGCTCCGTCGGCGCGCGTGCAGGCTAAAACTTGCCCGTTTGAACCACTATTTTATCTCTGCTTCGAATGGGAAGACGCACCACGAATTTGCTCCCGTGAGGCTGGTTCGCTTCTACCCACACCTGTCCCCCATGCCCTTCTACGATATGCTTCACAATTGCTAGCCCGAGCCCTGTCCCGCCCAGTTCACGCGACCGGGCCTTGTCGACACGATAAAATCGCTCAAATACCCGTGGGCGGTCCTGTTCGGGGATGCCGATTCCTGTGTCGGATACCGTGAGTTCGATTCCTCCTTCAGCGGATCCCATTGATCCTGTCCCGTTGATCAACCTGGAATTGACGGTGATAGTGCCGCCGGCGGGCGTATATTTCACGGCATTATCGAGCAAATTGGTCAGCACCTGCATCAGGCGGCCTTCATCGCCTGGGACAGGAGGGAGATTGTCGTCAATCGACGGGACCAAGCGATGCCCGTTCTTATCGGCGATGGGTTTGATCGTGGCTAACGCACGGTCGATAATCGGGCGCAAGTCAACCGGTTCTTCTTTCAATAGGACACGGCCCGATTCGATTTTCGATAGTTCGAGCAAATCTTCGATGATCAGGTTCAGCCGGTCGCTCTGTTTAAGGATGATATCCAGAAATTTCGCTGATGCCACAGGGTCGTCTTTCGCCCCATCCAGCAGGGCTTCGACATAGCCTTTGATGGATGTGAGCGGTGTGCGCAGTTCATGGGAGACGTTTGCCACGAAGTCTTTCCGGATATTTTCGAGACGTCGTAGTTCGGTCATGTCATGGAATACCAGCACGACACAGGCTTCATTTTCCCGTTCGCCTCCCGCGACGGAGACCTCGATGTGTAAGCAGCGATTGGAGAGCGGCAGCACAATCTCACCCTCATGATTCGTCCGCGACCGCAGAGAGGAAATGACGAGGTCGTTCAATTCTTGGTGGCGGAACAGCTCTGCACAGGGACGGCCACGGGCCTCTGCGCGTGAGACTCCAAACATACGCTCCAGCGCCGGGTTGATCTGTAAGACATGGCTGCGATAGTCGAGCACCATGACTCACGTATCAGGACCACATTCGCCGCTTCGGCGGGGTCTTGATCGTGGTATTCGGGCTCTATTTGCTCGGCGTCCTGAATTTAAATTTCTTGAAAATGGAGCATCGCTTTCAATTCCGCAGCCGGCCGGCCGGGTATTTGGGATCGTTCCTGATCGGCGTGGCGTTTGCTGCAGGCTGGACCCCCTGTGTGGGGCCGGTATTGGGATCGATCCTCTTGTATGCCAGCACGACAGATTCCCTCGTGAGCGGGGTGGTGCTATTGACGTCCTATTCGCTAGGGCTGGGTCTGCCGCTTTTTCTGACGGCGTTGGGTGTGGATCGATTCCTGGCTTACTTCAAGCAGGCCCGCGCCTATCTCTGGGGTGTTTCGACTGTGAGTGGAGTGTTGCTGGTCATTGTCGGCGTGATGATCTATGCCAATTCTCTCACGATGGTCACGAGCTTTCTGGAGCGGTACGGTATCGGCTGGTACTTAGGTCAGTAGGCAGTTCTTCGCATCTTCGCCCTTATTGCCGCCTATTCGTAATCCCGTCAACCGCGCGCCGATCGAAAGAGCTTATGGCGTGTGGCCTATGGCACGAGACTGAAGCGCGAATCGAAGCGGGCTAACGCCTGATCCGATTACGTGCCATACGTCATCAGCTATACGCTCTTAATCCTCAACGAGGAACGTGACTAGCACCAGGCGCCGAGGCGGCAGGCGGTAAAGGCCTGACCCAGCCCACTGGGGGAAGGAATTGAGAACAGGTTTGATGCTGGAGATCCGGCAGCAGCCGCTCCAATATCGGCAATAGGGGATGGGTCTGATTTATGCGCAAGCTGGGGACCTGGTTTAGCTCCGCCTAGTTTTGCGAGCAGGCTGTTTCCGTCATTGACTGTTGTGCTATTCGGGTATTTGTTCGCGAGTAGGACCAGGCTCTCCCGCGCCCAATCGTCGGCCCCCAATTCATGGTAGCTCATGGCTAGAAAATATAAAGCATCGGGAGCAACGAGCCGATCGGGATAGGTCTTGATGATATGTTCGAATCGGTGCGCGGCAGCCAGGTACGAGCCACGTCGGTAGTAGAACTGGCCTACGAATAGGTGCATTTGCGCCAGCCAGTTATGGCAGTCTTCAAGTTTCTGCAGTGCTTGGGCATCGTAGCGGCTTCCAGGATAGTCTTTCCGGACACGTTCAAATGCGGTGATGGCCTTCTGAATGGGTTCAGGGTCTCGATCAATGGTTTTCGCTAGCTTGAGCTGAACCTCTCCGACCTTAACCGCGGCATAGGGAGCGAGCACATGGTTCCGGAAGAGATCCAGGAACCGGTTGTATTCGGTCAAGGCTTCGTTGTATTCCTCTTTCTCAAAAAATGCCTCTCCACGTTTCATGATCACATTGGGGTGGAAGAGCTGCTTCTCAATATTGTCCTCGAGGAAGATCTGCTCGTCTACGCCGCTGACCACTTTTTTCACACCGCTTCGTAAGTCTTCGGGGGTGCCTGCACAGGCAGCAAGGAAGCTTTGTCCTACAAGAAGGCATCCCAGCAGTGGCAGGAGGGAGGCTCGCGATGTCCAACTGGCTTTGATGTTAGGGGCTGTATGCAATGATGACATAGTTTAAATTCATAGCAAGAATGAATGGCAAAAAGCAACGAGCAGGAGAGGTCGGTTGACCCATATCCTTCCTCTCCCTATAATCCCGCGCACGTCGTATTGGTGTCACCCTGTTGTCTTGACCCCTTTAGGTAGGAAGCATGATTCGAACCAGGGCGATTGGAACCGGCAGCTATGTACCTCACCGGGTCGTGACAAATGAGGAGATAGCCCGGCCGTTAGGACTCGCTCCTGACCAGATCTACAGGCTGACCGGCATTCGAGAACGGCATTGGGCGGCAGATCACGAAGCGTCTTCCGACATGGCGATTGAGGCGGGGCGTCAGGCCCTCTTGGCGGCCGGCTGTGAGGCGTCTGCTATCGAGGCTGTCATTGTATCTACTACGTCTCCGGATGCGGTGTTTCCTTCCACCGCTTGTTATGTCCAGCACGGATTAGGATGCAAAAGAGTGGGTGCGTTTGATGTATCCGCTTCCTGCTCCGGCTTTCTCTATGGGCTCTCTATGGCTCAGGCCATGATAGAGAGCGGGCAAATCCGGACCTGCCTGGTAGCGGCATCAGAGGTCAAGTCTCGTTTTCTCGATCCCAAAGATGGGGCGACCGCCATGTTGTTCGGCGATGGGGCAGGCGCCGTCGTATTGCGTGGCGAAGAAGATCGAAGCCCGGAGATGCGAGGGATCTTAGGCATCAGGTTGCGCGCCGATGGATCGCGGCATGAGCTCATTCGTGTTCAGGCCGGCGGGTCGCGAATGCCGTCTTCTCAGGCTACGGTAGAGAAGCATGCACATACCCTTCGTATGCAGGGCGCCTCACTCTATCGGGCTGCGATTCGGCGGATTGAACAGGCCGTGCAGGATATTTTGAAGGAGTTCGGAGTCGATCTTCGTGAGGTCAAGCAGGTAGTTCTTCATCAGGCCAACGGCCGAATTCTGGCCCAGATTGCCGATCGCCTGGCTATCCCGCAGGACAGACTTTCGTCGGTCATCGAACGGTACGGCAACACGTCATCAGCGTCGTTGC
>JABMDH010000032.1:22877-26844 GCA_015904075.1 Nitrospira sp.
AGCGCGCACGGCGTGGCCAAGTCCGTCTGGGAAGAAGCGAATCGCCGCAGCCTGCATGTGATCGATGCCACCTGTCCTCTGGTGATCAAGGTTCACAACGAAGTCAATCGCGACTATACCCAAGGGTACGACTTGATCCTCATCGGTCACGCCGGCCATCCGGAAGTGATCGGGACATTAGGGCAGATTCCCGACAAGTTCCACTTGGTATCCTCGGTCCAAGATGTCGAAAAACTCCAAGTGGAGAGCACGGTCAATCTTTCGTATGTGACGCAGACAACGCTCAGTGTAGACGAATGCCGGGACATTGTCGGGGCATTGCATCGGCGGTTCCCGAACATCAAAGGCCCGCATCAGGAAGACATTTGTTATGCCACGCAGAACCGGCAAAATGCCGTCAAGGAATTGTCCCGTTTGGTAGATGTCATCCTCGTTATCGGATCACCGAATAGCTCAAACTCTAACCGTCTGCGCGAGTTGGGGGAGCAGTGCGGGATTCCATCCTATCTCATCGACTCTGCCAGTGACATCAATCCGGCCTGGCTACAAGGAGCCAAAGCGGTCGGGATCGCCGCCGGTGCCTCTGCTCCGGAGGTGCTGGTGACAGAAGTGGTGGCGTTCTTGCGATCTTCGGGCCCCTCAGAGGTTGAGGAGCTCACGGTCATTGAAGAAGATGTCGAGTTTCTCTTGCCCAAAGAACTCGTGCAAATCGAATCGGCCGGTAAGTCAGCAGCCGGCATCGTCAGTTAGGTTTCTAGCCGTCTTAGACTAAATCCTCTGCGATCCCCACATCTTGTGGGGATCGCTCGTTCAGATCCCTACCTGATGTGTTTTCTTTTGATTTCTCCGGACCCATATGCTACAAGGTCCGGACCTTTTCTCCTTCATTAATCAACCTCGTCAGTGCTCGCACATGGTGAATCTATGCATTTGAAGTCATTGGATATGTTGGGATTTAAGTCCTTTGCGGAAGGGAAGATCCAATTCCCGGAAGGGGTGACCGCGATTGTGGGCCCCAATGGGAGCGGGAAGAGTAACGTGGTGGATGCGATTCTCTGGGTGCTGGGCGAACAAAGCACCAAGACCCTTCGAAGCGAAAAGATGGAAGATGTTATTTTCAACGGGACGGAGCTCCGAAAGCCATTAGGGATGGCAGAAGTCTCGTTGACTATCGGAGGGCTCGATCAAGCGACCATGAGGCTTGAAGGCGGCTCAGGTTTGCCCACCCAACTGACGGAATTCCAGGAATTGATGATCACGCGGCGGCTCTATCGGAA
This sequence comes from Nitrospira sp., assembly GCA_015904075.1. The sequence continues at coordinate 24,155 of JABMDH010000032.1, forward strand.
TGGAGAGAGCGAATATCTCATCAATAAAACCGTGTGTAGACTCAAAGATATCCGCAGCTTGCTTCTCGATACCCGTGCCGGCAGCAAGGGGCACACCGTCATTGCGCAGGGCCAGATCGATCAGATTCTCAATGCGTCACCTCAAGATCGGCGCGAACTGATCGAGGAAACCGCCGGTATCATCCGCTACAAAAAGCAAAAAGCCGAGGCGTTGCGAAAGCTCGAAGCTACTCAGCAAAACCTGCTTCGCGTCCGCGACATTATTGCGGAAGTGAAGAAACAGCTGAATTCTCTGGAGCGGCAGGCGCGGCAGGCGCGGACCTACCAGACCTTGCAGCAGGAAGCGCGCGTGATCGAGATTGAATTACTGACCAGAGAATTTAGGGCGCTCCGTAGCGGATTGCCTTCTTGCCGCCGGGATAATGCCGGGGTTGGGGAAGACGGACGAAACAAGGGCTGGAGCCCGTACTCAGCGAGTCGGGCTTTCGTGTCCAGCACATCACCCAACTGCGCCAAGTACTGGCGTTCGAGCGATTGAACAGCCACGGTGCCGGCAACAACCACACCACCAGTCACCGCCAGCAGCATCCCGATCGCCACTTTCCATCGGATCGACAGAGTCATGGCGGTGTTGACTGTTTACATGTCACATCTCACCCGCAGCCTCTTTTAACTTATACCCCAGCGATTTCACTGAGACGATGGCTGCATCGAGGGGCGGAAGTTTTTGCTTCAGCCGTCGAATGTGAACGTCGACGGTTCTGGTCGTTCCATAGTAGTCGTAGCCCCACACAGCATTGAGGAGGATATCGCGAGTGAGAACGCGTCCTGGATGTCGAAGCAGATGCTCCAATAGACCAAATTCTTTGGCGGTCAGCGGCACCTCGTCATCTCCCAAGCGGACCTCATGTCGAGTCGTGTCCATTGTGAGTGGGCCATAGCGATACAGACCGGCCCCTTCGGCGGGCGTGCGCTCCAGACGACGCAGTAGGGCTTTGATGCGGGCGACGAGCGCTTTGGGGCTGAAGGGTTTGGCCACGTAGTCATCCGCTCCCAGTTCGAGGCCGATGACCGTGTCAGATTCCTCGGCTTTTGCCGTCAGCATGATGATGGGCAACATGGCGGTGTCGGGGACAGAACGTAGGCGTTTGCAGACTTCGAGTCCGTCGATCTCAGGCAGCATGAGATCGAGTACGATGAGATCCGGTTTGTCCTCTTTGACCTTCTTCAGCGCCTGGACCCCGTTCACAGCCGTGGCGGTCCGAAACCCTTCTTTTTCCAGATACAGCTTGACGAGCTGGAGAATATCCGGCTCGTCTTCGACGACGAGGATTTTTTTGGGGAGTACGGCACCCATAAAGTAATCACAGCCTACGGAGGAGGTGAGAGCCTGTCAAGCGAAGGCAGTAACTTGTGGGAGGATGGGATATGGTTGATGCTGGATCGACGCGGCATTAATCATAAAAGGCTACGTATCATGATCTGGCGCCCCCAGGTATTGTGAGTGGGCTTTCACAGGCCAATTCGGTTGACGGAGCTGGCCAGTCTGACGTAAGGTGAGTGACGCGAGACTCGCGCCTGACTGTGACGAAGGCGCGCCATTCAGTCCGAAGGAGTTGCTCTGATGATGAAAATCTATCTTGCCAATCCTCGTGGATTTTGCGCCGGGGTTGATCGGGCGATTGATATCGTAGATCTCTCTCTCAAAAAGTACGGCGCTCCCATTTACGTCCGCCATGAAATTGTCCATAGCCGCCATGTGGTGAATTCGCTCCGGCAAAAGGGCGCGGTGTTCGTGGAAGAATTGAATGAGGTGCCGGAAGGATCGGTCGTGATTTTCAGCGCGCACGGCGTGGCCAAGTCCGTCTGGGAAGAAGCGAATCGCCGCAGCCTGCATGTGATCGATGCGACCTGTCCGCTGGTGATCAAGGTTCACAACGAAGTCAATCGCGACTATACCCAGGGGTACGACTTGATTCTCATCGGTCACGCCGGACATCCGGAAGTGATCGGGACGTTAGGGCAAATTCCAGACAAATTCCACTTGGTGTCCTCGGTCCAAGATGTCGAAAAACTCCAAGTGGAAAGCACGGTCAATCTTTCGTATGTTACGCAGACAACGCTCAGCGTAGACGAATGCCGAGACATTGTAGGGGCATTGCATCGGCGGTTCCCGAACATCAAAGGCCCGCATCAGGAAGACATTTGTTACGCGACGCAGAACCGGCAAAATGCCGTCAAGGAATTGTCCCGTTTGGTGGATGTCATCCTCGTCATCGGGTCGCCGAATAGCTCCAATTCCAACCGTCTGCGCGAGTTGGGAGAGCAGTGTGGGATTCCCTCCTATCTCATCGACTCTGCCAGTGACATCAATCCGGCCTGGTTGCAAGGAGCTAGAGCGGTCGGGATCGCCGCCGGTGCCTCCGCTCCCGAGGTGTTAGTGACAGAAGTGGTGGCGTTCTTGCGATCCTCAGGCCCCTCAGAGGTTGAGGAGCTCACGGTCATTGAAGAAGATGTCGAGTTTCTCTTGCCCAAAGAACTTGTGCAGATCGAATCGGCCGGTAAGTCAGCAGCCGGCATCGTCAGTTAGATTTTTAGTCGTCTTAGACTAAATCCTCTGCGATCCCCACATCTTGTGGGGATCGTTTGCTCAGATCCCTACCTGATGTGTTTTCTTTTGATTTCTCTGA
>JABMDH010000032.1:26944-34926 GCA_015904075.1 Nitrospira sp.
CCCAACTGACGGAATTCCAGGAATTGATGATCACGCGGCGGCTCTATCGGAATGGAGAGAGCGAATATCTCATCAATAAAACTGTGTGCAGACTCAAAGATATCCGTAGCTTGCTTATCGATACCCGCGCCGGCAGCAAAGGGCACACCGTTATTGCGCAAGGCCAGATCGATCAGATTCTCAATGCGTCGCCGCAAGATCGGCGCGAACTCATCGAGGAAACCGCCGGCATCATCCGCTACAAGAAGCAAAAGGCCGAGGCATTGCGAAAGCTCGAAGCCACTCAGCAAAACCTGCTCCGCGTCCGCGACATCATTGCGGAAGTGAAGAAACAGCTGAATTCTCTAGAGCGGCAAGCGCGGCAGGCGCGGACCTACCAGACCTTACAACAGGAAGCGCGTGTGATCGAGATTGAATTGCTGACCAGAGAATTTAGGGCGCTCCGCAGCGGACTGCAGGAAGTTGAGACTGAAGTGGCGGGTTTGGATCAACGAGAGGCCGGCATGGCGGCTGAACAGGCGCGGCTGACAGCGAATCTTGAACAGGCGCGGCTCGATGCGATTGCGATGGGCGAGTCGACCGGCAAGATTCGAGAAGAGCAAGCATTGATTGAGCAGCAGCAGGCGCAGGCGCTGACGGCGGCGGAGGTCGAACGGAATCGGAGTCAATTATTCGGTGAACAGCAGGTGCAGGAGTCTGCCGAGTTGGAGGAGTTAGTACGTTCGCATGACGAATTGGCCGCGGCGCTCCAGTCTATCGACCTTTCCTTGAGTTCTGTCCAAGAAGAGATGGAGGCCAAAGAACGTGCGCTTGGCGAACTCGATCGCGACATGGAAGGGCAGATACTTCAGCGGGCGGCAGCTGTGGCAGAAGAAGAGCGGGGGCGCAACGATGTCCTGCAGCTTGCTGTACTCGTAGCGAATTCGGAACAAGGTATTGCGCAGTTGGCGGCGCGTATGCACGAGCTGGCCGGTCGTGAACACGGAATGATATTCGAACGAGACGGGCTTGAGGCGCAACGGACAGATGTGGTTAGTCGGCATGAGCTGTTGCGACAAGAATATGGGGAAGCAGACCGGTTGATTGCGGATCTTCGGGCCCAACAGCGCACGGTTCAGGAAGACAGTGCAAGTGTTGTGAGTGAGGTTCAGAAATTGGACCCCCAGATTCTTCGACGGTCGGAAGAGCTGGCTGCGGTGGATTCTCGGTTAGAGGCGCTTCAGGGCGTGGTTCGTGAAGAGATGGGCTATGGCCGACAAGGGACTGATGAAAGTACGGCTCTGAAGTCTTGCGCGGGTGTGCGAGATGCGGTTGCCGAGTGGCTGATGGTTCCGCCCGGGATGGACCGCGCAGTTGAGGCTGTATTGGGAGAGCGCGTCCATGGGTGGTTCGTCGATGAGCCGTCGGTGGCGTGCCGCGCGATCGGTTTTCTAGAGGAGAAAGCGCTCGGCCGCGGTAGTTTTATTCCCCAGCGGCCGCGATGGGGAAGCGCGCGGGAGAACAGCTGGTGGCCGGACATTTCTAGTCAGCCGGGTGTGTTGGGCCGTGCCGTGGATTTGATTCAAGCCGATGCCGATCGTGTGGAAGCACGGGACTGTTTGTTTGATCGTGTGGTGATTGTCGAATCGCTCGATCGAGCCATTCAGTTATGGGAGCAGCAGTTGTGGAATGCTCCGGACGGCCCGACGCTTGTGACCTTGGCCGGGGAAGTAGTGGATGCGTCAGGAGTGGTGACAGGTGGCCAGATGCAGGGGAGGCAAGGCCTGCTTGAGCGTCGCCGTGAGGTGATGGATCTTGAGAGTAAGCGGCACATGCTTGTTGCGGCGCTTGAGCAGGAGAAGGTGCGCCGCGCGGTGTTGCATGAACATGCGCAGTTGTTGGCGCAGGAAGAACGGCGGCTTGCCGATTCGCTTCGCGTCGCTGAGATGCAAAATCTTTCGCTGCGCAAGGACGAAGAGAATCTCCAGCAAGTGCTTGTCGATCTTGATCTTCGATTGACGGGGGTGGCAGCAGAAATTAAAACCTGCATCGGTGAACGGCAGCGGTTTGAGCAGGAGTCTCAGTCGATTCAAGCGCAGTTAGTCCAGTGGGTTGCTGAGAAGACTGAGCGGGACGCAGTGCTGGGAACGGTCCGGGAACGGCTTGACCAAATCGATCGTGATGTTCGGGCCGTTCAAGAGCGGGTCACTGATGCGAGGTTGGCGGCCGAAGCACTGCGCGGGAAACGAGAGTATGAGCAAGCGAATCGTGAGCGGGTTGCGCAGCAGATCCAGGAATCGGAACATCGCCGTCATATACTGGGAGCGCATCTGGAAAGCCTGCGTTCTTCGATCGAGCACAGCCGGGCCGAGCAAGCCCGCCAGGAAACGCTGTGCCGGGAATGCGGCGCAGTCGTCGATCGTGTCAAGGGAGAGCTGGTCGCGGCACAAGAGCGCCAGACTCGGCAGATCGCGGCCTGTCAGGCGCTGGAAAGCAGTCTCGGCGATGTGCGGCTGGAGATGTCGGACATCCGTGATGCACGGATGGGGGCGGAAGTCCGTCGCGCGGAACTGCGGACGCAATTGGGGGCCGTCGAAGGGACCTTGTCGGGTACGTATCAGCTGGATCCGCTGATGATGCTTGCCGAGACTGTGGAATTGTTGGAGGCCGAGGCGCCCGCCCCACGCCCTGATATGGAGCTGAAAGAGCAGCTGCAGCAACTTCGAGGCCGTTTGGATCGGATGGGGCCGATCAATCTGGCGGCGATCAGCGAACATCAGGAGCTCGATGAGCGCCATAAGTTCCTCTCAGCGCAGGAGCAGGATTTGTCGAACTCTATCGGCGCATTGAAAGAGATTATTCAACGGATTCAGCGGACGACAAAAGACATGTTTGTGTCCACGTTCAATGAATTGCAGCAGAAATTCAGTGAGGTCTTCGGCAAGTTCTTCCCCGGAGGGAGGGCGGAGCTACAGTTGGTCGATGATCCGCCTTCGGAAAACGGTGACGGATCGGGGAATCAAGAGCCCGGCATCGATATTGTGGCGCAACCGCCGGGGAAGCGTCTGAAAAGCATTACCATGCTGTCAGGCGGGGAAAAAACCCTCACGGCGATGGCCTTGCTGTTTGCGAGCTTCCTGATCAGGCCGACGCCGTTTTGCCTGTTGGATGAAATCGACGCGCCGCTGGATGAAGAAAACATCGGCCGGTTTACCGGCGTCCTGCGGGAATTAGCGCAGAGTGCCCAGTTTCTGGTGATTACCCACAACAAGCGGACGATGGGCATTGCCGATTCCCTCTTCGGCGTGACCATGGAAGAGCCCGGGGTATCCAAGCTCGTGTCAGTGCGGTTGGGTGACCTGCAACCGGCCTAGCCCGCAGTACTCGAGCATATCTGCTGTAATTACCGATCCGCTGCTGCACTACTCCTTCGGTCGGCTGGCTCGACCTTCGGTCTTTCGACGTACTGCACGAGTACACCTCAGAACCTCTGGCTCCCGTGCGCCGCACTCGCGACACATTGTCATGAATCATGCGGCTGGCAGTGCACCAAAAGCCGAGTAGTTTAGAGGACTTCACGGCCCGACCGCTTGACTCCATTTAGAACCTCTGTTATAAGCCATCGGATAGGCTGGGTGTATTTCTATGCCGATAGACGTCTTGTCGTCGGAAGTATCGCCGTCTGTCGTGTGCAGTATATTGTTCAGCCTGATAGCTCAACTCGGGAAAATTCATGAACCTTATCAGAACGTTGCTCAGCCGTCTTTCTGAGAGCCTGCTCTCGAACGGCTCTGAAAAATTCAGATCTGCTGCCGAGTATGCCCCCGCGTCACTGCTTCGGCTTGTTTCGGATAAGCCGGTAGGACTGCCGTCGCTGGACCCTGCAGTCCGCCGCCCTGCTGCCGGTCACACCGCCACTCAGCCTGATGCAATCGATGATGCGATCAGACGAAGCCAATCCTGGTTCCTCAGTCAGCAACATGCCGAGGGGTACTGGGTTGCGGAGCTCGAAGCGGATACGACACTGACCTCCGAGTACGTGATGCTTCGCCGGTTCCTCGACCGCGTTGATGTCGATCGTCAACAGAAAGCGGTTCATTACCTGAAGTCGATGCAGCTGCCTGACGGCGGCTGGCCGATTTATTACGGAGGGCCGTCGGAGATCAGCGCGTCGGTCAAGGCGTATTTTGCGCTTAAGCTCAGCGGCGTATCGGCAGACGAGCCGTTCATGGTCCGGGCGAAAGAGCGCATTCTGGCGATGGGCGGTGTCGTCCAAGCCAATGTATTCACGAAAATCGCGCTGGCGCTGTTCGATCAGTATGATTGGGAAGGTGTCCCCCACATGCCGGTCGAGATCATGCTCCTGCCGAAACGGTTCTATTTCAGTATCTACGCCATTTCGTACTGGTCTCGCGCCGTCCTCATCCCCTTACTCATTGTATTTGCGCATCGGCCTGTATGCCGGATCCCTCGCGAACAAGGGGTTGATGAACTGTATCACGAGCCGCGTGAAGAGATTCGCTATTGGAAATATCCGCCGTTCAACAAGGATCAACATTGGTTCACGCCCCACAACCTGTTCGTCGGGCTTGATGCCCTCTTGAAGATCTACGACCGGATGCCGATGCGGATATTGCGCGAGAAGGCGCTGCAAAAGGCGTCAACCTGGATGCTGGAGCATCTCAAGGGATCAGGCGGGCTCGGCGCCATCTATCCGGCGATGGCCAACTCGATCATGGCCCTGCAATGCCTCGGGTACAGTGCGGACGATCCTTTGGTCGTGAAGGCATTGCGAGAAATCGAAGACTTGGAAGTGTATGACTCCGTACAGCTCGACGATCGGTGTGTTCCCACCGTCCATCTGCAGCCCTGTTTCTCCCCGATTTGGGATACGGCGCTTCTGCTCAATGCGCTGATCGAAGCGGGAATGCCTCAGGATCATCTTGCACTGCAGAAGGCTGGGGCGTATCTCATGTCCCGGCAAGCCAAGAAGGTAGGTGATTGGGTCGTGTCTTCGCCGACAGCCAAGCCAGGCGGCTGGTATTTCCAGTTTGAGAACGAGCTGTATCCGGACGTGGACGACTCCGCCGTCGTGCTCATGGCATTGTCAAAATTGAAAATGCCACAGGCGGCTGAACTGGAAGACTCTCTTCGTCGCGGCATGCAGTGGGTGGTTGCCATGCAGGGGTCTGATGGCGGCTGGGGCGCATACGACAAGGACAACAACCGGGTCGTCTTCAACTACATTCCTTTTGCGGACCACCACGCGTTGCTCGATCCCAGCACATCCGACCTGGCGGGGCGGTGTTTGGAAATGCTGGCTGCGTTGGGTTACGACCGGACACATCCTGCCGTCGCTCCGGCCCTGGCTTTTCTGAAGAAAGAGCAGGAAGCGGATGGGAGTTGGTATGGCCGGTGGGGCGTCAATTATATCTATGGTACGTGGTCTGTCTTGGCCGGGCTTCGGGTGATTGGCGAAGATCTCTCGGCTCCGTACATCCGCCGTGCCGTTTCCTGGTTGGAGTCCAAGAAGAACCCCGACGGAGGCTGGGGTGAGTCCTGTCTGTCGTATGCGGAGGCTGAGCACAGCGGCAAAGGAGACAGCACTCCGTCACAAACTGCCTGGGCGTTGATGGGCTTGATGTCAGCCGCAGACGGCGGCGACGCTGGATGGCAAGTTGATCGATGATGATAAAGATGCTCGAACGAATCGGCCAAGGGGTTCTGGCCCATGTGGGCGAAATGGGCCGGATGCTGATCTTTGTCGTCTCATCCTTTGCCTGGCTTCTGCGCCCGCCGTTGCGGGCGGATCAGATCGTCAAGCAGGTGCATTTTATCGGTTATAAATCCACGTTTGTCGTGGTGCTCACGGCGGGTTTCACGGGTATGGTGTTGGCTCTCCAGGGGTATTACACGCTCAGGAAGTTCGGATCCGAGGGATTGTTGGGGTCAGCCGTCGCCCTCAGTATGATCCGCGAGCTCGGACCGGTGCTTGCGGCGCTCATGGTGACGGCCCGAGCGGGGTCGGCGATGACGGCAGAAATCGGAATCATGCGCATCACAGAGCAGATCGATGCGCTCGATACCATGGCGATCAATCCGCTCCAATATCTGATCGCTCCGAAACTCGTCGCCGGGTTGATCGGCGTTCCGCTGTTGGTTGCGATCTTCGATGTGGTGGGTATTTATGGCGGCCATCTCGTGGGTGTGGAACTGTTGGGTGTGAATGCGGGATCGTACTGGAATTCCATCGAGTCGTCGGTGGAGTGGAAAGATGTGTATGGAGGCATTCTCAAATCCATCAGTTTTGGCCTGATTGTGAGCTGGGTCTGCTGCTACAAAGGGTTCTACACCCGTATGAGCGCCGAAGGATTGGGTACTGCGACGACGGAGGCGGTTGTGTTATCGTCGGTCCTCATTCTCGTGTGGGATTATTTCTTGACGTCGGTACTGCTCTAAGACGGTGTGACAGTTCCTCTGGTTCTTTTGGTTTGTCTCGTGCAGAGCGGGAACCAAAGAAACCAAACAAGCCAGATCAACCAGATAAACGAGAATGATCAAACTCGTCGGCGTGAAAAAGACCTTGGGGGGGCAGCCGGTGCTGCAAGGCGTCGATCTCGTCGTTCCGCCGCGCAAGCTGACGACGATCATCGGTCGTAGCGGAGAAGGCAAGAGCGTATTATTGAAACACATGATCGGGCTGTTGCAACCGGACGAAGGAGAAGTGTGGGTGGATGGGACGGAAATTTCACGCCTCAAAGGGCAAGCCCTCAACGAAGTTCGCAAGCGGTTCGCCATGCTGTTTCAAGGCGCTGCATTATTTGATTCGCTGACGGTATTTGAGAACGTGGCGTTCCCGCTGCGTGAAAAACTTCGAATGAAAGGGACGGTGGTGACGACTCGGGTTGAAGAAAAGTTGGAGCAGGTCGGTCTGGCCGGGATGGGGCATAAATATCCTGCTGAGCTCAGCGGCGGCATGCGCAAGCGCGCTGGATTGGCGCGGGCGTTGGTGATGGAGCCGGAGATCATCCTATTCGATGAGCCGACCACCGGCCTGGATCCGCTTATGGCCAAGTCGATTCACGACCTCATCACCGGGATGCAACGGAAGTTTGGTTTCACCGGCGTCATGGTCAGCCATGAGATACCGGAAATCTTCGCGATTTCCGACTATGTCGCCATGCTGAAGCGGGGGAAAATTGCGGCGATGGCGGAGCCGGTGGAATTTCAGCAGACATCAGACCCGGAAATCAAAGAATTTATCTCGGTCGGCGGCGCCCTGCCGCCGGCTACGGCGTCCGCCATCCGTCAAGGAGTGTCATAGATGGAAAAGACCAAGCTTGAATTGATCGTCGGTTTGTTTGTGCTTATCGGGATTGTCTGTTTGGGCTATTTGTCGATCAAGCTGGGGAAACTGGAGGTTATCGGCGGCGATCGTTACGAAGTCGAGGCTCCATTCAACTCGGCGTCCGGGCTGAAACCCGGTGCGACCGTTGAAATTGCCGGCGTAGAAGTCGGGCGAGTCAAATCAATCGCATTGAAAAACGATCAGGCGATCGTCCGCCTGGCGGTTCAGAACAATATCACGCTCTATTCCGACACCTTCGCTTCGATCAAGACCAGGGGCATTATCGGAGAGAAGTTCCTCGCGCTGTCTCCGGGGGGAGGCGGCGATCCATTGCAAGCAGGCGGTACAATCCGCGATACTGAGTCGGGACTGGACCTCGAAGAATTGGTAAGCCAGTACGTACATGGCAAGGTCAAATAGCACGGTGATTTGAATCGGTGCAAAGAACGCGTAAGCCGGAGGGGAAGGGCATGATGACGTCGATTGTGAATGGCCGGGGCATCCCGGCGTGTGTGCCTCCTCATCGTCGAGTGATTCTTCTGATCCTGAAGATGACGCTGGTTGTTGTGTGGCTGGCGTCGGCGGCCGCTCCCTGCTACGCAGGTGCCCCGACGGATACGATGAAAACGACGATCGACGAGGTGCTTCGCATTGT
>JABMDH010000032.1:35026-39510 GCA_015904075.1 Nitrospira sp.
GCTGGTTGTTGTGTGGCTGGCGTCGGCGGCCGCTCCCTGCTACGCAGGTGCCCCGACGGATACGATGAAAACGACGATCGACGAGGTGCTTCGCATTGTCCGTGAAAGCGATCTGAAGCAGCCGAATAAGGCCGAAGAACGCCGGCGTATGCTGGAACGGGCCGTCGGAGCCCGGTTTGATTATCAAGAAATGTCGAGGCGTGCGCTCGGCGCCCCGTGGAATACACTTTCCGATCAAGACAAGCAGGAATTTGTTGATCTGTTTCGAACGCTACTGACGAATTCATATTCCGACAAGATTGAAACGTATTCCGGCGAAGGCGTGCAGTACTTGAACGAGCGCATGGAGAAGGAATATGCGGAGGTCAGGACAAAAGTGCTGTCGGGAAAGACGGAAATTCCTCTCGATTACCGGTTGATCAATAAGGGAGATGATTGGCGTGTGTACGATGTCGTGGTTGACGGCATCAGCTTGGTCAACAACTATCGTGGGCAGTTCGCAAAAATCATCAAGTCCTCTTCCTACGCCGACCTTGTCGAGCAGCTTCGCAAGAAATCCGACAAACTCAAGGCGCCATAACGTCGTTTTGCGGGATTGCGAGTACGTCTATGCGCAGCCTTGTTGTCAGTGTCATTCTCGTACTGTTTGGAGTGCTCAGTCTCTCCCTATCCGACCGAGCCCATGCGGATACGCAATACTTCCCCATCCCTGCCGTCAGCTCCAGTAAAAACGACGGCAATGATATCGGGATGATCGTACCGGCCCTCATGACCGGGCCGGACGGCGATCTCAAGTATTTGGTCGCCCCGATGGTCATCTACAACTCGATCGTCGGCACTCGCGGCACGTTGAATTTGTTCCACTATCAACCGGGCGGGAAAGAGCTCAGAGGCATTGCGTCCTGGTCCGAAAAGATCGAGCGACGGTTTCTCTTAAGCTATGTCGATCCCGGCTTAAGCAATGGCCGGTATAGTGTGGCGGTCAGCGCCGCGCATTTCAAAAATGCCACGGTACGGTTTTTCGGGATTGGCCCTGGGACCGTCCAGGACGATGAAACGAATTATACGGCCTCTGAAACGAGAGCGAACTGGAAATTCGGGATTTATGCCAATGAAGTGACACAGATTGCAATCAGCCAGCGGTTTCGGCATATGCAGCAGATCCAACAAGGAGCGACGCCGCTCGCATTTACAGGAGATATGTTCCCGGATGTGCCCGGTGTGGAGGGTGCGACGATTCTCGGCGAGCGGATCAGCTTTCATTACGATACGCGAAACAGCCTGGTCACGCCGACCGATGGTATGGCCGTGACGGCCTATGCCGAGATCAACCACAACTTTCGTCAGGGTGCAGAGCCGCTGTATTCCAGGTACGGGGTTGAAGTGAAGAAGATGTTTGCCAGCGAATCTAAACGGGCGATTCTGGTGATCCGGGGCGACCTGCAGGCCACGATCGGCACGGATGTTCCGTTTTATGAATTGAGTTCGCTGGGTGGGCAGAATAATCTGCGCGGCTTCGGGGTAGACCGGTACATCGACAAGCAACTGATTGCATTCAGCGTTGAGGAACGGATTCATGTGGTACGAGCCCGTATTGCCGGTGTCATCGCAGACTTTGAGCTCGCGCCGTTTATCGATACCGGACAGGTGTTCAATTCATTCAAGAATGTGGGTTTCAAGGACTATCGCATCACGCCGGGCATTGGGTTTCGAGGCATCATCCGGCCAAATGTGGTGGGACGAATCGATTACGGGTTTAGCCGGGAGGGGGGGGCGATATTCGCCGGCCTCGACTTCCCCTATTAGCCTGCCTGAACCGCCGGATCCCCGCCCATATGCTTGACACCATTGGACTTTTGTGTAAAACTTCACCCCGAATTTGTATTGACCGTGTGTCATCGTGCAGCTGCAAGCCGTTGCCTATCAAACGTTCGGCTTTCATACACATTCGAGCAAGCAGCTGATAAAGAAGGAGCGTAGGCCATGTCGATTCTGAAGAATATTCACAGTCCGGCCGATTTAAAACGCCTGTCCCCAGAACAGTTCCCGGCCTTGTCGCAGGAAATCCGTGAGCAGATTATCAGCGCCGTTTCCGCAGTCGGCGGACATCTGGCATCTAACTTGGGTGTGGTGGAATTGACGGTTGCCTTGCACTACCTTTTAGATACGCCTACCGACAAGATTGTCTGGGATACCAGCAACCAAAGCTATGCGCATAAACTCCTCACCGGGCGCCGTGAACAATTTCATACATTGCGGCAATACGGCGGGTTGAGCGGATTCTGCAAACGGGAAGAAAGTGAATACGATACGTTTAATGCCGGGCATGCAGGCACAGGGGTCTCTGCTGCGTTCGGCATGGTCGGGGCCCGTGAGCAGTTGGGCCAAAAAAACAAGGTCGTGTGTGTGGTCGGGGATGGTGCGATGACCGCTGGGATGACGCTGGAGGGACTGCACCATGCCGGCGGTTTGGGCAAGGACTTCTTGGTAATCTTAAACGATAACCAGATGTCCATCTCCAAAAATGTGGGGGCCATTTCAGCTTACCTGAGCCGGACAATCACGGGTGAATTCTACGGCAAGATGCGGGAAGAAACAGGCCAGCTGCTCGGCAAGATTCCTCATATCGGCCCTGATATGCAGAAGTTGGCTCGCCGGGCCGAAGAATTGGCTAAGGGGGCGATTCTTCCCGGGCTGCTGTTTGAAGAATTGGGCTTCCAGTATAGCGGCCCCATCGATGGGCATAACTTCGAGCATCTCCTTCCGACGATTGAAAACGTCTTGAAGATGAGAGGGCCGGTTCTCCTCCACGTTATAACCAAAAAGGGGCTTGGTTACGAGCCTGCCATGAAGAACCCGGTGTGGTTTCATGCGTGTCCGCCGTTTGTGCGCGAAACCGGGGCACCTGCGAAGAAGGCTGCGCGCCCGTCCTATACCGCGATTGCCATGGATACGCTGGTCAAGTTGGCCCGAGAAGACAAACGCATCGTGGCTATTACAGCGGCAATGTGCGAGGGCACCGGACTCACGGCATTCGAGAAAGAGTTCCCGGATCGTATCTATGACGTGGGCATTGCTGAACAGCATGCCGTGACCTTTGCGGCTGGATTGGCGACGCAGGGCGTGAAGCCGGTTGTGGCCATGTATGCGACCTTTCTTCAGCGGGCTTACGATCAGGTGGTGCACGATGTGGCGACACAGAATCTTCCCGTTGTGTTTTGCATCGATCGCGGGGGGCTCGTGGCCGAAGACGGGACGACGCACCATGGCGCGTTCGACTACGCGTATCTGCGCCATGTTCCCAACATGGTCGTGATGGCGCCGAAAGATGAAAACGAATTACAGCATATGATGAAGACTGCCGTGCAGTACAACGGTCCGATTTCCGTGCGATATCCGCGTGGCGTCAGCCTCGGAGTGACGATGGATGCGGCGTCTCAGGTATTGCCCATTGGCAAAGGAGAGTTGATTAAGGATGGGACGGAGGTCGCGATTATCGCGATCGGGGTGTCGGTCTGGCAAGCTCATCAGGCCGCCGAGCGTCTCAGTCAGGAAGGTGTCTCCACGGCTGTGGTCAATGCCAGATTTGCGAAGCCGCTCGATCAGGCACTCATTGCAGATGTCGCGAAACGGGTGCGTTACGTCGTCACCGTTGAGGAAGGGTGCAGAATGGGCGGGTTTGGATCCGCGGTGCTTGAAACCCTATCCGAAGCCGGGGTCAACGATGTGACGACGAAGGTTATTGGGCTGCCGGATTGGTATATCGAACAGGGCCCGCAAGACTTCCTGCGCGAGCGGTACGGGTTGACCGCCGAAGGAATTTACCAGAGCGTCAAGGAACTCATCGGCAGCACCCCGGCACCGGCTAAGGGCCGGTTTACGGGTGTTGCGTCGGGAAGCCAGCACCCGCTTGGAGACGAGCAGGGCAGCTGAGTGTGAAGCGCGAGTGGTACATGTAGGGTCATGAGTGGTGAATGAAAAATCGGATTGAGAAGTACTAACAGCTCCTATGCACATTACCAGACGCAAAACTCGGCAGGTTCAGGTCGGCAAGGTCAAAGTCGGCGGCGATGCGCCGGTGTCCGTACAGTCGATGTGCTCAACCGACACGCGGGATGTCGGAAAGACCGTCGAGCAGATTCTTCAGCTGGAGGCCGCCGGGTGTGAAATTATCCGGGTGGCCGTGCCGGATGAGGAAGCCGCCGCAGTGCTCCCTCAGATCAAAGCGGCGATGACGGTGCCGTTGATCGCGGACATTCACTTTGATTACCGTCTTGCTTTGAAAGCTGCGGCAGTCGTCGATTGCGTCCGGATCAATCCCGGCAACATCGGCGCCTGGTGGAAAGTTGAAGAAGTGATCAAAGCGGTCAATGATCATGGCATTCCGATCCGTGTCGGCGTCAACGGAGGTTCGCTCGAACGGCCGCTGTTGGATAAGTACGGATGGCCTTCTCCGGAAGCGCTCTCCGAGTCGGCGCTCAACG